>JAGPVT010000001.1 GCA_018066865.1 Marinobacter sp. | reverse complement strand
CCAACGATGACTACAACGCGATCATGGTGAAAGCCCTGGCGGATCGCCTGGCCGAAGCCTTTGCAGAGCGTATGCATGAACGCGTACGCAAGGAATTCTGGAGCTATGATTCTGGTGAACAGCTTGAGAGCGAAGACCTGATCAAGGAACGTTACCGCGGTATCCGCCCTGCTCCCGGTTACCCTGCATGCCCCGACCACACCGAGAAAGCAACACTGTTCCAACTGTTGGACGCGACTGCAAAAACCGGCATTGAACTCACTGAACACTTTGCCATGTTCCCTACGGCAGCCGTTTCAGGCTGGTACTTTTCGCACCCGGATTCAAAATTTTTCGCAGTGGGTAAAATTGGCGTAGATCAGGTTGAAGACTATGCTGAGCGTAAAGGTCTTTCCAAAGCGGAAGCAGAGCGATGGCTGGGACCCAGCCTCGCATATGATCCGGCGGAGTAATGGTCACTCTTACACGCAAAGAGGATGGGTTATATGGCAAATGCGCCAGATACGGAGAAGGCTAAAAACAAAAAACCCAAAGGCCCCAGCGTTTTAAAGGTGATGCAGAGCGTAGCTGCGGGCGCCTTGGGGGTTCAATCCAACAGGCGCCACGAAGAGGATTTCGAGAGCCACAGCCCGTTGCCCTATATTATTGGTGGCTTACTGTTCACGGCGCTCTTTATTGGCACGCTCGTTCTGGTTGTAAATATAGTGTTGTCCGGGCAGTAATCGTTACTGCCCGGAAATCCAAACCACAGCGGATACGACTACAAGTGCTACCAGTAGCACTGACGCTATGGCATCGACCTGACTGTCTGATCGCACTAGCTTCTTCATTACCTGCTCCTTGTCCAGAGGCCCGGGTTGCCGGTGCCTGCTATTCGAATTTAAATGAAACGCGTAATCGGTGTTTTCTCCCCTCTCATTAAAGCATCAAATTGATATTCGTCCAGTGTCTATGACATCGCCTTATCGCTTGAATCGATAAACATATCTTGAAATAATCGTTTCTAGAATAAGAAACCGCTGTTATCCTCCCTTTCAGATATAAGGCCCCGATTTTCGGGCGCACCGGATGTTCCTGAGCTGGAATCTTTCAGGTGCATGCCGCTACGACGATATTACCCAGGACTTTCCTTTATGTACGTATACGATGAGCACGATCGGCAAATGATGGCCGAACGGGTTGCACAATTCCGGGACCAGACCACGCGGGCACTGGCCGGAGAGCTGGCAGAGGACGAGTTTCTTCCTTTGCGCCTTCAGAATGGTCTTTACATTCAACGGCTTGCACCCATGCTGCGCATCTGTGTGCCCTACGGCATGCTGCGTTCTGTTCAATTGCGCCGTCTGGCCCGGATTACGCGGGATTACGACAAAGGCTACGCTCACTTCACAACACGCCAGAACGTACAGCTCAACTGGCCTGACCTGGAAGACGTGCCTGACATTCTGGCAGAATTAGCTGAAGTTGAAATGCACGCAAACCAGACCAGCGGAAACTGCATCAGGAACACAACGACAGACCAGTTTGCGGCTGTTCAGTCGGACGAATTGGTGGACCCCCGTCCCTACTGTGAAGTCATTCGACAGTGGTCGACCTTTCATCCGGAATTCGCGTTTCTGCCCAGAAAGTTCAAGGTTGCTGTAAATGCTTCAGAGCAGACTGACCGAGCCGCTATCCGGGTGCACGATATAGGGCTTCAAATCGTGCGCAATGAAGCTGGCGAACTCGGATTCCGCGTACACGTCGGTGGCGGGCTTGGGCGCACCCCTATGGTAGCCCCTGTTATCCGGGAGTTTCTGCCGGAGCTGGACCTCCTTACCTACCTTGAAGCCGTTCTCCGGGTCTACAACCGCTACGGTCGTCGCGATAACAAGTTCAAGGCCCGTATCAAGATTCTGGTAAAGGCTCTGACGCCGGAAGGTTTTGCGGAGAAAGTCGAAACCGAGTGGGCGCACATCAAGGATTCGCCGAGCCGGCTGACGCCTGAGGCCATTGAACGCATTCAGGGCTACTTCACCGAGCCTGATTATGCGGCGCTGGATAATGCAACCGACCTGCTTGCACAGCAACGGTTCGAAAACCGTGGCTTTGATCAGTGGCTACAGCACAACGTGGACACCCACAAGAAGCCGGGCTACGCCATTGTTTCACTGACCATGAAAAAAACCGGTACGCCACCGGGCGACGTTACCGACCGGCAGCTTGAGCAAATTGCAGATCTGGCGGATGAGTACAGTTTCGGGGAAGTACGGGTAACGCACCAACAGAACGTGGTGTTGGCAGATGTGCGGCAGGATCGCCTGCTGGAGCTCTGGCAGCAACTTGGCCCTATGGGTTTCGGCACAGCCAACCTGAATACGCTGACGGACATTATTTGCTGCCCGGGTGGTGATTTCTGCGCTTTGGCCAATGCCAAATCCATTCCTGTGGCTGACGCGATTCAGCGCCGTTTTGATAATCTTGATTTCCTGTACGACCTTGGCGAAATCGATTTGAATATTTCGGGCTGCATGAACGCCTGTGGCCATCACCACGTTGGCAACATTGGTGTTCTGGGTGTCGACAAAAAGGGCCAGGAATTCTACCAGGTCAGTCTCGGTGGCTCATCGCAGCATGATGCATCAATCGGAAAAATACTGGGGCCATCCTTTGCTCGGGATGACATGCCCGATGTGATCGCCAAGATCATTGATGTGTACGTAAACAAGCGCACGGATGAGGAATCTTTCCTGGATACTTATCGCCGTGTTGGAATCGATCCTTTCAAGGAGCGGGTTTATGCCTGACATTATTTTCCGGGATGGCAGCATCCGTCAGAACCAGTGGATTGTGGTTCCCCGCCCTGACAGTGGCGAATCACTGAACATTCCTGACCACGAACGCGCGCTGATCCCGGCCGATCTCTGGCTCGCAGGTCGTGAGCACTTTGTTGGCAGAGAGGATATTGGCGTGTGGTTTGACAGCCATGATGAGCCCGAGATTCTGGCTGATCATGTGAATGAGCTACCGTTGATCGCTGTAAACTTCCCCAAGTTCAGCGATGGCCGGGGTTACAGCATTGGCCGTTTGCTGAGGGAGCGCTTCGGGTTTAAAAATGAGCTGCGGGCGATTGGAGATGTGCTATTGGATCAACTTCAGTTTATGAAGCGTTGCGGCTTTGATACTTATGAGCTGCGGCCCGATAAGGATATCCGCAAGGCGGCGCGATCTCTGAACTTCTTCAGTCAGGGGTATCAAGCTGCTACGGATACGGATTTGCCGTTGTTTCGGCGTCGGGCTTCTTAGGTTTCTGGCCCGGAACCCGGAGTCTGCTACCAGAACGGGGCCAGTAGTCAAAACACGCTGTGAATACGTCCGTGTACGCTTGGCCCCGCCATCCATGGCTACGCACAGTTTTGACTACTGGCCCCGCTCTGGCAGCTTCAGCTTAGGCGTTTCAGATCGCGTGATCCAGGACGATTTTTCCCGCTGACTCGCCTTTCAGGAACGCCTTCAGCGCGCCGTCAAGGTCAGCACGGCCAATTCGTTTCGCAGAAGCTTCGGCCTTCGGGCATTTCCAGTCACCCGCAAACTTTTTCCATACAGCTTCTTTTTCTGCCAGCGGAATTTCCACCGAATCCACACCCAACAGGTTCACACCACGCAAGATGAACGGGAGAACCGTGGTCTGGAGCTGGGGGCCAGCCACCAAGCCGCAGCAGGAAACGGAGCCGCCGGGTAGTATCTGCTTCAGCAGTTCAGCAAGGGGCGCGCCACCAACGGTATCCACAGCGTTGCCGAATACGGGTTTCAGCATCGGTTTTTTATCTTCCGCCAGCGCATCTCGTCCAACGACCTCACTAGCACCTAGTTCTTTCAGGCTGGCTTCGTGATCGGCTTTGCCACTGATCGCGACGACGTCGAAGCCGAGCTTTGCAAGCAGCTCTACTGCAACGCTGCCAACTGCACCTGAGGCGCCGGAAACGGCTACTTTGCCCTGCTCTGGCCTGGCACCCATGGTAAGAAGCTTTTGTACACACAGACCTGCTGTAAGGCCAGCGGTGCCGTAGATCATTGCCGTGCTGGCACTCCAGCCGCTTGGCATGGGTACGCACCATGCAGAGGGAACACGGATGTATTCACCAAAACCACCAGCGGTGCCCATCCCCAGGTCATAGCCGGTCACAATAACCGGGCTGCCAACAGCAGGTGTTCCGGTTGCGGATTCGACGACTTCACCAGCGGCATCGATGCCCGGCGTGTGCGGGAACGTGCGTGTTACACCTTTGTTGCCTGAGGCCGAGAGTGCGTCTTTATAGTTGAGAGAAGAATGGCTGACTTTTATCAGCACCTCACCCTCAGGGAGATCTTTGGTGCTTAGGGTCTGTTCGGCACCCTTAAAGTCGCCATCCTGCTCTTCAACGCGCCAGGCTTTATATTGGATATCGTTCGTCATGATTTCCCCCGCTTGCTGTTAGTTACTGTATTTTCTGGTTGCGAAACGTACTCAGGACTCTCCATACCGTGTGCTCGAGCGCTGCACTGATTGCCAGACCGAGTTTCTCCGGCAGGGTCCGTTTGCGCTGGAATGAGACAGAGACTACATCTGCCCTGTCGCAGGCTTCAATGAGATATTCGTCGGAGGTTTTGATCTCGTCGATCAATTTCACCTCCAGTGCCCGCTTTCCGAACCAGATGTCTCCGGTGGCCACAGCGGCTATATCGAGATCAGGCCTGCGTTCACTGACGTAATCCTTGAACAGACCATGTGTGTCTTCCAGGTCGTCGAGAAATTTCTGTCGACCTTTATCAGTGTTTTCGCCAAAGATGGTCATGGTGCGCTTGTGCTCGCCGGCGGTCAGTATTTCAAAGTCGACGTTGTTCTTCTTGAGTAGCCGGTGAAAATTGGGCAGCTGCGCCACGACACCAATAGAGCCTAGTACAGCGAATGGCGAAGCGATAATTTTGTCGGCAACGCAAGCCATCATGTAACCGCCGCTTGCAGCCACTTTATCGACACAGGCCGTAAGGTGAATGCCTTTGCTGCGGATCCTGTCGAGTTGTGCAGCGGCAAGTCCATAGGCGTGCACCAGGCCTCCACCACTTTCGAGACGAATCACGACCTCATCTTTACCAGGCTCAGCGACGCTGAGTACGGCAGAGATGGCGCGGCGAAGCGGATCTGTGTCGCTGGCTTTGATGTCTCCGTCGAAATCCAGCACATAGATGCGTTTCGGAGCAGCTTCAGGGGCGTCCGCATCGGTTTTCTTTGCTTTACCGGCTTTCTTTTCGGCTTTGTCTTTCTTCTTTTTTGCTTTGTTCCAGGCTTTCCGCTCATGCTCTGACATAAGTCGCGCCTGAATGGACTCACGCAGCTTGCGGTATTTCTCATTAAGTTTGCGGATCTGCAGCTCTCCGTCGTCTTCGTCGTCATCCCTTTCTTTATGAGTCGCGGAGACAATAATAGACACGACCACAATTGCCGCAATAACAAAGGTGACCACTTTAGCCAAAAACAAACCGTAATCCGTCAGAAACTCCAAATCGCTTCTCCAGCCAGTTAAGCAAGCACGAGAGTGTAACTTACCGAAACTCTAGTGATAAGCAGAGCAAAAAAATTAAAACAAGCGTTCGATCGAACTTGACAGTGATTCAGTCTCACCATAAAGTCGAAAGGCGAAGTCGGCTCTACCCGGCTGCCGCCATGGCTTTAAAAGCCAGGCGCATAAAGCCGCCACCATGACAAGACAACCACCACAAAGGGTAAAATAATGTCTGTAGATCAAATCTTTCAAAAACTCGAGCAGAACTTCAACGCAGACGCAGCCCAGGGCCTCGATCTGGTTTTCCAATTTGACATCGAAGATGACAAGACCCATCACTTGGTCATCAAAGACGGAACATGCTCACTGCACGAAGGCCCTCACGACGACCCTTCCGTAACACTGATCATGAACTCCGAAACCCTGCAGGGTATTGTTTCCGGTGAAACTGACGGCATGCAGGCTTTCATGGCTGGGCAACTGCGCGCCGAAGGCGACATGATGCTGGCTACCAAGCTGGGTGAACTGTTCAACATGGGCTGATTAGCCCCACCGAGCTCATAAAAAAACCCGCGTTATAATATATACGCGGGTTTTTTGTTATCTGGCCTTTACCGTCAAGTCGACATACTACAGACCGACATCATCCAGCGATGACTCTGCCAATCTGAGCAGGTCTTCGTTGCTCTCCTCACGCTTACCAATACTTTCAATATAGTACTCAAGCGATGTGAGAGCATCCGCCAATGCTTCCAGAACCTGGGTTTCAGGTGCTTCACGTGCATCCAGTAAGCGCTCCTGTATGGATGCTGAAACACGCTCAAGCACGTGTGCTGCACCAGGATCATCCACCATCTGTAACCCGCCCCAAATGCTGTGCAAGGTTGCGGGCAGATTGGCGAGATGAAGCTTGTCATAATCCGATTCCACAAACGCTGTAATGGCGCGTTTGGCAAGCGTTAAAGCGCCCCGTGCTTCGTCGGCCACCACGTAAACCGCTTCTCTGAAATAAATGGTCTCTTCACGGCTCCGTTTACTGCCCGCCAGCGCATCGGTTTCTGATGTGATACCACGACTGACGATCTGCATGACTGCGTCTTCAATGCCCAACACAGAGTCCGCAAGGCGGAACAGCTCTTCTTCACCGGGCAGGCGGGATTCTGCTTCCCATGTCCGCAGTCTTACAGCTTCTTCGCGGGCGATGGTTGCTAACCGATTGAGGTCGAGCATGACCAAGGTATTGCCGAGGCGTTCCAGGGTGTCGGCAATAGATGACAGCTCCGCCAGATCCGGCTCAATGCCCCGTTCGATAATATCGAGCTTGTCTTTAAGCTGGTTCAACTCTTCCTGCAAGGCTTCGGAGAGCGATTTCAACACATCTGCGCCCGGTCCGTAGAGGCGGCGGGAATGAGCCTCAAGAATGGAATCCGGAAACTCGGCAGGCGTCAGGTGGAACGCGGAAAGAACCCCCGTAACTTCCGGATTTGCAGAGCCGCTACGATAAAGCAGGTAAACCAGATCGCGAATGAGGGAGTCCGGTGCGTTTTTGGCCGTCGCCACCTTGCCAACATAAACCACTTCCCGCGCGTATTTTTCGATTCGCATGAACAAACGCTTGCGGGCTTTGGTGAAGGTCATGGCACGGTCCAGCATGGTATCCGCTGCTATTGCAACGAGGCACCACATCTGCCCCATCGGAGCTCCCTGGCACAAACGGACAAAACCCCGCGCTGACCTACCGAAAAGTTTCTGGCTAACCACAGGACTCCGATCCCGTAGCAAACCCAGCAGCGCAACCTGAAAGGTCAGGCGCATGCGCCGGGCAACAATCTCATAGTCTGCTTCATTGCCTTCGAAGGCAGGAACCGACAAGCCGCCACAAAAGTCCGGCCGCTCTTTTACATCAACCTCAAAAAAACGGGATTCGGGATAGGGTTTCTCACGGCGAGCTTCGCGCAATTCGTTGATAACCGGCAGCAAGAGTTCCGGGTGATCTTCTCGCTGCTGGTGGTAATACTCGACGTAACGACGAAGAATGAACAAGGCGTTGTTCAGTGTCGTCAGGAGGATATTCTTATCGTCGTTTGCACCAACAGGTACATCATTGGCCATAGTGACCGCTTCCTGACACAGCAATGTGCCGCCACGAAGCTCTACAAGGATAAAAATACCGCGAAGTTGGTTCAGAAAATCCAGACAGTTTTGCAGGTCTTCCCCACTCTCCCGGTTTTCCTGAAAGCGCTCAAGACTGGATTCAGCCTGTTTGATGGTCTGTTCTATTTCACTTTTGACCAGATCAAACGACTGCGATTTAGTCGCCAGAGACGATTGAACCATACAACGCTTCCTGTTAAACCGCGGAGAACTACCACCACGTCGTCCATGTGAGCTATAGCCTGCCAAAGCCCCATGCCAGGCCTTTTTATTATGAGTCGGTTTTACCCCTCCGACTAAAGCACGCATCTGATGAAAAACTGGCGTACTAACCATTACTTATAACATAAAACTCAAGTACCTCAACAAAGCAGGAATGTAACAATTGGTACAGGCAGACGCAGTTCTCATTCTG
>JAGPVT010000177.1 GCA_018066865.1 Marinobacter sp. | reverse complement strand
AAGCTGATAAACAGGAGAGCACTATGACCGACAGGAAAGCCACGCTCTCGGTGGGGGACAAGTCCATTGAGCTACCGGTTTATTCCGGCACCGTTGGCCCTGACGTCATCGACGTACGAGGCCTAGTCCAGCAAGGCATTTTCACTTACGACCCAGGGTTTGTTTCTACAGCAGCCTGCGAGTCGGCCATCACTTACATTGATGGTGACAACGGCGTTCTTCTGCACCGGGGCTACCCCATTGAACAGCTCGCGGAGTACTCGGATTACCTGGAAGTCTGCCACCTGCTGCTAAAAGGCGAATTGCCCACAGCCGCAGAAAACAAGCAGTTCCACGACACGATCAAAAACCACACCATGCTGCACGATCAGATGCGTAATTTCTTCCACGGCTTCCGCCGGGACGCGCATCCAATGGCCATCATGTGCGGTGTTGTCGGGGCGCTTTCTGCGTTTTATCACGACCAGATGGATGTTACTGACGAACATCAGCGTGAAATCACCGCGCATCGTCTGATCGCGAAGATGCCGACGATTGCAGCCTGGTGCTACAAGTACAGCATTGGCCAGCCATTTGTTTACCCGAGGAACGACCTTTCGTATTCCGAAAATTTCCTGCAAATGATGTTTGGTGTCCCCTGCGAGGCCTATAAGCCAAATCCGATCCTGGCGAAAGCCATGGACAAGATTTTCATTCTGCATGCTGACCACGAACAGAACGCATCAACATCTACTGTTCGGCTGGCCGGATCTTCTGGCGCCAACCCTTACGCCTGCATCGCGTCCGGCATTGCAGCACTTTGGGGCCCGGCTCACGGTGGCGCCAACGAGGCCGTCCTGAACATGCTCGCAGAAATCGGCGACGAGTCCAACATTGAAACATTCATTGCCAGGGCCAAGGACAAAGATGATCCTTTCCGCCTTATGGGCTTTGGTCACCGGGTCTACAAGAACTTCGACCCACGCGCCAAGGTAATGGCTGAAACTGCACACGAAGTTCTGAGCGAGCTGGGGCTGGAAGATGATCCGCTCCTGAAAATCGCCCAGCGCCTTGAGCAGATTGCACTGGAAGACGAGTACTTCGTTAAGCGCGCACTTTACCCGAACGTGGATTTCTATTCCGGCCTGATCCTCAAGGCAATCGGAATTCCTACATCCATGTTTACAGTAATCTTTGCCATGTCACGGACGATCGGCTGGTTCTCTCACTGGAACGAAATGGTCAGCGGCGACTACCGCATTGGCCGTCCGCGCCAGCTGTATACCGGCTCTCCGGCACGGGATTACCCTAAAAAGTAACTCTCTGCCAGTCCCGAAAACCAAAAAGCCGCTGATTCAGCGGCTTTTTTTATACGGGTGACAAATAAAGCTTTTGATCCAGAAACCGTTTAACTCTGTGCTAAGTTAAGCTCCATAACTTAAAAGGAGATAGCAATGACGACCGCAACCTTTATCGGCCTTGGCGTTATGGGGTACCCCATGGCCGGCCATCTGGCCAACGCCGGCCTTACCGTCCGCGTATGGAACCGCTCAACACAAAAATCCCTGCAATGGGCAAAGGAGTACCCCGGAACTGCGTGCCAGACCATCGCAGAAGCCGTAGACGGCGCAGACTTCGTTTTAACCTGCGTGGGCGCAGACAAGGACCTGATTGCGGTTTATGAAGGTGAGGATGGCATTCTGGCGCACGGGCAATCAGGCGCCATTCTCGTAGATCACACAACCGCATCAGCAGGGGTTGCAGAAAGGCTCGCCGAGTCCTCCCGCAAAGCCGGTATGGGCTTTATTGATGCACCGGTTTCCGGTGGCCAGCAAGGGGCACAGAATGGCCAGCTTACCATCATGTGTGGTGGTTCCGACGCAGACTTCGCTAAAGCCCAGCCATTGCTGCAACACTATGCCAAGGCGCTAAACCTGATGGGCCCGGCTGGCAGCGGCCAGAAAACAAAAATGGTGAATCAGATTGCGATTGCCGGCCTGGTCCAAGGGCTTTCCGAGGCTCTGCACTTTGCGGAGCAGGCTAATCTTGATGTCAGAAAAGTTGTGGACGTCATCTCCAAGGGAGCCGCTCAGTCGTGGCAGATGGAAAACCGTTCAGGAACCATGATTGATGGCGAATTTGATCATGGATTTGCCGTGGACTGGATGCGCAAGGATCTGGGCATTTGCCTGGATGAGGCTCGTAAAGTGAACGCCTCATTGCCGGTCACAGCTCTGGTGGATCAGTTCTATGGCGATGTTCAGGAGATGGGCGGGAAACGCTGGGATACGTCTTCATTAATTCAGAGATTGCGCAAGTTCAGGTAAGCCAAAAGAGATAGGGTAAATAAAAACGGTCAGAGAGCTTACTCTGACCGTTTTTTCAATCAAGCGCACAGCCGCTGCTATTTCTCGCGGGGCTGCCACTTCCCATTCACATACCACGCGGACCAGCCGGTCGCTTTACCGTCTTTTTCCGACATCACATACTGCTCTTTGGTCTTGCGGCTGTACCGAATGACCGTAGGGTTGCCCTCTGGATCCCGCTCCGGGGCCTCCATCAAGTAATCGTGCTTGGGATCGATTTCCTTCCGGTGCGGCTTGATTTCCATAACCAGAGGTGGACGAGTCTCGCGATTTTTCGGGAACTTGCTGGCCGCCAAAAACATTCCGGATGCGCCATCACGCAATACATAAGTGTCATCCACTTTCTGGCATTGCAGTTCTGGCATTGGAACCGGATCCATTTTGGGGGGCGCAGGCTCACCACTCTTCAAGAGCTTACGGGTGTTCTTGCAGGTATCGCTCATACAGCCAAAATACTTGCCAAAGCGGCCTGTTTTCAGCTGCATTTCAGAGCCGCACTTATCACATTCCAGCGTTGGTCCATCGTAGCCTTTTATGCGGAATGTACCCTCTTCTACCTCATAACCTGAGCAGTCAGGGTTGTTACCGCAAACGTGCAGCTTGTGGGTTTCATCCACCAGGTAGCTGTCCATTGCGGTAGAGCATATGGGACAACGCCGCTTCTTGCGCAACAACAGGGTTTCGCCTTCACCTTCAACGTCGTCATCGGCGCTGACAACTTCGTCACCTGATACCAGGTTAATGGTGGTTTTACAGCGCTCTTTCGGCGGCAGCGAATAACCAGAGCAGCCAAGGAACACACCAGTACTGGCTACCCGAATCTGCATATTCCGACCGCAAGTCGGGCACGGGATACTGGTTTCGGTTGGATCGTTCGGGCGCATACCGCCTTCGCCATCGGCAGCCTCTGCTGACTCCAGCTGCTGACGGAAACGGGCGTAGAAATCATTAAGAACCTTCTTCCACTCCACGTCACCCTCGGCAATGTGGTCAAGGTCGCCTTCCATCTTTGCCGTAAAATCAAAATCCATCAGGTTGGAAAACGACTCACACAGTCGATCGGTAACAATTTCACCCATTTTTTCAGCATAGAAACGCCGGTTCTGGAGGCGCACATAGCCCCGATCCTGGATAGTCGAGATAATCGACGCATAGGTCGATGGGCGGCCAATACCCTGCTTTTCAAGCTCTTTGACCAGGCTTGCTTCCGTATAACGAGGCGCTGGTTTGGTAAAGTGCTGGCTTGGCTCAAGCTTTTCGAGACTCAGAGTCTCTCCTACCTTGATGTCTGGCAGGGCAACGTCTTCTTCTTTCTTGGCCGACTGAGGCGCAACCTTGAGAAAACCGTCAAACTTGATAATGCGGCCGCGTGTACGCAGTTCGTAGTCACCGTTGGCGACTGCAATCGATGTACTGAGAAATTCAGCTTCTGACATCTGGCAGGCCACAAACTGGCGCCAGATCAGCTCATAAAGCTTCTCAGCATCCTTTTCCAGACCACTGATAGCACCGGCCTGGCGAGTTACTTCTGTCGGGCGAATGGCTTCGTGCGCTTCCTGAGCACCTTCTTTGCTGCCATAAACCTTGGGCTTCTCTGGCAGATAGCGCTCACCGAACTGATCCTTAATGTAATCACGACAGCCATTGATGGCGTCCTGGCTCAGGTTCGTCGAATCGGTACGCATGTAAGTAATGTACCCGGCCTCATAGAGGCGCTGGGCCAGCATCATGGTTTTCTTGACGCTGAACCCCATCCGGTTACTTGCTGCCTGCTGCAAGGTCGACGTAATAAATGGTGCGCCCGGGCGAGATCTGGTCGGCTTGTCTTCCCGCTTGGATACTTCAAAGCTGCCTGCTTTGAGGCGCTCTACGTGCTCAATACTTTGTTGCTCGTTAACCGGGCGGTATGGCTTGTCGTTGTAGCGGGTAACCTCAAACCGAACGGGTTGAGCGCTGGCTTTGGCACCCAGCCCGGCAAAAAGCTGCCAGTATTCTTCCGGTACGAACACCCGTATGTCGCGCTCTCGCTCTGCAATCAATCGCACTGCAACCGACTGAACCCGGCCTGCCGACAGTCCACGGGCAAGCTTGGCCCATAACAATGGCGAAACCATGTAACCCACAACACGATCAAGAAAACGTCGTGCCTGCTGCGCGTTCACCTGGTTGGTGTCAAGACTTCCGGGATTTTCAAACGCTTCCTGAATCGCACGTTTGGTGATCTCGTTGAACACCACACGGCGGTACTTTTCAGGCTCGCCACCAATGGTCTGCTTGAGGTGCCACGCAATGGCTTCCCCCTCGCGGTCAAGATCCGTTGCGAGATAGATATGGTCAGCATTCTTGGCAAGTCGTTTGAGCTCACTGACAACCTTTTCCTTGCCAGGAAGAATTTCGTAACGAGCGCTCCAGTCATTGTCGGGATCGACACCCATCCGGGCAACCAACTGCTCACGAGCCTTGCGTTTTTTATGCGCAATCTTGTCTTCGGGGCTGAGTTTGCGAGTGACCGCCGCCTGCCTGGCGCGCTCTTTCGGATCAGACTGGGATCCGCTGCCACTGACGGGAAGATCACGAATGTGCCCGACGCTGGACTTTACAATAAAGTCAGAGCCCAGGTACTTGTTGATGGTCTTCGCTTTCGCTGGTGACTCGACAATAACGAGACTTTTACCCATATCGGAGATCTGTATCCTTGGCGATAAATCGGTCAGTAAAAAAGCAGACCGGAAACTCGCTGTAAAATCAATCGGCTGGAAAAACTATAGGAGCCGCCATTATGTATAGGCTCACTGTTTTACAGGGTCAGGAATAGCAAGACAACCCATTCTTTGCTCCAACCATGCTTTTCCAGTTCTCAGGACGCACCTTGAGACTGCCCTGAAAGCAGGAAGGCCCGGCGCGTGCCGGGCCTTCCATGAAAGCGTTACTGCATCCGTCTAAAGGATTACAGGCGCTCCCAGACCGTCGCAATGCCCTGACCCAGGCCGATGCACATGGTGGAAACACCAAGCTTACCGCCTTTGGCCTGCATTACGTTCAGCAGGGTAGTAGAGATACGGGCACCGGAGCAGCCCAGCGGATGGCCAAGAGCAATCGCGCCGCCGTTCAGATTAACCTTCTCTTCCATTACACCCAGCAGTTTCAGGTCTTTCAATACTGGCAAAGACTGCCCGGCAAAGGCTTCGTTCAGCTCCCAAAAGTCGATATCTTCAACTTTCAGGCCTGCACGCTTGAGCGCCTTTTTGGTTGCCGGCACAGGGCCGTAACCCATGATTGCGGGATCACAGCCAGCTACTGCCATGCTGCGAATCTTCGCGATCGGTTTCAGACCCAGCGCTTCCGCACGTTCTGCAGACATCAGCACCATCGCTGCGGCACCATCAGTCAACTGAGAGGAGGTACCCGCCGTTACAGTTCCGTTCTTCGGATCAAAAGCCGGCTTGAGCTGGCCCAGTGATTCCGCAGTGGTCTGTGGGCGAATCGTCTCATCATGCTCGATCAGCACTTTGAAGCCATTCTCATCGTGACCTTCAATAGGCACGATTTCGTTCTTGAAGCGGCCTTTCAGCGTCGCTTCGTGAGCCAGGCGATGTGAACGCGCGCCGAACTCATCCTGCTGCTGACGGGTAATGCCGTGCATTTTGGCCAGCATTTCTGCGGTCAGGCCCATCATATTGGAGGCCTTGGCAGAATACTTGGAAGCCGCAGGGTTATGGTCAAAGCCTTCAGTCATGGGAACGTGCCCCATGTGCTCTACACCACCAACCATGAACACATCACCGTTACCGGTCATGATGGCCTGTGCCGCTGTATGGATTGCGCTCATCGCGGAACCACACAGACGATTTACCGTCTGGGCTGCAGACTCATGGGGAATACGGGTCAGCAGGGAAATCTGCCGGGCCACGTTAAAACCCTGCTCTTTGGTCTGGTTTACACAACCCCAGATCACATCTTCAACTTCTTTCGGGTCGAGCTTCGGATTGCGCTCAAACAATGCATCAATCAGCGTTGCCGACAGGGTCTCTGCACGCACGTTGCGGAAACAGCCATTTTTGGCACGACCCATCGGAGTCCGCACGCAATCGATGACGACAACGTCTCTCGGATTAAGGCTCATAGATCTTTCTCCGTTCGGAAATCTCGTTCAGGGTTAGCCAAAGAACTTTTCGCCAGTTTTGGCCATTTCACGCAGTTTCTCGGTTGGGTGGTACAGAGGACCGAGATCTGCGAACTTGTCTGCCAGTTCTACGAACTTGTCTGCGCCCATATCATCGATATAACGCAGGGCACCGCCGCGGAACGGCGGGAAGCCGATACCGAAGATCAGACCCATATCGGCATCAGCCGGGCCTGCAACAATGCCATCTTCCAGGCAGCGAACGGTTTCGAGGCACAGAGGGAGCATCATGCGAGCAATGATATCCTCATCACTGAAATCGTTCTTACCCTGAACAACCGGTTCAATCAGGTTGTAGGTTTCTTCATCGACAACCTTCTTCTGCTTGCCCTTGCGGTCCAGTTCGTATTTGTAGAAGCCCTTTTCGTTCTTCTGGCCGTAACGATCGTTCTCGAACATCACTTCAACGGCGGACTTGTAGTCTGCCTTCATGCGCTCAGGAAAGCCTTCAGCCATTACGTCGTTGGCGTGTTTGGCAGTGTCCATGCCAACAACGTCAAGCAAGTATGCAGGCCCCATTGGCCAGCCAAACTTTTCCATCACCTTGTCGACTTTCTGGAAGTCGGCACCGTCACGAATCAAACCGGAAAAGCCGCCGAAATACGGGAACAGGACGCGGTTGACCAGGAAGCCCGGGCAATCGTTTACAACAATCGGGGTCTTGCCTATCGCCTTTGCGTAAGCAACGGTTGTTGCAATGGCGCGATCGCTTGTCTTCTTGCCGCGGATAACTTCAACCAACGGCATCATGGGCACCGGGTTGAAGAAGTGCATGCCGCAGAAGTTTTCAGGCCGCTTAAGGTTCTTGGCCAGAAGGTCGATAGAAATAGTCGATGTGTTAGACGTCAGGATGGCGTCATCACGGGTCATCTCTTCAACTTCACGCAGAACAGCGTCTTTTACCTTGGAATTCTCAACAACAGCTTCAACAACCAGATCTACGTTCTTGAAATCACCGTAGTTCAGAGTCGGCGTAATGCTGTTAAGAACATCAGCCATCTGCCCTGCATTCATGCGGCCTTTATCAACACGCCTGGTCAGCTGCTTCTTGGCTTCTTTGAGGCCCAGTGCAATGCCGTCCTGGTTGATGTCCTTCATGATGATTGGCGTGCCTTTCAGTGCAGACTGAAAAGCAATACCACCACCCATGATTCCGGCGCCCAGTACAGCGGCCAGTCTCACGTCAGAGGCTTCTTTTTCCCACGCCTTGGCTTTTTTCTTCAGCTCCTGATCGTTCAGGAACAGGCCCACAAGGCAAGCAGCCACATTCGTCTTCGCCATTTTGGCAAAGCCTTTGGCCTCCACTTCAATCGCCTTGTCGCGGGTCAAGCCAGCGTGCTTCTGCATTACCTTGATCGCTTCCACCGGCGCTGGGTAGTTCTTACCCGCTTTACCACCGACAAATGCTTTGGAAATCTCGAACGCCATCATGCTTTCCATGGCATTCAACTTGATCTTGCCCTTTTTCTCTTCACGACGCGCTTCGTAATCAAGCTTGCCTTCATTG
>JAGPVT010000169.1 GCA_018066865.1 Marinobacter sp. | reverse complement strand
GATTGTCGCTGGAAAACGTTCGATAACTGCAGACACAGACCTGCGACTTTGTCGATTCTTTGGCTTGTCTAATGGCTATTGGTTGCGAGCTCAGGCAGCTTACGATACTGAAATTGCGGAAGATGCCCTTAAAGACCAGCTGAAAAATATTCGTCCGTGGAATTCCGGTTCAGGAATCGGGCACAGGGCATAACCATCGGCTGCACAGCGACCGGTTTTACGCCGCACTGCGCCTCCAAACCGGCGCGGAAAAGCTCTGACCAAAGCCTATTTGAGTGCCGCCTTCCAGGTTTTCTTCAACCCGAGTTTCCGGTATGTACGTGAGATCATTCGCCCTGAAGTTGATCCGTCGTTCGTCATTAGGAGCATTTCATGTCAAAGAAAGTAGTCATGTTTGAGTATGAGAAAGAAACAAAAAATAGTGTGCGCTATAAGGAAGTCCCTGATGAGGGCACGGCTCCTATCGTGGGCACTTTGTACGTTCAGAAGTGGTTTGCGGGTAACAGCAAATCTATTGAGATAACGATCGACAAAAAGGACTAGCTCGCCACGGGCCCAGGCCAACCAACGTCTACCACAGGCACTATAAAGGCATTCGTTATTTGGACCGCAATCATCGTTCTGGCAGGGCATAGAGAGCTTAACTACGGAGTTCTACTATAGTGATTACATCCGTGAGCTTAGTGCGAAGTAACAGGAGGAATCGTGTGTGCGCTTGGGGCATAGAAGCTTCAGTCTCTGAGAGTGACCGGGGTAGAACGATTAACATCAGTGATCCAGATGGCAATAGGGTCGGGCTGCGAGGGGCAGATCACTACCACCGAAGTGCTTAGCGTTATACATCAGGGAGAAGCTTGTGAAAGAGACCGATAAAATCAACTATGTGGAAATGCCTTCACGAGACCTCGAAGCAACGAAGAGGTTCTTTGCTG
This sequence comes from Marinobacter sp., assembly GCA_018066865.1. Classification (GTDB taxonomy): domain Bacteria; phylum Pseudomonadota; class Gammaproteobacteria; order Pseudomonadales; family Oleiphilaceae; genus Marinobacter. The sequence goes on along the minus strand of JAGPVT010000169.1, from coordinate 18,015 downwards.
ATGCATTATGCATAACAATTGGAGGCACGTCAGCGGCCCTTCTGGCGCGGTCGCAGAAGGAGTAACCCGAAAGCAAGGGATCTTAAGGAGCAACAATGGCTGTACCTGCGGCGTTAACCGAGGACCAGATTTACCACCGCTGTCCCCCGGAGAAACTGGACTTTGAAACCACCGAAAAGCTGGACGACCTTGAGCTGCCGTTTGGTCAGGATCGCATGCTGCGGGCCCTGGAATTCGGGGCCAGCATGGCTGCCAGCGGGTTCAACCTGTTTGTGCTGGGCCCCACGGGCGCGGGCAAGCATGAATTGGTAAAGCGGTTTCTGGCCAATCACGCCTCCGGTAAGCCGGTGCCGCCTGACTGGTGCCATCTGTTCAATTTCCTGCAGTCAGACAAACCGAACGCAATTGAGTTGCCGCCGGGCGACGGTCGAACGTTCAGGAACGATATGAACGATCTGGTCAGCGAGCTGAAAACGGTCATTCCGGCTACGTTCGAAAGCGAGGAATATCAGTCACGCATTCAGGAACTGCAGGAGGAAGTAAATCGTCGTCAGCAGAAAGGTCTGCTTGTCATTCAGGAAGAGGCGAACGCCAATAACATTGCCATGGTATCCACGCCCGCCGGTTTTTCCTTTGCCCCTATGCGCAACGGCGAGGTGATCGAGCCCGAGAAGTACGAAACCCTATCCGATGAGGAGAAGGAGCTGGTTGAAGCCAAGGTGGATGATCTCCAGAAAAAGCTTCAGCAGGCTATCCAGCAGGTTCCGCGGTTGCGCAAGGAAGTGCGGGAGCGGATACATCAGCTTAACGAAGAGATGGTGCAGCTCACGCTCGGTGGCCCCATCGGTGAATTGCGCGAGAAGTGGGCGCATGTGCCCGCGGTGGTGGTCCACCTGGATGCGGTGCGGGAAGACATAGTGGAGCACGCCGAAGCCTTCCAGGATGACGAGAATGGTGCTCCCGCCGGGTTACTGAACCGGTACCGCGTGAACCTGCTGGTCGACAACGCCGACACCCGGGGCGCCCCGGTGGTGTATGAAGACCTGCCCAACCATCAGCACCTGAGCGGGCAGATCGAACACAGGGCCCGCCAGGGTAACCTGTATACCGATTTCACTCTGATTCGTGCTGGCTCACTTCATCGGGCCAACGGTGGCTACCTGATTCTGGACGCCCGCCGCATTCTTACCCAGCCTCTGGCCTGGGAGAGCCTGAAGCGTATTCTGTTCTCCGGTGAAATCCGCATTGAATCGCTGGAGCGTTTGTATGGGCTGGCGACCACGGTCAGCCAGCAGCCGGAGCCGATTCCGCTGAACGTGAAGGTGGTTCTGCTGGGCGAGCGTATGTTGTATTACCTCTTGTCCCATTACGATCCGGACTTTCTGGACCTGTTCAAGGTGGAAGCAGACTTCGAAGACGATCTGGACCGGGATAATGCCAGTTACATGCTCTATGCCCGGATGATTGCCACCATGGCCCGGGCTTCCGGGTTGAAAGTGCTCGACAAGGCTGCGGTGGCGAGGGTGATTGAACATGCGAGCCGTTTGGCCAGTGACCAGAAAAAGCTCACAGCCCACGACAGGGTGCTGAAGGACCTGCTTGCCGAGGCAGATCATTGGGCAAGTCAGGCTGGAGAGGGCCACATTGGTGTTGAGCAGGTACAGCAGGCCATTGATGAGCGGGAGTACCGGGCCAGCCGTATTCGCGAGCGCAGTCTTGAGCAGATCCGCCGAGGCGTAATGATGATCGCCACCGAGGGCGCGCAGGTGGGGCAGGTGAACGGCCTTTCCGTGTTGCAGATTGGCGCCACCCGGTTCGGCCAGCCAACCCGCATAACCGCCACTGCGCGCCCTGGTAAAGGGCAGGTGGTGGATATCGAGCGGGAAGCCAAGCTTGGTGGGCCGATTCACAGCAAGGCGGTGATGATACTGTCCCGCTTTCTGGCCAACCGCTATGCCCCGATGGGGGAGCTTTCGCTGTCTGCCAGCCTGGCGTTCGAGCAGTCCTACGGTGGCGTGGAGGGCGACTCCGCCTCGGTGGCGGAAACCTGCGTGTTGCTATCCGCCATTACCGGCGTTCCTTTGAAACAATCACTGGCGGTGACCGGTTCGATGAACCAGCACGGCGAGGTTCAGGCCGTGGGTGGTGTGAACGAGAAAATCGAGGGCTTTTTCAATGTGTGTGCGCAGTCTGGAGGAGTGGATGGCCAGGGGGCACTGCTTCCGGCCAGTAACCTGGAGCACCTGATGCTCAACGAGCAGGTTCGAGAAGCCGTGCGGGAAGGGCGGTTCAGCGTTTACCCACTCAGCCATATCGATCAGGCCATTGAGCTGATGACCGGTATGGAAGCCGGCGTTCCCGGCACCGATGGCGTCTACCCGGAGAGCACCTTCAACCGCCTGGTGGCCGATCGGCTGGCGGAGTTTGCCGACGTCAGCAAGAAAAAAGACGACGACAAGGCGAACAGTAGCGGAGGCAATGGTGGTGACAACAACCGCGACGACTGACAAACCGAAAGCGCCAATGCCGGCCGGCCGGGTACTGATTCTGCTGGATGGCTCACGCCTGAGCCTTGCTGCGCTGGAAGCCGCTGGCGAGATTGCCTCGGCTCGTAATGCAGACGTTTTGGGTATCTTCGTTGAAGAGACCAACCTGCTGCGCGCGGCCGGTTATGGCTTTGCCCGGGAAGTAGGCGGCAGTTCCGGGCTGGCCCGCCCGCTGGAGGCGGCAGCGCTGGAAGCCCGCATGCAGGCTCTGGCAGAACAGGCCCGCCGTTCGCTGCAGCAAACGATGGCTCGCCGGGGGCTGGCCCAGACCCTGAAGCTCTGTCGGGGGCGGGTGGCTAAAGAGGTGTTGAATCTGATGCAGCCAGAAGACCTGGTGGTGCTGGGGCGGGTCGGCTGGTCCGGTATTCCCGGAACCCGGCTGGGTTCCACCGCTCGGGTTCTGCTGCGACAAGCACCGGGTGATGTGCTGCTGTGGGCTGAGCCTCGGCCCCGGCGCCAGAACCGCGTGGTGGTTCTGCTCAATCATGATCAGGGTGCCAATCACCGCGCGGTGCGTGTAGGGGCCGAACTGGCCCGTCGCAGCAACCAGCCATTGAGTGTGTTGATCCACACCAGGCCTGAGGACGATCAATCGGTGGCGGAGGACATACTGACCTACCTGCAGCGTGAAGGTATTGCTGCCCGGGTAAAGCGGATACCGGTGGCCAGTGCCGGCGCCGCTGTGAGAGTCTTGCAGGAAGAAGGTGCCACCCAGTTGGTCGTCAGCCGTACCAGCAACCTGTTTACCGATCAGGGTGCGGAGGCCCTGCTGTCGGAATTGAACCTGCCGATTACGGTTACGCCCTGACTGGCTCCGGGCAGAGCATGATTTGTAGGTGAGATAGAGCGGCGATTTTCACGTTGAGTGTTTTCGGGAAGGTCGTGAGTTGCCCGATGTGGCCTCTGATGTGGTTTGAGGCGGCGCTAATCGAACCCTGCTCGGTAAAGTTTGGAAGGGGACATTTAATGTGGCTCAACAATCCCCAATGCTGTCCGTAAATCCTTTGCGTCCAAAAAGTCCGACTCAAGTTTGATCAGGCGGCCGTCATTACTGCTGAAAAAGACGAAAGATCTGTCGTCATCGGATAGGAAGTAATAGAAGTCACGCTCATCGTTCTTCCATACGCCTGAATCTGAACCGTTCCGAAAAACGCTCTGGAAGGATGTAACGGCGGCTTCATCGCATTGGTTAGCTGGCTTCGCTCCTATGACAGCCATGAAAAAATTGGCTCGATCACACCCACCTGTATCCAGGCTGTTCTCCGTGTTGAAGCTGATATAACGCTTTCCGGATGACTGTGAGTACTTGATCAAGAGGATGTTGTTGCTCTGTCCCAAGGCGCCGACAATCATAGGGGCCTCGGGTACCTGGAATTTCATGCCAGAGAAGACGGCCGTTATTGTTTGGTCGGATTGAGCGCATGCAGCAATCGAAGCAAACGCCAGCGTGGTAAGTAATAGCACCAGTTTTTTCATGTCACAGTCCCTGTTTTGCCATTTCCATTTGGGTTCGGTAATTAATTGCTACTCGTTGGCGACAGCTCTCGTAAACTTGCGTATCACCGGATGCGATTCGCTTTCCAACCTTTGCCATTTGTTTAACGAGATAGCCCATGCCGGGGCGGCGGGAGGCTGGACGAGGAACAAAGTCCATTGCAGAGGAGCAGGACTGCGCCTCCTGAAGAGCTTCATAGGCAACGGCTGCCATGCCTTGATTGACGGACTCAGGGGACGTTGTACCTTCGCCCCAGAAGTAGTTTATGACCGTGGAGATGTGTTCACGTTGCTCAGATTCCATCGTTCAAATCCTTTTACTCGAGGCCCTTCCTGGGCGGTGTGTCAGAAACTACAACGATTGCAGACATCGAGCAAGTTTGTACTTGTTGGTCCCCGGCCGAACTGTTTTCTACAATAGTCATCGGCTGCACAGTAGCCTCCGATACCGGACTCCGCTAGAGTTCGAAGAAATTAACTGATGGGGCGTGTTCGATTTATTGAGGGAATGCTCGTCACGCGTCCAGGCCAGCCAATGTTTACAACAGTCGCTTTAAAGGCATTAGTTATTTGGACCGCAATCGTCGTTCTGGCAATTGCCAATGGTTCTCTGCGCGAGTTTTTACTTGTACCTGTACTGGGAACCCAGGCGGCACTCGTATTGAGTGGCTTACTGCTTTCGGTTTTGATAATTGGTGTGGCCTACTTGTCGTTACCTTGGCTGAAACCCCGCCAACCGGTGCAGGTTTGGGGTATTGGGTTGGTGTGGCTCGCACTCACGCTCATTTTCGAGTTTTCATTTGGGCTGTTGCAAGGCAAGTCGTGGCCCGAGTTGTTTGAGGCCTACACATTCGAAGGTGGCAACCTCTGGCTTGTCGTCCTCGCGACGACAGCTTTTGCACCCTACATTGCTGCAAAGCTTAGGGGCTGGGCGTAGAGAGCCTTACCATGGAATTCTACTATAGTGATTACACCTGTGAGCTTCGAGCGAAGCGGCTGGCGGAATCGCGCTTGAGCATGCGCGTCACAATTGAGTCCTTGGTCTGGTTCAACGCCACCGAGGTTCATAGCTTTATGCACCAAGGAGAAGCCTGTGAAAGAGACCGGTAAAATCAACTATGTGGAAATGCCCTCACGAGACCTTGAAGCAACAAAGAAGTTCTTTGGTGATGCATTTGAGTGGTCGTTTATCGACTACGGCCCTGAGTACGTGGCAATTCAGAACGCAGGTCTGGATGGCGGTTTCTTTAAGTCCGACCATGTGGCTACGACCAGCAGCGGAAGTGTGTTGGTGGTTCTCTATAGTAACGACCTGGAAGCCACACTCGATAAAGTGAAGCAGTCTGGCGGAAAGATTGTTCAGGATATTTTCACTTTTCCCGGTGGCCGCCGTTTTCACTTCAGTGATCCAAATGGCAACGAATATGCCGTTTGGTCAGAGCCAAGTGCATAACAATTGGATGCACGTAAGCGGCTTCTCTATTGCGGCTTTCGGGCCATGGGTTTGGTTGTGGCCGCATGGGACATATGAGCATTTAAAAACGGCGGTTTATAGCGACTTTTCAAGGAGATGTGATTTTGCGTCTGCGAATACTGTCGGATTTGCACGTTGAGTGTTTCAAGGAAGGTCGCGATCTGCCGGATGTGGCAGCGGATGTGGTTATCCTTGCCGGAGACATTCATCGCACAACGGAAGGCCTCGCCTGGGCGGCGGAACGGTTTGCCGGGCAGGAGATCATCTACGTTCCGGGCAATCATGAGTTTTACGGAACAAGCATGCCCGACACCCGTGAGGAATTGCGTGCCAAGGCCAAGCGCCTGGGTATTCACCTGCTTGATAACGACACGGTGAACATTGGTGGCGTGCGCTTTCATGGCACCACGCTCTGGACAGATTTCGGTCTGTATACCGGCCAGCCCAATTACGATCCGTTGGAGACTGAGCGACGCGCGCTCGCGTTTATGCCCGATTTTCGCATTATCGAACAGCCAGTGGGCGAGGTGTTTAGTACTGCAGAGAGCCAGAGGTTGCATGCAAAAGCCATGGCCTGGCTTGAGGCGGCGCTAAGCGAACCTTGCTCCGGGCCGCGAGTAGTGATCAGCCATCATGCGCCGCTACCAGAGTGTATTCCGCCGAAATACCAGGGGGATTCGTTGTCGCCGGCCTTCGCTTCGGATTTGCGGGCGCTGATGGGGAAGATGAACCTGTGGGTTCACGGCCACGTTCATGAGCCCGTTGATATACAGGTTGAAGGCACTCGCGTATTCGCTAATCCCGGGGCCTACCCGAAAGAATACGATCCACCACTGTTTGCTGCAGATAGAATTATTGAGGTGTAAGCGCATACTCTGCGCCGTTAATAAAGACTCAATTCAAGCAGATAAACGGTGGTGGCTGTTGCCTGATTTGACGCGAAGATAATGAGCCGGCGAATATCGGTCATGTCCATCAGGCGTGTTGCGGGTGCTTGCTGAACATCAGCCAAGCTCACGGTAAAGCGATTCACTCCGGGGGCGATGACAAGTCGGGTGTTGAAACGGTCTTCATACGCATTGCCACTCCGCTCATGGGTGCGGTCGTTGATGCGTAAGACCAGGGTCAGTGGTGTTTTCTCGGGATTAAACAATGTCAGTGCCAGGTTCTGATAGTTACTCCAGTCGCTCGCCAAATTGTTCAGCGATGCCCCTGAGTACTTCTCGGTTGCGATGTTCACTTCCAGGCTGAACTGATCGCCTACCGAATCGGCAAAGCGTGTAGAACGTTGTACGTTACCATCCCAAAATATCTGAGCATTGGTAGTAGCGAAGTTATAGAGCTGCGGCACCTGTCGGGTTATCTGCCACTGTTGGTGACCGATGGCGACCACGAGCCAAAGCTCCCATAGCAACAATATGAACACGCCAATACGGGCCAGCCACACGGCAAGTGGTTTTTTTTCTGACCATGAGAGGCACACCAGCGCCAGCCAGGCACCTACTAAATTGCGCAGCATATCGTGCCAATCAACCTCGCGGCCTATCTCACTCTGAACCAGCTCAATCAGCCCGCCCGAAACAAGTACCACCACAGTGGTGACAGTGACTAATCGCCAGCCACCAAGTTTGCGTTGCGGCTGAAGTAACAGTGTTATCAGAAAGAAGAACAGGATGTGACCCAGGTTCCACACGGCTTCATAAAACAGGCCGTCAGCCCAATCCGGGCCCCCGATGAAAAATAAAGGGAACAACGCAAAAGTCAGGCTCACCTGGATGATTTTAGCACCCCAGTGCGTGGAGTCGTTTTTAAAACCCAATATCAGCTCCTGTAAGACTGGGTGATAGGCAGGGACAGCCTTTGGTAGGGCTACAATACGAGCTTTCAAAATCAGATCAATAGGGGATAATTTGGTTTTCTAAGTTCTATTAAAAAAAAGGAAAGTGCAAGAAATACAAGACTAATACACCCGGGCGCCAAAAGGCCCCGCTGGGGTTTGCCCGGTGTTTTTTATGGAAAACCGTTACACTTGAACGAGTTTTCTCACTGCTCAGGAAGTTATGTCAGATCTTTCCCTAATTCAGTATGTCCTGATCGCACTCATTTTCATTTGGAGTGGTTTTGTGCGCTCCGGGCTTGGCTTTGGCGGGGCGGTGCTGTCGCTGCCATTTTTGCTGCTGGTGAAAGACGACCCGCTGGTATTCCTGCCTATCATCGCCGTGCACCTGCTGGTGTTTTCATCGCTGACCATCTGGACAAACAATCGTCGCAGTTACAATAGCAAAGCTGGTAAGAGCAGCCAGAAACTAACGGGTTTTGGGCCTGATGTTGCCGCAAAAGCGCCGGAAGGCACAGTTGACTGGCCTTACCTGTGGCGAATGCTGCGCATTATGCTGGTGCCGAAGCTGATTGGCGTGTTTGGCTTGTTTACGCTGCCAGCAAATGTACTGAGTGCGATTATTTTTGTGATTGTTGCGATTTACTCGGTGTCGTACATCATTAACCGGCCGTTTCGCAGTAACAGTAAAACCGTGGATGTGGCTCTGTTGATGGCCGGTGGTTACATTAGCGGCACCTCGTTGATAGGAGCACCGCTGATTATTGCGGTTGCGGCGCAGCACGTGGCGCGGGACAAACTGCGCGATACGCTGTTTGGCCTATGGTTCATTCTGGTGCTGATCAAACTGGCAGCGTTCATCTGGGTCGGGCTTGATCTGCAGCTGATTCATCACCTGTGGTTGCTGCCCTGCGCCGCCATAGGGCATGTGATCGGGCTACGTTTTCACGAGCGCATTCTGGAGGCGGAAACCCCGGTGTTTTTCCGCCTGTTGGGAATGGTGCTGTTGGTGGTCAGCAGTGTGGGTATGGTCAGCGTATTGCTTTAACGGCACGGATTGTAGGAGAACCGGAAACGCCAGGCCCTGAGAAATAAATTGGACAGGTTCTCCCTGCTCCGGACTGCGAGTGGTGATTAGCCACCACTGTTTGTCGCAGATAGAACCATTGAGGTCTGAGCCATTGGGTTCATGATGTTCTGTTGACTCGGATTCCTCCATGTCGCATTTTTATCGTGAAGGCGAGAGGCGGATTCTTATACTCTATGTTATGAGAGAGGAGCGACAGCTTCGGGCATTTATGCTCGGGAGTAGCTAACCAATCGCGTTGCTCGCCTTTTATGGCGGCGTTGAGGCAAATGGAGAGCTCAATGAAAGAAATTAAACGCCCTGTTAATTCTCATAAAGCTTATCATGCACATATATATTTTGAGAAAGAAACATTATCTTTTGCGACCTCTTTATGTGAGCAGGCTGGTAAGAAATTCGGCCTGAAAGTTGGTCGCATTCATCAAAAGATGGTTGGGCCCCACCCAAAGTGGAGTTGCCAAATTACATTTGGCGCTCAGCATTTTGATGAATTTGTTACTTGGCTTGAATTAAATAGAGAAAACCTCACAATTCTAATACATGCTTTATCCGGCAATGATTTAGAAGACCATACAATATACGCTTACTGGTTAGGAGATAGCGTTGAGCTCGATTTATCAATGTTTGGGCCGAACAAGTGATTGTATGCAGGTGCTTTCTACGAGAGAGCGGTTGCCCAGCATTTGAATATCGGCATCCGCGCGCTGGGACTGATGCGCAGTGAGCGTTACGCCCTGCGTTCGCGCAAGCTGTGTAGCTTTGATGAGCCGCCGTTTAGGTGAACCTGGCTCGCGTGGCTAATCAGCCCACTGCCACGGCGGTGCATCCAGCAATCCCTGCCCTTGAATGGTTGTCTCCCCAAGCTCCTTATTCAACGCAATAGAATTACACTCACCATCTTGCTCCAACGTGGCAACCAACCGTGGCGCATGGGAAACCACCCAAATCTGGGTCTCTCGCGAGGCACGGGTAATCAGGCGCCCGAGAGCCGGAAGCAAATCCGGGTGCAGGCTGGTTTCGGGCTCATTTAATACCAGCAGGGAAGGGGCCTGGGCGTAAGCAACGCGGCCACTAACAGCAGGTAGCGAAGTGTGCCTATCTGTGGTGTGCGAATGATCGAATCAGTATCCGTTCGGAACTGATCGTAGAAGCGCCAGTTGCGGATGGTCTGTCGAACGGCATGTACCTCTGGCACAGCCACCGGGTCGCTGATTTCGTTCAGAATACTTTCGTAAGAATTGAGGTGGGTGTTATACACGGCCCACTTTTGGCCGGAGCGGACTTTCACCACTGGGCCAACACGGTCGATCAGGCAATTGCTGGGTCGGTAAACATCGCCAACCCAGATGCATTCACGCTTTATCTCCGGGTCGAACTGAAACATTGAGGGGTCTTGATAGCCTGCAAATCCCTGCGGTGCCGGCATTCCCAAGGATACGGCATAACTGAAGTCTTCACCTACAAAGCCCAACCTCAGGCGAGCGTTTTGCTTCTTGGCGGAGCCTTGAACGGGCGCGGAACCCTCTCTCATGCCTTTGGTGAAGTTATCCGGCCCGGCCCAGAATGTGTAATCCAGGCCGCCTTCCTGGGCAATCGACGAGATAAGGTTCCCTTTTGCGGTTTCTGCGAGTAACCGGAGCGATTTGTACAGGTTGGATTTGCCACAACCGTTAGGCCCGGTAACCACGTTGAGTCTCGCCAGAGGCGAGACAACGTTCTTCAGGCTGCGGTAGTTGGATACTGCAAATGCTTTGATCATACGCTCAGGCTCAATGATGACTGGTTGAGCATGAAAGCGCCTTCACACCCCGATAGGGTGCAATGTTACGCGAAAAACGATCAGGCGACCGCGTCGACCGGCCGGCCCAGATCCTGAAGAACGGTTTCAATGACCAGTGGGCTCCACAGCAGCCGGTGATGCCCCAGGCCACTCGTGCGTAGTACCTGGGCGGTTTGCCAGTTGGTAGAGATTCGCTCACTTTCATCTGGTGCAATCGAAGTATCGTCGTCGTCAATGACGATCACGCCACGCTGGGTCAGTGACCGGGATAGCGCTTCCAGATTCAGCTTATCCCAAACCGAATTCCCGAAACGCTCTTCCATTAGCCGAAGATGAACGTCGAGAACGTCCTGACTTAATCCCCATTGCCGCCCCAGATTGTCCATCACAGCCGTTAAACTGAGTGGGGGCGCCAACATGGCCAGATGCCGGGAGTGAAGTCCGTCCTTAATTGCCCTTGCAGCCGCTATGCAGCCCATGGAGTGCGCCAATATTCCGTGAACCCGGCCAACACTGTCAGCCACTTTCGCTGTGACCTCGGCCATCTCAAAGAGGTCGGTACTGCTGCCCTGGGCGCGCCCATGGGCTGGTGCGTCGAACAGCACCACGCGATAGCCAGCGTCTACCAGCGGATTCACCCAGGCACCAAACTGGATGCCTGCGCCAGCCCAGCCATGAACGCCCAGAATGACGGGCCCCTTGCCCCAGGAATACACCGGAATGCTGTGGGCACCATGTTTGAGTCGGGTATAGCTGTCTGTATTGTCCAGCAGGTATTCATAGCGAGAGGGCATTGGCAGGCGTGATGGCCGGAATGCCATGCGATTTACCAGTTGGCCTGCTTTCTGCGGTGCCATCCGAGCGTAAAGCTGCAAAGCCAGCCGAGTGGCTGAAAGACCGGCATGGCGAACGGTAGGCTGTTGAGTAATCGAGAGTTGGGTGTTCAGTGGTGAGTTCATAGTGAAAGTCCTTCTTCCTGCTTTGGTTGATTACAGCTTCAGGTTAGGGCTTGCAGGCGGTCAGTAGGAGTGTCATATTCGACATATAAAATGCGAAAAGGGCCATTCTTATGTTTCATGTCGCGATTGTCGCTTTGCCCGGATGCCATGCCTCCGGTGTGCACGGAATAATGGATTTCTTTACTGTTGCCAATTTCGTCGGTGACAAACCGGCGGGTCGGCGCCAGCCACTGTTCGATTGCCAGATAATCACCGTGGATGACGAGCCAGTGCGCGGCTACAGTGGTGCTGTGGTTACACCGACCATTTCGCGCGGAGCCTTTCAGGCAGATTTGATTGTGGTGGGATCCTCAGTGGAAGCGGTTGTTGGTGCAGACCGCCTGGATCAAGCGCTGGCACCGGCGATCCCTCTGCATGGTTGGCTTAAGGAAGCCGCGGCACGGGGTACGGTGATTGCGAGTGTTTGCACCGGTAGTTTTATACTGGCGGAGGCCGGCTTGCTTGACGACCAGGTGGTCACCACCCATTGGCGAGCCGCCCCAATGTTCCGCAACCGGTATCCACATATCCGCATGGATGCCGACCAATTGCTGGTGGATAACGGCCAGATCATCTGTGCCGGTGGGGCTTCGGCGTTTGTGGATCTGTGTGTTCATCTGGTGGAAAGGTTTGCTTCGCCTTCGGTCGCTCTTGCCTGCAGCAAAATGTTGGTGCTGGACGGTCGTCGAATGGAACAGACACCCTATATGGCGTTTTACAGCCAGAAGGCTCATCAGGATGATGCCATTCGCAAGGCACAAACCTGGCTTGAAGGGCATTATGCCGATCCCGTGACCATCGATGAGATTGCTGTCGTTGCGGGTCTTGGCACCCGTACGTTCAAGCGCCGCTTCAAGGAGGCCACAGGAGAAACACCCATTGGTTATCTGCAACACCTGCGGATTGAGGCTGCTAAACACTTGCTGGAATCCAGCCGTGAGCAAACTGCGCGTATTATCTGGAGTGTGGGTTATGAAGATGCCAGTTCGTTCCGGCGCCTTTTCAAAAGGATGGCGGGCTGCACCATGGAGCAGTATCGCAAGCGCTTCAGTTATGTATCGCTATCTGCAGCTTAGTTGCTCACCTGTGCGTTGTGGTGTTCTACCCCTTCCGCCTCAGCCGCTCCAGTGCCATCAGCGTATCTGTGTAATTCACAAACCGATCCAGATACTCCGGTGACAGCTTCTGCATTTCAGCAATGGCCCGGCTCACCAGCCGGTGGGCGTTTATGGGCCCGGCGTCTTTTGGGGCGTGTTCGATGGCGTGGCGAATACGATCCTGCAGCGCTTGCTCGCCACGGCCGGCGTATACTCTGGCCATGGCTTTTAGTGGCTGGCGCGTACCGGTTGTTGCAGTGCGTTGTGCATGGCCCGAGCCCTCTTCCGGAGTTCCGAAAACCAGCTGTTCCAGCGTTGAACGGGGTTCTGTTGCCGGTGCATCCGGTGTCTGATTGAGCCTGTCCAGCAGAGCTGAAAGCGGTGAGGGGTGGCGTGCTTCAATGGTTTGCGAAGGCTGGGCTATTGATCCGTAGCTGGCCTGATAAGCTGCGACAGCCTGTTCCAGCTTCTGCCAATGGCGGGAGTGCTGGAGGCCTTTCTCCCGAAGGCGCAGCGCCAGAGCTTCCAGATAGCGGAAGTGAACCGGGTCTGCCTGATCAGCGCCGGAGTTTCGGAGCACTTCAAGTTGCGGGTGCAGCGGGGCAGTCTCAACCGTTGTGGTCATCAGTTCTCGGCCCCGGCGTTTGCAGGCGTTTCTGGATCCAGGGGTACGGTACTGATCTCCACCCGCCGGTTCTGGGCCCGGGATTCGCCATCAATATTCGGTACCGCCGGGTGGTGTGGGCCAAACGCGGCCGCGAACACCCGGTCGTTGGGCAGGCCAAGTTCCATTAACGTTCGGGTGACCGTCAGCGCCCGTTGGGCAGACAGCCCCCAGTTGTCCTGATATCGGTTGCCGCTGTGCATGGGCAGGTCATCGGTAAAACCGCTGATCATCAACAGTTCTTCATGCTGAGCCAGATAGGTTTGCAGCGGGGTAACGAGGGCTTCCAGTACTTCCACACCGTCTGCTTGCAACTGATCCGAGTTCAACTCGAACAGCACGTTGCCACTGATGCCAATGCGGCCATTCTGAAAGGTTACCAGGCCTTTGGTCAGTGGATCTTCCAGCGCTTGCTCCAGTGCAATACGGCGCTGCTGCTCGGCTTCCCGCTTGGCTTTCTCTTCCTCCAGAGACTGGCTGAGCTCTACCTGAACGCCGATCACCCACACCAGTATCAGCACCAGAATACCCACCAGCGCCGCCATCAGGTCTGAGAAAATCGCCCAGATGGGGGTGGTCTGCTGTTCGCCGTCTTCCAGGTGTTCCATCAGTTGGCTCCGCCGGTCTCGGCGTGGCTGGTGATCAAGGCCGCAGCAGCGTCAATCACGTCTTTCTGGGAACTGACCGAGAGGTCGATCACCTCCCGGGCCTGGGCAACGTAATAGGCCAACTGCTCGTCGTGGCGGCTGCCCGCGCTATCCAGTGCTTTCTGGATGTTGGCCAGGCTTCCCTGCAGCTGAGTATTGGAAGCGCTGAACAGCTCCACTGCTTGCAGGAAGGCTTCGCTGAGGGCGCCCACTTCCTGGCTGCTGCCCGTGATGTCTTCACCCAGTTTGCCGAGCTGCTGGCTTTGCTCCTGAATCAGAACATTGAAGCGTTCGCTGATGCCTGTGAGGGTGTCGCCGGCACCGCTGATGAGAGAATCCACTGCCTGGCGCTGGCTGTCTGCATTGCTGCGCTGGGATTCGAGAAGGCTGTCCAGTTCCTGCACCAGCCTTTGACGTTCTTCCAGTAATTCATTTTCCCGCTTGCTGTTGCGTGCCATCTCGGTTTGTAGCTGGGAGATCACTTGTGCTGCTGCTTTGGGTGTTTCCGAGGCCGTTTCTATCAAGCGGGTCATTGGGGCTTCCAGGCCGGAGCCCAATTCAGTCAGGTGCCTGGTGACTGTGCTTTCCAGCTGAGCTAGCCGGTCATTGGCTGCTTCGCTCCGGGCTGCTTCCTGTTCATGCAGTTTGGTGAGCTGATCGCTGATGCGGTTGATGAGAGTATCCAGGCCTTGTTGCGAAGCCTCTCGCAGAAGTTGGTTGTGTTCAGCCGAGGCTTGTTGCTGAGCCAGAAGGTTCTGCTGCCAGTTCTCGCCCGCCTCATGGGTGGTTTTCTGGAAGGTTCCGGTGAGTTCTGCCAGTTGCTGCTTGCTGGTGGCAGACCAGTTTTCATGAAGCTTTCCTGCACTGGACTGCAGGGTTGTCATGGCTTCGGTCACTATCGGCTCTATGCGTTCAGCACTCAGGCGAGTGCTGGATTCCAGCGCTTTCTCCAGTGACTGAGCAACAGAGTCTGCCAGGGTCTGGTAGTGGTCGCCAACGGTACTGTGGAACTCTTGCTGATTTCGCGTCAGGGATTGCTCCAGTTGCTGGCCAAGCTGCTCCATGCGGGCGGTCATGGTTTCCATGGCTGTGGCCATTTGGGGCAGGGCGCTGGCCTGTGATTCCAGTGCCAGGAACGCCTGTTGGCGCTGGTAGTCCGCCGACAAATGGTGCAGTCGCTGGCGCAGGGTTTTATCCAGCTTGCGGGAAACCTGTAACCGTTCGCGCCGGCTGAGGGTGGAAGCCAATCCCAACATGGCGGAGGCCGCAACGCCGGCGATGGACGTGCCAAACGCCAGGCTCAGCCCGGCAATGGGGGCGGCGAGAGCGCCACGAATCACGCTGAGGTCGGTGCTACCATCCAGTGCAGACGCAGCACCGCTCAGGGTTACGATCATGCCGGCAAAGGTACCGAGTAAACCGAGCATCACCAGCAGGCCGACCAGATAGGGCGTTAGCTGCGGGCTGGGCAGCGCGGCAAAGTGCCCATCAATCCGTTTCTGAACCGCAAACTGAACTTGCTCCGGCAGGCCAGAGAGCCAGCCTTCCAGCTGTTCACGGCTCTGCGGAACGCTATCAAGCCGCTCCGCGAGCTGCCGGGTGGTGCGGCGGAACCCCATCAATTCGATAAAGCCCAACCCGTACACTAGGGCAATGATGGCGGTAACCGACAAGGCCAGAAGGTCCGAGCCAAGAAAGCGCTGGCCAACCCAGGCCACCACGGCCAGGCCTATGGCAAAAGCGATAAAGAACAAAAGTCTGCTCATGAAGAAATCGTTACCTCGTTGTGGCACGCCTCAAGCAACCCCAGCACTGGCTCCAGCCGAACATCCAGTTCAGCGAATAAAAGATTCTGCGCTTCTTCGCAGTAACGGTTGAGCCAGTCACCGGGCGCACTGCCGGTTTCCCGGGAGGGTTCAGAGGGTGTCTGTTGTGCCTGGAGTAGTGCCGGGAATAGTGCCTGGAATCGCTGCTCCAGCACTTTGGGAATATGGGAGAAACACTGGCTGGTGTACCCGGCCATGGCGTGGTCAAACGCCGAATCCAATTCTGCCAGCCTGGCCAGGTTCTGGTTGTGGTCCTTCATCACCTTGCGGGCTTTGTCCCGAAGCTGACGGCTGGCGGCAATGACTCTACGCTGCAGGGCGAGCCATGCGTTCAGGTAGGGCTCGAAATCCACGCTATCGGTGGGTTCAACTTCGCTACCGTAGCTGCTGATTTTGCCTATCAGCGCCCTGCGAGTGTTGGCCAACTCCTGAATGACCCGTTCAATAGCCGACCCTTGATCCATGCCGGGTTGGCGCGCTCGAAAGGCAATGGCCGAATCCAGGATAAGTGTGTCCGAAAGCCCGAACAGGCGCCCCAGCCGCTCACCGCAACAGGGCAACGGATCGTCAGCAAGCGGCGCTCCGGAGTGTGCTAGCAGCTGTAGCAGCCGTGGCTGCGCAACCCCGGCAGAATTTGAGGGTGATTGAGTCATCGCATAATTGCGCACAAGTTGGCGTAACAGAAACAACGCCGGGATTTCAGGGGCGACTATTCTATAGGGTATGAGGGGTGAATGATAATGACTGAGTTGTTGAGATAGTAGCTATTCGTATGCTGGATCCAACAGTCTATTATCATGGGGACTGAGTAGATCCAGATGCTAAATCCGGCATGGTTATCTGCATTTACCGTAAGCGTTGTGACTACATAGCCGCACGGAAAATCGCGGCCACTTCCTTGTCATTCAGGCGACGCGGGTTGGTTAGCGCACACACGTCTTGTTGCGCATGCTTAACCATGGTCTCGATATCCTCATCTTTTACACCCAGCTCACTCAGGGTGTGCGGAATGCCTACATCGTCGGACAGACAGCGAATGGCTTCCACCGCCATTTCCGCCGCTTCGCGTTCCGGTAGGCCTTCAAGATTTTCACCCAGGGCTTCGGCAATATCCGCATAACGCTCTTGCGCGGCCATCAGGTTTGCTTCGCACACGTGAGGCAATAACAGTGCGTTGCACACGCCGTGCGGCAGGTCATACATGCCACCCAGTTGATGAGACATCGCATGCACATGGCCAAGGCTTGCATTGTTAAACGCCATGCCTGCCAAATACTGTGCGTACGCCATGCGGTCACGGGCTTCCAGATCGTCACCACGGGCCACCGCTACCCGCAAATACCGCGAAATGAGACGAATGGCTTGCAGCGCACAGGCATCGGTTATCGGGTTGGCGGCCGTGGACACATAAGCTTCCACCGCATGGGTCAGGGCGTCCATGCCGGTGGCGGCGGTCAGCGATGGCGGCATATTCACCATCATCAGCGGGTCGTTGATCGCCAGATCCGGCGTTACACGCCAATCCACGATGGCCATTTTGACGTGGTTCGAGGTGTTGGTAATGATGGTGAATCGCGTCAACTCACTGGCCGTACCCGCGGTGGTGTTGATGGCGATGTATGGCGGCAAGTTGACTTTTGATTTATCAAGCCCTTCATAATCGGCAATAGCGCCACCGTTGGAAATCACCAAACCCACACCTTTACAGCAGTCATGGGCGCTGCCGCCACCTAACGAAATCAGCATGTCGCACTGACCGTTTTTGTAAGCGTCAACGCCTTGCTCTACGTTTTTATCGGTGGGGTTCGGGATGGTGTCATCAAACACGGCGTAAGCAATATCTGCTTGCTCAAGCAAGTCGGTGATTTGTTTGGTGTAGCCGAGCTCCGTCATGCCTTTATCCGTCACAATCAGCGGCTTTTTGCCACCCAAGGACGTCACGCGAGCTGCGAGCTCCGACACCACGTTAGCACCAAACAACGACACAGCCGGCATAAAGAAACTTGCGTTCTGGCTCATATCCAACCCCTCTCTGTGGTCCGTAACTGTTTCAAACAGTTACGGACGGAATTAACAAGGTTCACCATAGCCCATATGCGCAGAAGCCACTTGATGCCGGTCAATGTAAGATCTTATGGTGGGTCTACACGGCGGTAAAAGGCCTCGAGCATGCTGTACGCGCCAAAAGCGAACAGTCCGACAGCGATAAACACCATAAGCGGCGTTCCGAAAGGCTCCTCCATTAGCCGAAGATGAACGTCTCGATTACTCCAACGTTACCTGCACTGCCAGCGGATGTTCATCACAGTTGTGCCCGGCGCCACCGCGATCCACCACCAGAAACTCGCCCTCACGCTCGAGTACGGACTGAATGGCATGCCAGGTGCCTGCGCGGTAGTTGACGCCCTGCCTACCATCGGTAATGAAAGCGCGCACCTGGGCTGGATCGATAACGTCCCCAGCCGGTGCCACCACAACCACAAAGCGCTCGCCGTGCAACGGCATAAAAGCCTGACTACCCAGCGGGTGGCGCTCAAGAAAGGTCAGCTCCAACGGCATTTGTAT
>JAGPVT010000164.1 GCA_018066865.1 Marinobacter sp. | reverse complement strand
CAATGAGCATGGTTTTACGCTGAATTGCGTCAGCATTGGCGCAACTGAGATCGGTATAGACATTCTGGCTGCCTTCTTCAATCAATTGAGACGACCTGCGAAGTAGGGATAGAGCGGATAGTTTAACGCTTTACGGATGGGTCAAAATCATCAGCGCAGTGGATCACCATCACTGGAATGGGTGGGTAAGAACATCCAGCGCGAGTGGGTCAGACCTACTGGAATAAAATGTCAAAATCACCAGCGCTCACATTAAATTGAATATCCGAAAGCTGCGGCCATCTGATAGTTGGTCGTGCATGAAGTCCGTCGTCCAGCACTGATTCATCGAGTTCGGCACCGCCAGCGACTGGGGCTCCCCCCTAACGATGCGCGCTCGGCTTGACCTGCAGATCGAGCTCCTGCTCGCCATAGATTCGACACACCCGATTGCGATTCCAGCGATAGCCTTTCACGTTGCGCAGATACAGGAAGAACAGGCCATAACCCTAGTTGGGTTGGTTGTGTGTGAGGTTAATGAGGTGGTCGGCGATCTTGACATTTTCTGATGACAAGCGCGGCTAGTAGCGATAGCAAGTAACGCTGACGTCAAAGGCAAAACAGCCAGGTTGGTGCTGATGTTGCCAGAGCTAACCGCTTGCTGTGACCTCTTGCGCCGCTGGCATGGCTTCACCATTTTTGACTTAGCCGCCTGGATGATCTCGGCCGTCAATCGCTCTTCGGCATGCCATTCTTGAGGCACTGGTTTTCATCCTCGATCTCGCGCAGCTGGGGCACTAACGAGCTGTTGATGCCGCCAAACTTGGCCCGCTACGCCGTGCATGATGCCATACTCACGGCATAACTCGGGTGCAGGGCTGCCGGCGTCGGCGTGCTTGAGAATAGAAATGCTTTGGCCTTCTGAAGAACGGGATGTCTCCACATAAAAATTTTTATCCGATTAGTAGGAAATTTTACTTCTGATGAATACTGACTCAGGGGGTTTGCCGAGTCAGGCGTGCCGAGGAAAAGTGAGTTTAAAAGTGGTGCGACCGCTCGTGCTAGCCACGGCCACGTGGCCTTGGTGGAGGTTCATCACTGAACGAACAATCGCTAGCCCCAAGCCCACTCCTCGAGATTGTATGCTGCCGGTGCGGTAAAAACGCTCGAACAGGAGTGGGAGATGGCTAGATTCGATAGTGGGGCCTTGATTGGTAACGGCCAATGAGATCGTTTCCAAGTCCTCCCGGATTTGAAGTTCTACCGTGCTGCCAGTGTTCGAATGTTGCAACGCGTTGGATAGCAGGTTGGAAATGGCTCGCTGGACCATGAGTTGATTTCCTAAAATCTTGGCATCGCCCGTTATCGTCATTGCGATTCCCGCTTCCTCAGCGAGTACTTCGAAATATTCACATACTCGTCTCGCGTCGTTCCCCAAGGATAATGGTTCCAGCTTCAGTGCTGGGCTGGCCTGGGCCAGAAACAGCATGTCTGACACAATTCGATCCATGCGTTCGAGCTCTTCTACCGACGATTCCAGCGCTTCAAGATATTGTTCCTTATTTCTCTCGCGTACTAGGGTGACCTGAGCCTTCCCTATCAGGTTGTTCAGCGGAGTTTTCAACTCATGAGCTACATCGTCCGAGAATTGAGACAAGAGCTGAACGCCATAATCGAGTCGATGAAGCATTATGTTGAGGCTATCCGCCAATGTCTGGAGCTCTTTGGGAAGCCGATCGATGCGGATTCGGGGTGACAGATCCTGCGTGGTTACCTTAGTCGCCAAAGCACGAAATTTACGCAGCGGTCGCAAGCCATTGTTTGCAACCAGCCATCCGGTCAAACAGATTAATGTCAGCAATACCGGCACGGCCACTAAAGCCGAGCCCAAGAATGCAGCCACCAACTGTTGATCGGCACTGCGATCTTGCGAAAGTAAAACCGTCATTTGAGGCAGTCCCGGAACCTGGATATGCTTGCGCCCAGTTAACATCAGCACATCCTCTTTCGCAGTCCATTCCAGAAAGTCACTATCTTTGTTAACGAGATCCAGCTGTTCCGGAGCACTGGCGAACCTTCCGATACTCAAAATAGGCGATTTCGCTGTATCGTTGACGACAGTAATCGAAAGGTTGTCATGGCCGAGTATCGTATCGCTCAGCGAATGTTGCCAAGGACGGCCTGTGCTGGATTCGGTATCTACGAGTACATGATCAATTTTTCCGAGATTATCCGTCATTTCCTCCTGGGCTCGCGAATCTAATTGGCGTACCAATACCCAGTAGCTCATCGCTATAAGCAGCGCGACCAAAGCGGCGCCGGCTAATGTGATTTGGAGCGCAAGTCTCGATGCGAGGCTGAGTGGCTTCAATGCCGCGCCTCTAGCACGTAGCCCACACCCCGAATGGTGTGTATCAACCGATTGCCAAAGGGCTCATCCACTTTCATCCGCAATCGACGAATCGCGACATCCACCACGTTGGTATCGCAGTCAAAGTTGATGTCCCAAACTAAAGCTGTGATCTCAGTACGTGTAAGCACCTCGCCAGCCCGGCGCATGAGCAGATGCAATAACGCGAATTCTTTGCTGGTGAGGTCGATACGCTGACCGTTTCGATAGGCCCAATGCCGGCTCGGGTCCAGCTCGAGGTCGGCTATATTCAGATTGCTCGGGAGTGCGACGGCCTCGCTGCGTCGCACCACTGTTCGGATGCGAGCGACCAGCTCAGGGAACTGGAACGGCTTGACTAGGTAATCGTCAGCGCCCAATTCCAAGCCGCGGATTTTGTGCTCCAGGCGGCCCTTGGCTGTCAACATGATGACGCGTGTTTGCTTCCGGCGCCGGATGAGTTCGAGCACCTCCCACCCATCCATGGTTGGTAGATTCGCATCAAGTAGCACGATGTCATAGTCGTTTTGCTGAGCTAGGTGAAACCCGTCGAGACCATCAGCCGTTCGATCGACCTTGTAACCACATTCGGTAAGACCCTGTTGTAGGTATTCTGCAGTTTTTATTTCGTCTTCTATAATCAAGATGCGCATGATTTCAGGTAGCTCGGAAAAGAGGTGTGCGGTAAGCGGAACAAAAATAATCTATGTATTAACTATAAGGTCAAGAAGAAAACGGTTTTTTATTAACGTAAAAGACAAATGAAAAAACTTTGCCTATGGATTTGGCAAGCAACCTAGCGCAGCAATAGTTTTTCGGGGTCATCCAGCTATTTTGTATCTACCGGAAATTTGGTTAACCCACAGCGCAAGGAAGTGCGTTGAAGCAAAAAAAGGCGCCCAGATGGGCGCCTGAAACACATCTTCTAACCAAGGGAGCAAAAAAAGAAGATGTGGTGTTGCCTATGGTACCTCACAGGATAGATAGCGGGTATTCAGCTATGAATCGGACTTCATCAAGGTCTGACTCAAAGTCAGTTGCCCGCGTAGTAGCCTGGCGTACCCTCAAAGAGAGCCCACTGAGAGAGCCTGTCTGTACAACATAGCGAGCTTCGACGTCGCGCTCCCATCGGCTCTGTCCTGTCAGCGCAGCACCGTTATCGTCTTGCCGCATGTACACCTCGTTCGCGTTGCTATAGTCAGCGCCCCAACCACTGGCGTAACGCGTCATGAACGTAAGCCCGGGGATCCCATAGTCCGCCATGTCCAGATCATAGCGCAGCATCAAAGACTGTTCTTTGGGTGAATTGAAATCGCTGTACTGTATGGAGTTATTCAGATAAATCGAGTCCGCTTGGCGCAGATAGTCAAAATCATTGTTGCCATTGTTTTGCTGATAAGATGCGGTAACGGCGTGCGCACCAAAAACGACACCCAAGCTGGAACTCCAGATGTTGTTGTTGAACTCACCCAACAGGTCACGACCTTCATTGGTTGCTTTGTAATAGTTGAAACCTCCCAGCACATCTACCATATCTGAGACTGGGTAGGTGGTCGCTAGACCAAAGTAATGTTGGTTCCAAACATCTTTGAGCCGGCTGGTATACAGACTAAAACTGATATTTTCGTTAACGCGATAGTCGCCCCCTGCGTAGCCGAGCCAAGACGCGTCGACATCCCCTCCGTAGAAGGTGACAAAGTCGTCGTTCGTGTTGCTAGTGTTGGGTTGGCTCATCGCGTGTAGGCGACCACCCTGGATGGTAAGGCCTTCCAGCGAATTGTTCACTACAGTGAAACCCTTGAAAGACTCCGGCAGCAGCCGTGAGTCACCGTAATGCACAACGGGCGTCGTGGGGAACACGTCACCGGCCTTGATCTCGGTATCGAACAGTCGCACTTTCACTGCGCCACCCACCCGAGTGAAATTATCCTCAGGATCGCCAGCGCTGTCGTAAGGAAGCAGGTCTATGCTGCCACCCACACCGGAGCGTCCCGAACCGGAATCGAGCTTGATTCCGAGCATAGAAAAGGCGTCGACGCCGACCTCCACCGAACCTTGGGTATATCCGGACTCGAAAAAAGCCATCACTCCGTGAGCCCATTCTTCAGAGTAGCCATTGCCGGTGGTGCTCTCACCGTCGCGAAAGTCTCGATTGAAATAATAGTTGCGATTTATTAACGAAAGCGTGCTGCCTTCGATGAAACCCTCCGCTGTTTCCGATTGAGCAAAGACCGGAGCGTTGCTTAGTGTCACTGAAATGGCTATCAGTGAAAGAGTGGTTTTTTTGCTCATGATAATGCTCCTGATGTGCGGGGGGTGTACTGAATTTTGTGTAACCAGTAGGGTTGATTACAGGGGCATCATGCGGTCGTCGAACTGAATCGTAAAGCGAT
>JAGPVT010000127.1 GCA_018066865.1 Marinobacter sp. | reverse complement strand
CCGTTTCATCGCGGGCGTTATTTTCTTACAATCCGTGGCTTCACCCAAAGCAAGATTATCCGGACTCGTCCATGTCAGCAGCTCAGAGCGGTTTTTCCAAACACACGCCGACGACCGCACCATTTCGCTGGCTTAAAAGCGCGGAATCCATTATGACATCGGTGGTGCGAGCGAATCTCAGTTTTATTGATACTAAATAAACTGATTAATCGGACGAGACACTGATTCATTTTTTTAAATGACAGTTTAAAGGCGAGAATTTATGATTTCTAAAGTCAACGATAATCTGCTCAGAAAAATGAACAGTGTCAACCTCAACCTCATGCTGATATTTTACACGTTGTACAGAGAAAGGCATTTGACAAAAGCAGCGGAAAAACTCTGCTTAAGCCAGCCAGCCGTCAGTCACTCTTTGAAAAAGCTTCGCCGCATATTTGATGACGAACTCTTCATAAAAACTGCAGATGGCATGAAACCAACACCGACTGCAGTTCAAATTGATGTCGCAATAGAAAAAGGGCTGTTTTATTTTGAGCAGGCGATCTCTATCAACTGTGAATTCGATCAAGAGTCATCTAAACGACAGTTTAAGATCGGATTAACGGACTACATGAATCAATCAGTGCTGCCCTACTTATTAGAGCATTCTATAAATCATGCTCCTGACATATCCTTTAGTATTCTTCCTGTAAAATTGGCAAGGATTGAAGAATCTGAAAACCTTATCCGCTCAATGGATTTAGACATAGCGATTGCGCAATTAGAATACCTACCCCAAAGTCAAAGTTATGATTTCCTGTTCGAAGATAGAATTGGCTGCATTGCGGACTCAAACAGATACGGAATGAGTGACAGCATTAGCATCAATGATTTTATAGACAACCCACATATAGTGATGTCCCATAGAGAAGACCTCCCGTCGTTGATCAATGAAACATTAGACAGGCTTGAATTAAAACGAAAGGTCATAGCCAGGACTCCTCACATCACACCCTTAGCAAGGGCTTTGCAAGCAACAAATTTAATTTGCACTATCACTGAAAAAGCTTCAAAAGCCATATGTCCTGGTACAAGCCTAAGGTTTTACTCTCTTCCATTTGAACTGAACCCTTTTAAAGTCTGTCTACTGTGGGATATTAGAAAGGACAAGGATCCTGGCATACGCTGGTTGAGACGTTTATTGATGGAGTCTATGCAGCACTAAGTCCTTGGGGAACCTCTGATCTAGCCCGAATTTAGCCCTCAAGCGGAGCGGGATCCCTCGGCGGCGATCACTTTGATCGGTCAATTGTCTTTTCCTGATTACCGTCGTCTGTCAAGACAATCAGGCATCGCCCAAAACCCGACTTTTTAAATATCAGTACGTTACGCTTATGGATGGACACTAGCTAGATACAGCGACCTCCATCGACCTCCAGGCAGACACCGGTCAGGAATTCGGCCTCATCCGAACACAGGAACAGCGCAGAGTTGGCGACATCCTGTGGGGTGCTCAAGCGGCCCAGCGGAATGGAAGAGCGAAACTGCGCCCGCTTTTCGGGCGTATCCTCGCCCATGAACAGGTGCAGCATCCCTGTTTCTCCAGCGACAGGATTAATGCATACCACGCGAATCTTCTCCGGCGCCAACTCCACTGCCATGGATTTGGTCAGGGTGATGACGGCACCTTTTGAACCGTTGTACCAGGCCAGTCCAGGTCGCGGGCGAACCCCTCCGGTAGAGGCCACATTCAAAATCACCCCTGCCCCCCGTTCACGCATTTTTGGAATCGCTGCCTGGGCACCGTGATAGATCGACTTCACATTCACCGAAAAAACACGATCAAAAACCTCCTCGGTGACTTCCAGCATCGGCCGGTTCGGATAGGTGTAACCAGCATTGTTGACCAGGATATCGATTCCTCCCCACTTCTCACAAGCGGCATCCACCATCCGCTCAACGTCAGCGCTCTTGCTGACATCCACGACAACCGGCAGCGCGTTTTCGCCAATATCGTCTGCGACTCTGTTGGCTTCCTCTTCATTCAGGTCCGCAATAACAACCATTGCCCCTTCAGCGGCAAACAGGCGCGCAATCCCCTCGCCAAAACCGGATGCGGCACCGGTCACAACAGCTACTTTATTCTCCAATCGCATGATTCTTTCCTTCTCAGTCATGTTTTAAAGCAATGGTTTTGGAAACAGAAAAGCCATACAGCGCCTCGAAGCCTTTTTCCCGACCGTGTCCACTGCCCTTCACGCCACCGAATGGCAACTCCACGCCACCGCCGGCGCCATAATTATTGACAAACACCTGCCCCGCTTCGAGCTTACGCGCCAACCGCATCTGGCGGCCTCCGTCGCGCGTCCATACCCCGGCCACCAGCCCATAGCGGGTACCATTAGCAATACGCAGGGCATCGCTTTCATCCTTGAACCGGATCGCCGCCAAAACAGGTCCAAATACCTCTTCTTGCGCCAACCGGTGATCTGGCGGCACATCGCCAAAAAATGTCGGCACTGCGTAGAATCCGCCTTCCGGCACATCCTCTTCGATCCGGCCTTCCCCCAAAACCTGCAGGCCGCTGGCTTTGGCATCAGCGATAAAGGATTTCACCCGCTCACATTGTTTATGATTAATGAGGGGCCCCAGGTCCAAATCCCGTTCCGCCGGACCGACGCGCAACGCCTTAAACGCTTCCGCGATCCGCCCCACGACTTCGTCATAAATGCTGTCTTCGATAAGAATGCGGCTACCGCTTGAGCAGGTCTGTCCGGCATTCTGAATAGACGCATTCACCAGAAAAGGCAGAGCCAACTCAATATCCGCATCGGCAAACACCAATTGCGGAGACTTACCCCCAAGCTCCAGAGTAACCGGAATGGTGTTTTCAGCACCCGCTTTCTGGATCAAACGGCCAACTTCGTTCGAACCAGTGAAGGAGATATGACGCACGCCAGGGTGGCTCGACAAGGCCGCCCCAGCTTCGTTACCAAAACCGGTGACGATGTTTAACGCGCCTTTTGGAAAACCGGCCTCCATCGCCAACTTACCGATGTATAGCGCAGTTTGAGAGGCATCTTCCCCGGGCTTCACCACACAGGCATTGCCCATGGCAAGGGCCGCTCCGACGCTACGTCCGATAATCTGCATCGGATAGTTCCAAGGGATAATATGGGCGGTTACACCATGGGGTTCGCGCACCGTCATCACCGTATAACCATTCTTATACGGGATCGTCTGGCCATGAACCTTGTCCGCGGCACCGCCGTAGAATTCAAAATAACGGGCACAGGCGACGGCGTCCGCCTTGGACTGTTTAAGCGGCTTGCCGACATCCTTGGCTTCCAACTTGGCCAAGGCATCCGCATGTTCGAGGATCAGCGCACTCAGTCGCAGCATCAAAGCTCCACGTTGCGATGCATCCAAAGCCCCCCACTCCCCTTCCAGCGCCGCCTGTGCCGCACGAACCGCATGATTGACAGTTTCCTTACCGCCACGCGCAATCTCTGCAAACGCGGCTCCGTCACTGGGGTTCAACACCTTGATCGGCAGCGCGTCTTTTTCGGCGCACCAGTCGCCGTCGATTAAATGAAAAGCATCAAACATTTCTGGTCCTCACACTCGTTGCGTTATGCCAAATGGCCACCTTGCGTTCGATATCAATTTCTCAATTGTCAGAAAGAGCCGTCAGTCATCGTGACTCCTTCGCACGGCATCGACCAGCGACCATTTTCGTTTTATGGCTCCGCAAATTGCAGCGCCTACCTCCCTCGTTGTTGAAGTTCCACCCAAATCCGGTGTTCGCACCTCTGCTTTCACAAGAACATCTTCAATCGCTTCCACAACGAGTTTTGCTAAGTCTTCTCTTCCCAAGTGTTCGACCATAAGCGCCGCTGACCAGATTTGTGCGATCGGATTCGCGATGCCCATGCCGGCAATGTCAGGAGCAGACCCGTGCACAGCCTCGAACATTGAAGGAAATTCCCCCTCCGGATTGAGGTTGGCAGATGGAGACAGACCAAGCCCCCCTACAACGGCTGAGCCCAAATCACTCAAAATATCGCCAAACAGATTAGTCGCCAGGACGACTTCGAAATCCTTGGGTCTGGAAACGAAATAGGCGGCAAGAGCATCAATGTAATAACTTTTAAGCGTAATTAATGGATAGTCCTTACTTACCGCTTCCACAGCTTCATCCCAAAGCGTCATTGAGTGCAGTATTGCATTGGATTTCGTGGCACTCGTAACCGTTTTATTGCCGTGATTTTTTGCATATTCAAATGCAAAACGCGCCGCCTTTGCCGTACCTGCCTTAGTAATAACCGTATTTTGTATCGCCAGTTCTCTTTCTGTTCCCGTATACAGTTTTCCGCCGCTATTTGAATATTCCCCCTCGGCATTTTCACGGATAATGACAAAATCAATATCCTCTCCATCTGCCAGTGGCGAAGGCACTCCGCGCAGTAACTTTACCGGGCGAAAATTGATGTACTGGTTGAATTTTTTTCGTATTGGCATAATAAGTTGCCAAATAGTGACCTCGTCCGGAACCCTTTTATCCCCGGCAGCACCGAATAAAATCGCGTCATATTTTTTTAATGTATCTAATCCATCTTTCGGCATTATCTCCCCGTGCCGGAGATAGTATTCACTACTCCATTCAAAAATTTCAAACTCCAAATTAAATGTCAGATCAATGTTTTTTAGAAGTTCTAATACATTAACGGCTTCGTCAACGACCTCCGGACCAATGCCGTCTCCAGGTATAACGGCAATACGATAGCCTTTATTCATTATTATTCACCTCTATCTTAATGGTTTTACAGAGATTAAAACACTCCGGAACTAACGCCTTTTTCATCACAGCCATGATTGGCAAATTTGCGCCAGGATATTCTTTAAGAAATTTAATATTTAAACACCGGCCCATCAATTACTTATACGGCTTTATACAAAATTGTGAGCGGATCTCACCAACTTTTTGTTGAAGGCATGAAAGCAGCTCAATTGGCCTTTATTGCATAAATTGGAGCAGGCCGATACTCACGCTCGGGACATAGGTAATGATCATCAGGCAGGAGATGATGACCAAGATGAAAGGAATCAATCGCCCGACGATCTGCTCCAGTCCGATGCCTGCCACCTGACAGGCTGCGAATAAATTGACGCCGAAGGGTGGCGTGATCATGCCCATGGCCAGATTAACAACCATGATCAGACCGAAATGAACGGGATCAACTTCGAACATAATCGCGACCGGAGCCAAAATGGGTGCCAGTACGACAATGGCCGCCGAGGTTTCGATAAACATACCGACAATGAACAGTACGGCGTTAACGGTCAGCAGGAAGGCCCACGGATTCTCGATAGCCCCCGCGACCCACTGACCGATCATGGCCGGAACACCGGCGCGGGTGATCAGGAAACTGAGCAATCCGGCGGCGGCGATAGTGAACATGATGACGGCAGATGCCAGCACGGACTTCTGCAGGACCGGCCATAGATCCGCGATTTTCAGACTGCGGTAGAACAGGCCGCCGATGATCAGTGCATAGAACACAGCCACTACCGAAGCTTCCGTGGGCGTGAACACGCCGGAATAAATACCGCCGATCACCACGACCGGCATCAGCAGAGCCAGCGCCGCACGCTCGGTGGCCTGGACAAAGGACTGACGCCCGTGTGCGTCGTTGCGTCCCCACCCGTTGAGCTTGCACATCAGGTAAACAGCCAGGGTCAGGGCTGTGGCAATGAGCAGGCCCGGTCCAATCCCGGCGACGAACAAGTCAACGATGGAAACCTCTGCGGCGACGCCGTAAAGGATAAGCGGAATCGATGGCGGCACCACCACACCCAGCTCGGCTGCTGTCGCCTGTAGGGCGGCGGCGAACGGGCGGGGATAACCGTGGGCCGCCATGGCAGGAATGATGATGGCACCGATAGCAAAGGTGGTAGCCACGCTCGACCCGGAGACAGCCGCAAAGATCATGCAAGTCAGCACGCAGGAGCATGCGAGGCCACCCTGGATATTGCCGACAATGGATTTCGCGAAGTCCACCAGCCGCACGGAGATGCCGCCGGATTCCATCAAATTGCCCGCCAGGATAAAGAACGGCACGGCCATCAGCGGGAAACTGTCGATGGAGGTGACAAGTTTCTGCGCGACCACCAGTAACGGAGCATCGCCAAACAAGGTGACACTGCCAATAGAGGCGGCGGTAATGGCCACCGCCACCGGCACGCTTAGGGCGAACAGCGCCAGCATGAATGTAAGGATACTTCCGGCCATCAGGTGTTATCCTCCTGTCGTGTCAGTCCGAGCTGCTCGGCGGTGCGGGCAGCGAGCCCGACGATGCTGAGTGCGGCGCCGACAGGAACCGAGGCGTAAAGCCAGGTAATGGATATACCCAAGCCCGTAAACGGGTTGATGGCACCGGCCAGGGTCTGAAAGCGTACGCGATATGCCAGTTCGTAGCCGGTCCATCCCATGACCAGCAACACACCCAAGGAGACGGCAGCAATCAGGCAGATCAGCAGGGTTCGGCCGCGGCCGCGGCTACGCAGGTAAAGGTATTCCACGCTCATCAGAGTACCTCGGCGGAAGGCGACGGCGAGCCCCAGATAGACCATCCAGATGATCAGTGATCGCGCTGCCACTTCCGACCAGGTGGATGGCTCCTCGAAGACAAAACGTGTCACCACCTGCCACAGTGAAATACAGGCCGCCATTGTCAGTAATACGGCGGCGGCAATCATCGCTACGCGCATCAGAAAACTGTCCATCAAGCGAAATAGAGCAAACATTCGAATTTCCTCGGATGCAGCCAGTCGCCCATGGATGATCCGGGGCGAACCTGCTTTAGCGGCGCTTAGTATTGGAAGTTCTGGATGGCGTCGATTTTATCCTTGCCGAATTTCTTGGCATAAGCTGTGTAGGCAGGTTCCAGAGCCTTCAGGAAAGCTGCCTGATCAACCTTTTTGACAACCTGCATCCCCTGCTTTTCAAGCACGGCCACTCCGCTCGCGGCATCGGCTTCGGCCTTGGTGCGCATGGCCTGAGCGCCGGCTTTGGCGGCCTGCTCGAACCAGCCCTTTTCCTCATCATTCAGTTCTTCCCAGATGGACAAGGACATGATGATCAGCGCCGGTGAATAGATATGTTGGGTGAGGGACAAATGCTCCTGAATCTGGGAGAGGTTGGCATTTACGATGACGCCAATCGGGTTTTCCTGACCGTCCACGGTGCCCTGCTGAAGCGCAGTGAGTAGCTCGGGAAAGGCCATTGGGGTGGGCAGGATGCCCATGGCGCGAAAAGCGGTGATATGCACCTGGTTTTCCATGGTGCGGATCTTCAGGCCTTTGGCATCTTCAGGCGTGCGTACGGGACGAACCGAGTTGGTCAGGTTGCGGAAGCCGTTCTCACCCCAGGCCAGTGCTTTGAGGCCGTACTGGGGGAACTTACCAAGGATTTTTTGCCCGATGGGGCCATCGAGTACTGCATGAGCGTGTTCGTAGCTCTTGAACAGGAAAGGGATATCGGTGATCTGCGTCTCTGGTATGAAGTTGCCGACCGGTCCGGTGGATGAAATAACCATATCGACAGTACCGATCTGCGCACTTTCAATCATTTCTCGCTCACCGCCGAGGGCGTTGGCCGGATATTCCTTAATCGTCCACTTGCCCCCGGATAACGTTTCCAGCTTGTTGGCAATGACATGAGCGCTTTCGCCATAATGGCTGTTGGGACCCAGGGAATAGCCGAGCTTGAGCTCGCGAGCCTCGGCGGCTGAGAAGACCCCGCAGCCCAGAGCAACGGTGTAAATCAGCGTTCTAAACATCGACAGGGTTTTTGAACGTTTATTTCGAGAGGCTGCCAGGATTGGCTTGCCTGTCGAAGACGCTGTGGGGGTCATGATCAGGAGCACATGTGACGTTTGGCTCTCGTGGGTGGCACCGGCAATTGCGTTTGCTATTGAATTCATTTGTGTAGATTCCGTTTTGTTATTTTTTTAATGCTCTCAGCGAGCATACAAACAAGAAATGAAATTAACTAATTCTTAGTCCTAATAAGGCCATTATAAAAAATAATAATGCTTATAAATCAACATGATTACCTATGATTATCAGTCATAGCTATTAACCCGGAGGGCAAATATATCTATAGGGCGTAGCTGATCGCCGGATGCTTAAAGTATTTCTCAACTCGCTTTGGTAGCTTTTGCAGCATCCACATGTGACTCTGCACCTTACCCACCAAATCCGCTTGATTTCTAGTGGGTGCCGCGCTGCAAATTTCACCGGTACGGCAGCTTGTTCATAATGTCAGCCTCAAGACGTTCTTCAAGTTTGGGCTGTATCGGAGCCCGGCAACCACTTTAAGAATGGTGCCAGCCTGTACATTGGCAACCCCATCAATGACAGACCAAATCAGATCCACAACGCCCTTACGGGTGATGTCTGCTGCAGGCTTACAGCCTATATTCGCAACGACATCCACGTACAGCATTCGTCGCACTTCCTACTTCGGCGCTTTTTGCTCGGTGGCAGGACATCGTGCTTCCTGACGGATCGTCTTGAGCTCCGCTAACTTGACCCTTGCTTCAGCCAACGAGGTGGTCGGAAAGCTACCAATCTTCATTTGCACCAGATTATTGGTAACCGGACTGGTGTAGCGATAGAAGAATGATTTCCCCCCGTCGTACCGCAGCCCCTATTTTCACCGCTATCCGTCTTAACTGGATCGTTCGGTTTCATAGTCTCAATTGCTTTGGCCGATAGAGGTTTGTTACGCTTCTCGGCCAGCCATGGCTGGACTCCATATTGTCCGCTTTCAACGCCCTCAGCATGGTTTAGACTCAGTGCTAAAGTCGTAGGCTAGGATTGAACTTTATACACACCAATAATAGTAGAACCTATACTTTAACAACCTACATTTATTTGCAGGATTCAGTGGTATCTCGTGATACCTCATGACGGTCAGCCAAAAAAAGAAATCCTTTATATTTCATCAGTTACAGCGGCATAAGTTATTGAATATTAAGACAGATTTAAATCAACACACACCCATGATGCAGCAATACCTCAAAATCAAGGGTCAACACCCGGATGAGTTGGTGTTCTACCGTATGGGTGATTTCTATGAGCTGTTCTACGATGACGCCAAAAAAGCTGCAGAGCTGATGGATATAACCCTCACAGCAAGGGGACAGTCCGGCGGCAACCCGATTCCCATGGCGGGCATCCCGTTTCATGCTTCTGAAGGATACATTGCACGGCTGGTCAGAGCGGGTCAATCCATCGCCATCTGCGAACAGATCGGCGACCCGGCAACCAGCAAGGGGCCGGTGGATCGCCAGGTAGTCAGAATCGTTACTCCCGGCACCCTGAGCGATGACGCCTATCTGGAAGATCGCCGCGATAATCTGTTGGCCGCCATATTCCACCACCGCGAGCAGTTCGGCTTTGCATCACTGGATATTTCCAGCGGTCGATTTGTGGTTTCCGAGCTGGAAAGCCTGGAAGCCTTGCAGGGAGAGCTGCAGCGTTTGCGCCCAGCGGAGATCCTGGTCAGTGAAGATTTTCCGTTTCAGGAGGTGCTTGCTGGCCTTACAGGCGTTCGCCGCCAGGGGCCCTGGCTATTTGAATCCGATACGGCTCGCCGAGTAATCACCCAGCAATTGCAGGTTCGCGACCTCACCGGTTTCGGCTGCGAAGATCTTGGCCTGGCCATTTGTGCAGCCGGCTGTTTACTGCAGTACGCGAAAGAAACCCAGCGCACCGCTCTGCCCCACATTCGTAAGCTGACCCGGGAACGCCGCGACGAAGCGGTTATTCTCGACGCCACCAGTCGCCGTAACCTGGAAATTGATGTCAACCTCATGGGCGGGCACCAGCACACCCTGGCCTGGGTGATGGACAGGACCGCAACCTCCATGGGTGGCCGGGAGCTCAGGCGCTGGCTGAATCGCCCGCTGCGGGATGTGGACCTGGTGCAACAACGTCAGCACGCAGTATCCGCTCTGCTTGAGGGCTTCCATTACGAACCGGTACACAGCCTGTTGAAGGCCGTGGGCGATATCGAGCGCGTTCTGGCCCGTGTGGCGTTACGCTCGGCCAGGCCCAGAGATCTGGCCCGCCTGCGGGATGCTTTTCTGGCGCTGCCAGAACTGCAAGAAACACTGAAGCCGGTTAATTCACACCATATCGTAAAGCTCGCCACTGTGATTAGTGAGTACCCCGAGCTGGCCGATATTCTGGAGCGCGCCGTTATCGACAACCCCCCGGTTGTCATCCGGGAAGGTGGCGTGATCCGTAAGGGCTTTGACGAAGAGCTGGACGAACTGCGCAACATCAGTGAAAACGCCGGCCAGTATCTGCTTGATGTGGAAACCCGGGAAAAAGAGCGCACCGGCATAAGCACCTTGAAAGTTGGCTACAACCGGGTGCACGGCTATTACATTGAAATCAGCCGGGCCCAGTCTGCTCAGGCGCCGGTTGATTACATTCGCCGCCAGACACTGAAAAACGCAGAACGCTTTATCACGCCCGAGCTGAAAGAATTCGAAGACAAAGCCCTGAGTGCCAAAAGCCGGGCGCTGGCAAGAGAGAAAGCACTCTACGATGAAGTGCTGGAAACCGTCGCGGAACAACTCGCACCGCTGCAGGATGCAGCGCAGGCGCTGGCAGAGCTGGATGTCATCACCAATTTTGCCGAACGAGCCACCACCTTGCGTTTTGTCGCACCGGAATTCCGCGATGCCCCGGGATTTGATATTGAGGATGGCCGCCATCCGGTGGTGGAGCAGCTTCTTGATGAACCTTTCGTGCCCAACAACCTGCTGATGGACGCAAAACGCCGGATGCTGGTGATTACGGGCCCCAACATGGGCGGTAAGTCCACTTACATGCGCCAGGCTGCGCTTATTGCCCTGCTGGCCTACACCGGAAGCTTTGTGCCCGCCAACCGTGCTGTACTGGGGCCGGTGGATCGCATCTTCACTCGCATGGGATCTTCGGATGACATCGCCGGCGGGCGCTCCACCTTCATGGTGGAAATGACCGAGACCGCCAACATCCTGCACAATGCTACCGAGTTCAGCCTGGTTCTGATGGACGAAGTAGGCCGCGGCACCAGCACATTTGACGGTTTGTCGCTGGCATGGGCCACAGCAGAGCACCTGGCAAAAGAAATTCGCTGCTATACCCTGTTCGCCACGCATTATTTTGAACTCACACAGCTGGCGGACGATCTTGAGCTAGCAGTCAACGTGCACCTGACAGCAACCGAGCACGACGACAGCATTGTTTTCCTGCATAACGTGCACGAAGGTCCGGCCAGCCAGAGCTATGGCCTGCAGGTAGCGAAACTGGCTGGCGTACCCCAGAACGTTATACTCAACGCCAAAGCGCAGCTGAAACTGCTGGAAAACAGTGCGGTGCCCGCAACGACCAGGCCCACATCGGTGGCCGAGGCAGCCCGGAAGCAAACAGCGGCATCGGGACAGGTTGTCTATCAAGGTGATATGTTTGCCAGTGCAGAGCCCAGCGCCGTGGAAGAGTCACTTCAGGGTCTCGATCTGGACGGATTGTCACCCAGGGAAGCGATGAACCGGCTGTATGAACTGAAGGGATTATTGAAAAACTGACGGGAAGTTGATCTGGGTAATAAGGTTATAGCAGCCAAACGCTTGCGGCTGTGCGGGCTGCTCCCTACAATATCGCCCATTAAAATATAACCATGGAGCCTGACATCACGCTCCGGATGAGATTGACCACTGGACCAGGGATCTGATTATGGCGTTTATCGTTACCGATAACTGCATCAAGTGCAAATACACAGACTGTGTGGAAGTGTGCCCGGTAGACTGTTTCTACGAAGGGCCCAACTTTCTGGTAATCGACCCGGATGAGTGTATCGACTGTGCGCTGTGTGAACCAGAGTGCCCGGCCGAAGCAATTTTCTCGGAGGACGAACTGCCAGCAGATCAGCTTCCGTTTGTGGAAATCAACGCCGATTTGGCGGGCAAGTGGCCGAACATCACTGAAAAGAAAGACCCCCTTCCAGAAGCCGAAGAATGGGATGGCAAGCCCAACAAACTTCAATACCTGGAGAAGTAACTCCCGTGCGGTTTAATACAACCGCCTGAGAAAAAAAGGGAAGCCGGCTCCGGCTTCCCTTTTTTGTTTGCTTGGCTCATTTCGTCAAGCATGCCCAAATCTGAAATATCCGATCAATTGCCCGCAAGCTTGGCACCCATCGCAATAAAAAAGCCCCCGGTCAGCCCATTGAGCATTCGCTTTACCCCTTTACCAACACCCACGCCCCGAAAACGCACCACCATCCAGGCCAGCCCGCACTGCCACAACATCGCCAGCAGAAAGTGCACGCCTGCCAGCACCAAAGACTGCTGGAAGGCACTTCCTGAAGGATCCACAAATTGCGGCAACAGAGCCATGTAGAACAGGGCGGTTTTCGGGTTGAGCACATTAGAGAGCAGGCCTTCACGAAACGACACCTGAAGTGGAACCTTACGGCGGACAACCGCGAGTGATTTCGCGCCAGTAACAGGCTCGCCCTTTACTGCGTGCCTGAGCGAACCCAGGCCAAGCCAGATCAGATAAAAAGCTCCGGCCCACTTGAGCGTAGAGAATGCCCAAGCCGTTTCCAGCAAAAGAAGGGAGATCCCCAATGCAGAGAGAGTGGCGTGAATAAACAAGCCACAGGAAATACCCACACTGGTTACGCAGCCATCCCGGAAGCCACCGCGACCGGCATTGCGCATAACCAGGAGCGTATCCACACCTGGCGTTACGGTTAGCAGACTTATGGCAATCAGATAAGCCCAGAACAACTCGGAAACCAGACAGACCTCCACATCTTTTGTTGCGGAAGACTGAAGCTGTCAGACCTCCTGCTCAAGAATTCTGCGTGCGGCTGCGGAGTTATAAAAAGCTGCCAGCCGCCGACGCACAAGAGTCTCAACATAACCCTCTTCCCGGAGCACGTCTATAATCGGAATGGCCCAGGCGTCCACTTCTGCCATGATCAAATCCTCGGTAACGCCAACGTCACCGAGCAGATCGGTAAGCGGTCGGTCACCATATTTCAAGAACAGGTGCGCAACCACTGCACGGGCGCAACTTTCAAAGTAGTCGGTCTTCCGGAACTGCAGCCAGAACTCATAGCCCAGCACCACAAAGGTCTGCAATTCAACGTCACCCAAGCCTTCCTGCAAATCCGCAAGCGTTCGGTCCTCCATGGCGACCCAGGCCGCCATAACCGTATCCCTCACCTCATCATCGGAGAGCGCCTTCTGAAGAAACTGCTCACTTCGATTGATCAGCCCTGGCAGGCTGTCAGAAAGCCAGGCTTTGAGCCGCCGTTCAAAGGTTTCATCCAACCCGGGTACCGCTTTATTGGCCATACGCTTGCCAAATTTCATCATGGAACCAACGCCGGG
Organism: Marinobacter sp.; assembly: GCA_018066865.1. Classification (GTDB taxonomy): domain Bacteria; phylum Pseudomonadota; class Gammaproteobacteria; order Pseudomonadales; family Oleiphilaceae; genus Marinobacter. The sequence goes on along the minus strand of JAGPVT010000127.1, from coordinate 1,877 downwards.
TACCGACTTGGTGATCAGGTTGTCTTCGTAGAGGTAATTGACCACCCCTTGATACACCACGTTCGAAACCAGTTCCTGATAAACCGGATGGGCCATGATTTCGCTGATCACCCGCTCGCGTTGCCGCCGTAGCTCTAGCATTTCTTCCACAAAGCCGGTGGCTTGCCCCCGGGTGATAATGTCTCCCAGTGCTGTCGTTGACTGAACCGGTGCGTTCAGCACCTCGGTGGCCATTTCACCCGCCAGCTCCGGAATGCCTGCGTCCAATTCCATATTCACGACAACACGCTGAATGGTCTCCATCACCTGGTTTTCCGAGGCGATGCGATTCAGCGTGATACCACCCGCAAGATCAAGAAGCTCACTGACCTCCTGCTTGAGAAACTTGCGGAGCTTTGTGCCCTTCAGTGATGCAACCTCATGCTTGACATGCAATTCAAGCATTTGGCTGGCTGGATCGGTCTTATCCTTGGTCATGGTATTGACGGCCCTGTTGAGGTTAAAAATAAAATTGTATTTACCTTGGCTGCCATGAGGCTAACACGAAGACTGACAAGACGGGTTCGCCATAAATGCGGTTGATTCACTGCGGACAGGCCAGTGTCGCCCCACCCCGCAAGTGTCTGACTTTCAATTCAGATCAAGCTGCAACATCCAGCTCCTGGAGATTTTTCCCCAGCAGCGCCCTGTTGTCCTGCTGCCACGGATGAAAATCCTTACGAAAATACGCCAGAAAATCAGGCAGGCACTGGCGCAAAATGCCGGGCTTTCCCCACAGAAAGTTGAGCCCGCCCATCCAGGTGCGAAGGCTCCAGAGCTTGCCCGACCATTTCCATATGCTTGCGAAAACGGCGATCCAGCCCGTCAATGTCATAACCCCGAGCTTTCAACGCCTCGTTGTAGTCTTTGTGCTCACGGCTGTGCAAGGCCTCCTGGCCAATAAAGCCGCGAATCTCGACCTTGAGCTTGGGATCATCAATCCGGTCCCGGTACAGCCGCACCGCATTGATAAACTGCTGTTCGCCATCCGGAAACTTTAGTCCTGAAAACAAGAAGGAAGGGTGAAGCCGGTAAAACGGACAGATTGTCACAAAATGACACACCGTCATTGGGGGGGGGGGCACAGGCGAAAAAAGGGGAGGCATTCCGCCTCCCAAAGACACACAGGGTCTGGACGACCTCCGGCGCAAACCGGAGGCCACCAATTCAGTGTTCTACTTCTGCCTTTGTACCCGGGGCTTCAGGGTCTGGGGTAAAGCCAAGCAGCTTGGTTCGCTCAATCAGCAGGTAAAGAACGGCACCTGTCGCCAGGCCCCAGCCGGCGCCATAGACTGCCAACACTACTCCCATAGTGCCGGCAATGCCGCGCTCGGTGTTATTTTCCACCTGCTCCAGACCAACCATCAAACAGATGTAGCCGGTCAACAGAAGAGTCAGGGACAACGCAATGGGCAATACCGGCTGAAAAAAGCTCACCAGCGGCAGGATAAACAGGGCAATAAAGCCGGTAATCCAGAAAGTGCCACCACCGCTATAGATAGAGTCCATGGCGTTGCGGCCATACTTGTAACGCTCAGCCATGGTGGCCGTTACGGCGGTCCAGATTGGGCCAGCTAGTCCGGGGTACGGAGCAAAGAAGGCATGCCCGCCGTTCCGAATGGCGGTTACCAGGTGCACGCGGTCGATACTGTTATCGATATCTTCGTCTTTACGAAGATGATCCACACGATTCATAAGGGACTGACCCACTACGATATCCCCGAAGGCAATAATGTAGGCAATGACTGCCGTTGGAATGGCATAGAGGAATACTTCGGGATTGGGGAATCCAACCGTAAACGGCAGGTAGTTCCACAACTCGTCAAAAGCCGGCTTGG
>JAGPVT010000119.1 GCA_018066865.1 Marinobacter sp. | reverse complement strand
CTTATATGCTGCGATTGTCGCGGTCGTTACCCATGATCCTCAGCCGCCCGGTCATTACCGCGACCGTATCCAAACAGACAACTCATCACTCGTGCATGTGACTGTGGAAGTCCATACCTGTCCATCGCACTCCGAGCGGCGTAGCCCGCCACTGCTATGCTAACCGTTTCAGTGCCCCCCATCAGCCTAGCAAACCGACGTGCAGCAGGGCCCAGTCGCGATGTTTCTTGCCGTCGAAGAAATAAACAAAACTGGTAGGATTCTCGGTAAAAAAGTCGAACTGGTTATTCGCAATACAGCCGGATCGTCTGAACGTGGTGCCGCTAACACCGAAGAGCTCATCAAACAGGAAAAGGTGGACATGGTGTTTGGTGGTGCCACGCTGTAAGGCCCACCTCCACCGCAGCGACGGCGTATGGGATTATATATCAGTACAAGGATGCGGTGGAGCGCGCCGCAGCCAATAAGCCGCCGCATTTGTGAGACCGGACTTCAGGCCCAGCCAGTGTAACTGCATAGCAGTTAACAAGCGTCGTCTCTGCCCATACAAATAAGAAACAAAGAATTACATATTTTTACGGTTCGGTGTTGAATATGTCCTAAGCTATGAGCCAGTATTCTGGCTGTGAATAACCCTGTGTCCAAACACTCTACATGTCTAGCATCCATACCTGAGCCATTTTTAGAACCAACCCGATGTCCGTCGTACGAGGTTCTGAGCGCCGTTTGAAGATTCCGATGCTAAAGATGCGCCCCGCCTTGGTTGGAATGCGATATTCGGACTCCAATTCCAGGGCGCCCTATCAAAACATCCAACGTTTATAACAGCTAGATTGAGCGCTATGAAAACAGGAATTGTTGTATCGCAATCACATGGCTCTGCACACTCAGGATCGGAGATAATGGGGCAGACTGGCCGTCTTGACCTGCCGCTAGAGTCCCAACTTAAGGTGATTGCGACACTTGCACAACGTTCTTTTGGTGTGGATACCGTCTTTTTATCAGTGTCAGGCCCAAAAGGCCTACGGATCAATTTGGAGCCGGAACCGCCTATCGAGTGCTTCACCGACCGTGACCTTAACAAGCATGGACACTCCTCCCACTTTGACCGTGTTTTCGTTGTAGAAGATACATCAAATGATCCGGAGTTTTCGGATCACCTGTTCGTTACTGGCTATTCCGACATCCGATTTTACGCAGAACTATCCATCAGGGAGTCGAATGACGTCAAGATAGCATTATTCCGCATCATGCATTCCCAGCCGAAACACTTTGGCGAACCCGAACGGGAAATGTTTCGACTTTTCGGCAACATTATCAGGAATGCACTTGAGGACCAGGCCCGGCGCCACCAATCATTGATTGAAACACCCGGCCTTGTTCAGTCGATTTCACAAACTCAAGACCTTTTTTTAAATAACATCGATTGCAAACCGGCCTGCAACCACTTGCTCAAAAGCCTACTGTCTCTGACCAACAGTCGGATGGGTTTTATTGGTGAAGTGTGTCATGACTCCATGGGTGAACCCTCTCTCAAGCTTTTGGCTTTGTCCGGAGAGTCAAAATGTCCGCACGGCATTGCCCTCCTCCGAGGAATTCAGAATGAGGGAATGGTTTTTGAGCACCTGGACAATTTGCTAGGGGCAGCGATTTCACAGGGAAAAGTGGTTCTTTCGAAGAATGTCGCAATGGACTCAAAACAAGGTGGACTGCCCAAAGGTCATCCCGCAATCGAGACTTATATGGGGATTCCCGTGTTTTCCGGTGAATCCGTGATCGGTCTTATTGGCCTGGCTGACCGTCCAGAAGGCTACACAGAAAAACTTTCGGAGGAGCTCAAGCCGCTCAGTCAAACGGTCAGCATGATCGTTGAACGGCATCGATTGCACGTCGAAAAAGTCCGCAGCGATCGTAGAGTGGAAAGAGCACGCAACTACGATCACTTAACGTGCCTGCCGAGTGGGCCCATGCTCACCAAACTCTTCAGACGAGAGGTTCGGGAAACGATTAAGTGGAGGCGCACCCTCTCCGTCTGTATCATTGACATCGACGATTTTAAACACATCAATGATCAATACGGTCATGCAATTGGCGACGATGTCCTTAAAACGATCGCCGTGCGGTTGAAACGCGCCGTCCGCTCAAAAGATTTGGTGGCGAAACTTCGTGGCGATGAATTTCTCGTTACGCTTCGGGGTGTAGATTCTCCATCAATTTATCGAAGACTCCTGGATGCCATCTCCGAGCCTATTGCCAGCTCAGATAAGACGTTCGTACTTTCAGCCAGTATGGGTGTTACGGTTTACCCGCAGGACCAAAGTGAACCCGACATACTCCTTCGTCACGCCAGTCATGCGCTGTATGATGCGAAGGATTCCGGCAAAGGTCGATTTGTGACGTTTGATGTTGGCGTTCACCAGGCGCGCCAAGAGCGGCTCCGCATTCTTGAAGACATTGAATCCAGCCTAGAACTATCCCGATTCCAGCTTTTCTATCAACCGAAAATCAATTTCCGGAACGGTATTGTAGAGGGGTTCGAAGCACTTATTCGCTGGAACCACCCGGAGCATGGCCTACTGATGCCTAATGAGTTTTTGGGCGCGACAGAGTTGACGAAATATGAGTCCATCCTCGGGGACTTTGTCATCCAAACGGCACTGTCAACGCTTCAGCAATTTGAGGCCAGCCATCAAAACTATACAGTCAGCATCAACATCAGTCCTCATCATTTCCTGGATAACAACTTTATTCCCGCCTTACAGGCTCATCTAAGAGGTTGTAGCACTCAGTTGCGACGGCGTCTCGTTCTTGAGGTCCTGGAGAGCACTGCAATTGAAGATGTTGGTACGGCGACAAATACAGTTAAAGCGTGTCACGCGCTGGGCGTTACGGTGTCATTGGATGATTTTGGTACTGGTTTTTCTTCGCTTACGTATTTCAGGGATCTGCCAGTCGATGAAATAAAAATTGATAAGTCGTTTGTCATCGGCATGCTGGACAACCCCAGTGACAGGGTTATTGTTGAGTCCATTATCAGCTTATCAAAGCGCTTCAACCGTCGCGTTGTTGCCGAAGGTGTTGAAACAAAGGCGCTTGCTCAAGAACTACGTGGACTAAACTGCGATTTCGGCCAAGGGTATTATTTCAGTGTGCCCCAGCCACTGGAACAAGCCGTCGCGTGGGCTGGCCGTTTTTCCAAGCACTTGTTCAAAAGTGATATACAGTGATGGTTTTCCGTCCTAATACGTTGTCACCTGGAGAATCAGAGAGCGCTCAACCTATCAGGACGACTCAATGGACACGTACAAATTGGTAATGCTGTCCATTTTCTTAAGCATGGACTCGGTAGTCACCTGAATAACGAAAGGTACATAACGTCCGCTTTCGCCCAGCTCAAACCCCGATCGCGAGAATTCCCATTGGGCCGCCACTTCATTCAGGGCTTGGTTTATCTCGGCAGTGTTAAGGGAAGATTCAGTCAGGAGCTTCAGTGCCTGATCAAAGTCACTGAGCGCCTGCTCAAACGCTTTGTCCAGCGACTCACTGGTGACTCGCCAACTCTTCGCCACATATAGCATACCAATACGTTGTGACAACATACGCTGGCGCCCGGAGATATTAATCAGTTCGCCCTTCTCTTCGCCTGAATATGTCTCGAACAACTGAACATTTTTTTCACACAACTCAAGCAAACGGGAGCCGCCTTCGATCACGGAAAGCGCTTGGCGATGCTCTGGATTTCCAATCGCTAACTGACGGAATTTATTCCATTCACGGCGAATGTTCTGCAGAGATGCGGTAATTTCTGGCGTAGGCGAGAAGCCTTCGAGCTCTCCGAGGTGCTCCTCGAAAAGAGCCACACTGGCGTCCAGCTGTTTCTGGGCCTTGTCGGCAGCGACGTCCTGACCAGCCAATAGATAGGATTTGGCAATACGCTGTGTCAACATCCGTTGCATGCCAGCCTTGTTGATCGCAGTGTCAATAGTCAGTACTTCTGCAGTAACGCTCGTCGGTAAAATAGATGAGAGCATGATCATCAGTATCGCTATCATTACCAAGGGCGGAATCACCGCTTGCGCAGGGTGTCCAGTAAACTGGTCACGCCTGAGCATCCTGAAACTGGGTCGCATCAAATATTCCTCTGTCAATGGTGTAGCCGAAAAGAGCCCGAAGAAGCATCGTCTGCACCAAGATCATGAAGTTGTGAAGCTACACTTCTTGCAGGAAAACATCTTTGACGATAGTCATTGGCCACTTTGCAGCTGACGACACATCTCTAGAATTTACTCCAGGTTTGTGCGCAGTGATTTTTTAATGGCAGGCTGAGCGCGCTGCAGCCAATAAACCACCGCACTTGTGAGACCGTACTTCAGACCCAAGTCGGGCGAGTAGACTCGTTGCTGCTCGTCTTGACCTTGCCTTCTTTGTAAGCCCGCTACAGTTGTTCAGGACAGGAATCAAACAACTTGAATGGTTGCTCAAAAGGTGCTTGAATAATTGCTCAAAAATACTGGAGAGACCCATGATCAAATTGTTTTTTCACCCTACGCCCAACTCTTTGAAAGTTGCGCTCTACCTGGAAGAAGCGAGCCAGCCCTATGAGCTGGTGCCGGTCGATACGCTGAAGGGCGAGCAACATTTAGCTGCGTTTCGAAGTATCAACCCCAACGGGAAAGTGCCAGCCATTGACGATAATGGCGTACGGGTGTTCGATTCCACAGCCATTTTGCTCTATCTGGCCGAAAAATCCGGACAATTGGCCGGCGCCCCCCAGGATCGCGCAGAACTGCTGTCATGGATGATGTTCATCGCCAGTGGCGTCGGCCCTTATTCCGGCCAGGCGGTTCATTTCAAGCACATGGCGCCAGAAAAACTCCCTTATGCAATCAATCGCTACGAGCGCGAAACCCAGCGGCATTATGAGGTGCTGGATGCACATCTGGAAAACCGCCAGTACCTCGTTGGCGACAGCTTTAGCATTGCCGATATCTCTGCCTGGGGATGGATCGATAAGGGGCCTTTCATATTGGGTGAGGAAGCCATGGCGAGCTACCCGAACCTGCAGCGCTGGTTCGATGGTATTAACAGCCGTCCTGCCGTGGCACGTGTTCGGGAACTGGGCAAGGATCTTAACTTCAAGACCGAGCGTGACGAAGCTGCCAGGCGAGAGCTTTTCCCGCAGAATTACCCGAAAACATAAGGTACTATTACCCGTCATCCCTTAGTACATCCGATGGCGGAACAACCAGCCGGCCAGGGCCAATGTCACCACACCAATGAGTGCCATTGGCCAATACTGGTTGATCAGCAGCGCATAGCTATTACCTTCCAGCGTGACGCCACGAACTATCACCAGGAAATAACGCAGCGGATCAAGATAGGTCAGCCACTGCACCGCTTCCGGCATATTGGCAATCGGCGTGGAAAACCCGGAAAGGATGACGGCAGGAACCAGAAACAAAAAGGCACCGAGCACAGCCTGCTGCTGTGCCAGCTCCAACCGTGCCTCCGTCGCAGCCAGTTGAGCGCGTGCTACGGCGATGTCTTCTTTGCGGGGGCCTACCTGCAACAATGCCAGTGCCTGTTTTGATGCCTCCATCTGGGCCTTGGCTACATCCGCCAGGGAATAGGCTTTCTCCACATCTTCGGGCGAGGCCATCTTTTTCTCAAGTAAGCGCGCTATGCGATTGTAACTGTCGCTGGTTGCCTTTGCCGTCGCGCGTGTGGCATTAAACTCGGCCTGCCCCTTGCGAATTTCTTCCGGTCGACTCCCTGCCTCCAGTTTGGCCAGGGTCTGTTGTTGAGCGCGCAGAGCCGCTTCTGCCTCGGCTAATTGTGCGTCGAGTAATTCGGTGTGCAGACGGGCCAGCAGCTGCCCCTTGGTAACGCGATCCCCTTCCTGAACCCGGATCTCGAAAACGTGTTCACTGCTGTTGAAAGCCAGTTGCGCCTCACGGATGTCGACGTTGCCGTAGAGATGCAACGTCGACTCATCACTCCCATTGCGGTCGCTTTGCCACCAGAACGCCGCGATGATGGCTATGAAAACCAGCGGCACGATCGCCGTAATGATTTTTTTCTTCTGCATCTTCGCCACCCATCACTGTTTCTGAGCCTGAACAGGCAGTATGTATTCTGTTGGCCTGGTGAGAAAGGGAATACCGCTTCCATGCACCTGTGCTGATCATCGATACTGTGGCGAGCTGAACAAGCATCTGGTTATACAAGGTATCCCGGAACCTGGGAGATAAAAGAGGGAGAGTTTGTCAGGGTTTGAAAACCACAACGCGGGGAACGATATTATTCCTGCTCCCCCCGCCTCTGAGTGTGAACCCGGACGCGACCCAGTAGGTTGTGCGCCGTGGGTCAGCTTGTATATCGAGATAGTCGCCCCAGGCCTGAGCAGCAGGAGGGTGGGTTGAAGCAGCACCCAGCGTCATGGTCCATAGCCCCGTCGATGGATCGAGACATCCCACGCCCAAAGTGGGGTGTCGTCCCCCTGCTCCGCAAAATGCCGCTATGCCTACGTCACCTCTCTGGTTTGGACTGATTGCCGGATAGGCCCATGCCAGGTCAGAGTTCCACAAATCCGGCTCGTCGATACGTTCATTGGTCGTTTCATTAACGCGCACTACTCGCACGTAGGGAAAAGGATGCAGAGCATCGGCAGAGGCTGTCCATGCAAATCCGAGAATGCCATCGGAACTCCAGCCGCCGGTTATTCTGTCATCTAATCGGTTCATCCAGGCGCTTGTAGCGTCTGAGCTTGAGGCGTATGGGCCGTTACTCCAGGGCGTTACCGGTACTGAATCCTGCGAAACGTCGCTCTCCGAGTCCGGCCACCGGAATATTTCAAGCGACGGTCTGCTGGTGCTAAGGCTTGCGAAAATGGCGGTACCGCCCTCACCTCGCGCAAAACGCAGAGACCCGAATTGGGTCGTCGACCAGGCTTTGCGAATGAGTTGTTGGCGAGCCTTGAGCTGGTCCAGAGACAGCCGCAAAACCACGGCTTTTTGCCAGCGGTTCGAGGTTGTTGAATACACGTTGAATGAGAGCAGAAGATGCGAGTCTGATTCGGCCATGTCCGGATAATCCAGCCACACCTGAGTCCAGTTTTCATCTATGTCCTGAGGGCGTGTGTCCCACCAGGTCCAGGTACCCGGCTCGCCCGATGAACTGACGGCTACACGAATCATATTGCCGCTGCTGTTTGCGGAAAATTGTAGCAACCAGATCCACAGGCGGCGCGATTTGCAGTAGTGCACGAGTTGATCGCAGCAGAACCCGGCGCCCGCCGGGGGCAACTCGGTATAGGGGTCGATGAACGTCCAGGTTTTACCTCCTGTTGTTGAGCGTGAGCAAAACCAGTTTCCGGTCACCATTATCCGTTTACCCGAACATGCCAGACTGGGTTCGGTTATGGTTCCGGCCTGGCCGCCGGTTGCTGCGAGGTCGAGCTCGAAGCGGTCTACGATGGCTGTCATTATCAGCGCTCGGGCTCAGGGGGCAGATCATCCTTGATCTTTGCTTCAGGAGGCCTGGCCTTTTCCGGGGCTTGCTCTGATGGGCTGCCCTCTGGGTCAGCTGATCGGTTAAGGGTTCTCAGGTTTGGCCCCGCCGCTTTCCGACTTGGTGAGATATTGGAATCTTTCTCGTCAAAATCAGGTTTGCAGGCCTCATGCTCATCCGTGTGATGCCCTTTCTCATGCTGGCATTCCGGCTCCTGTGCGCTGGTGGTATGAACTTTCCCGGCGCCTTGCTGCTTGTAGTCCGCCATTTACGCCACCATCAAACGGGTCAGATATCCGCCCATTACGGTCCAGAACAATATGCTGTGCCACTTCTCCCCTATTTCCCGATTGATCTTTCTGCCCAGCAGGGTGCAGCCGGCCATTACCGGGACCAGCACGCCGGCCAGTAATAGATGGCTCGCCGTAATCAGGCCCGATTGACTGAATACCAGAGCCTTGGTCGTGTCGCCAACCATCGAGACCAGCGAAGCCGCCCCAACGAAGTAGAAGCGCTCCAACTGAAGGCTGCGGATAGCAACGCCCTTTAAGGGGCCGGATGTACCGGAGAAGCCGGAAGTGCCACCGGAAAGGAATGCCAGAAAAACCGCCCAGATTTTACGAACAGACCCCTGGGCAACAAAATTCCCGGCAAGGGTAAGCAGCAGCATGGTTGCAACCGCATAGCGAACCCAGGCCTCTGGCATTTGCAGCATCAGCGTGGCACCGAGGGCGCTCCCAACCATCACGGCAGCGGCAATCAATGCAGACGAGGCCCAGGGAAGAGTCTTCCTGTAAACGACCACCTTGGCGATGTTGTTACAGGCCAAAAGCAATGCGGCCACGGCAATTCCCTCACGGGTTCCGATGGAGAGCATCAGGCCTGGAACAAGGATCAGTGATCCGCCAAGCCCCGCCGCGGCAGACAGGGTGAATGACGCCGGGATAACCAGCGCCAGTAGAACGAGAGTTAAGGCATCAAATTCCATGGGTGGCGTCCTTCTTTAGGGGAAAAGTTGAATTCCGGGCCTGCGCCAGACACTGATTAGCCGCGTTGCTGCGTGCGGCCAGTACCGAACGAGATTTTCCACCTGGTCCAGTGTGCCGTCGGGATCCGCCGAAAACGGGTCTGCTGTTGACCCAGCGAGCGCGACAAGCAGAACACGGTGCCCGGTCGGTACCGCTGAAAAATCAATGTTGATAGAGACGGCCCGTGGCATGCGCGCGGCCAGCGGAACCGGCAACTTATGCAGAGGCGCGCCATCTGCTGCAAGCGGCACGTTCCAGCCTGCCGGTGGTGGCTGTGGTGCGCCGCCTGTCAGGCTTCTGGCAAAGGGAACCAGGTTGGTGCAATCGGTTGCCAACAAGGTGTTCTGGGAGGCATCGGAACGCCACAAAAGAACAACGAACGCGCCGTTGGCAGCCACTGGGCGTGTGTCACGGTGATGCAGTAACACGTCCACAGTGCTTCGCTCTCGGTAAGCCTGCCAAACATTATTGATATTCCGCCGCGGCACCACCGTTTCCATCAGGTCAATTTCAGAACCGGGAAGGCTGGGCACTGCCGCGTTTTGCCACGGTGCCCGATAGACGCCGGGAGCACCGTTTTCATCCTGAGCGGAGCCCATCACGGATGTCCATAACGCAGCATCTACCCGTCGAGAGCCTGCTGCTGGCAGCGCCAGCAATCGACGGTGTCGCTCTATGAGGTCACCAAACTGGTCGCTCCATTGGCCATCAGGAATAACACTGGGATAGATCCAGCGAAAAGCCGTCTGAAAGGTCCAAAGTTGGTAGCGGAGATTGCCGTTCCAGAGATTCGCACCACGAAATGACGGCGGATTGGTAACCGGTGCCTCAGGTCGAATACAGATGTCGGGGCTGGCGAAAAACGGTTCCGCTGGTGCGGCCGGTCGTCGCCTCGGATTCTGCATCGGCGTCGGAAACATCCGGCGGTCATCCCGGGCGTGCACCCGCAAATAGGTTCGGATCGGTTCGGCGGTCGCCAGGTTGACTTCCCACACTCCACGGGATTGCAGCGCCGCCCGCAGCAGGCGTGGTGAGCCTGCTGCCCCGGTTGGGTCGGTCCATACGGTCAGGTCCTGAACGGTAGACTCTGGGAGACCATTAACAAACGACTGCCATGGATTGTGAGCGTTACCAGCGACTTTGTTTGTACGCCAAACGGCTGATGCGGTACCTACATACACGGTGTTCACGTTAGCCGGGTCGATAACAACCGAATAGGCCGGGTCAATGGGGCTGTTCAGGAACGGCGGGACTGGCGGCAGGACCTGCCCTAGACCGGTCAGGCGAAATCCGCCTGCGGCACTGTCAAAATAGTAGCATGTGTCCTGAGCTGCAGCCGGTGGGACCGCTGCCACGGCGGCATTGGGTGGCGAGGCAGGGATTGCAGGTGTCCACTGGCTGGTCTGGCCGGTTCCTGTCAGATAGAAATCGCTCGTTCCGGGAACCGGTTCAATATCCGTATAGAACGTTGCCTGCGGTACCACCAGTGGAGCTGCAGGAGCCACCATAGCCGGGGACAGAAGGGTCGTCGATGTCCAGCGACCAGGGTTGGCTGCACTCTCCTGATATCGAACGACACCTTGGTTGAACAATGCGAGAAGGGTTCTTTCATCCGCCCATTTCACCGTAACAATTGGCCCAAGCCCGCTGCCAGGAACCCCAAAGGCCAAATTGGCGGCTGTGCTAGGGCCTCGTCCGCCCGGGCGGGGGTCTCGGGCCTGCACAAACACGCCGGCCGCTGTGGTTGGCAGAACCCTCCAGGTGTTAGGGTCGCGGGTTCCCAGGTTGTCCGTGATCCAGACCCGGTTGGTCCCCAGGGCAATTCGGCCAAGGTTTCCAGCAGCACGGCGGATAGAGGCGATTCCTGAATAGAAACCACTGGCGGCGGACTCTGCATCGTTCGCTACTACATTGCACGGTTGCACATAGCGGGAGGAAGGGTCACAGGCCCAGTTTGCCCTCGTAAACTGCCCCATCACATAATGTGACTGCACCGGATGGAAAACGACACCGCCGCCATCCCCCTGCATAGTGGTTTTCATTTCCCAAACTGTGCTGCCCACCCTCACCTGTCGGCCATTGTCCTGGCATCCCAACATAGCGAAGTGGCTGGAGGTCGGGTGATTCGCGCAAAACACCGACTCGATGGAGGCAAGTCCGACGTTCTTTGCGGCGAACGTATTGCTTTGCCCGTTAAGCAGGGAAACGAATACGCCCCCGTCGCACCCCACCCAGATCTGGCTTGATCCGTCCGGGTTCGTGGCCTTACGAAGGCTGTGAACGTCCGGGTGGATCGCATTACCTATGAGGCCCAGCGCGCTAGCCCCGTGGGTGGTGCCAGCAGGTTGATCGGAAACGCCGGGCGAAGGAATCAGGTTGTTTCCGTTGACATCAAAGGCCCAGATAGACGCATTCCAGTTTGCCAGCCAGATAAGTGAGCCTGCGATGTAGACACGGTCGGTTCGGACGGGAGGAGGCCCGGCTGCTGTCGTCCGGGTTGTCACCACTATGGCCTGGTCATAATCCCGCTGTCCCGGCCAGAGATTGGCCGTGGTAGGCACATTGTTGAGAGGGTTGGCGATAGGCACGGCGGGTGCAATCGCAGCTGGATTCGCAATTTGCCAGACGTGAGCAACAAGAGGAGCGTTATTGACGAAAGGATTGGTATCCACCTCGCCCAACACATAGAGCTGGTTGTTATCGTCATTCACTGCCATGCTCATTCGGCCGAGCAGGCGGCTTGCTGCAGGTACCGCCGGGGGCGGAAGAAGATTCATCGTTACCCAGGCAAAGCTGTTGCCGTTGTCATCGGAGAAGGCCACGCCTGTGTGCCTGAAGCAGATAAACAGGCGGTTACCGACGTAGCACAGGTCTGTAGGGTCGGAGAACGAAATCGCAACCCCTCTTGCAGGCGGCGCTGCCGGAGCAGGCGGAAACTGCAGCGGTGTCCAGGTGAAGGCCAGATTGGCACCTACCATGGACCGTGTGCCCCTGAACAAACCGCCGGATGTCGCCGCAATGACCTGATCCGTATCAGCGCCCACGGGAGAACCCGGGACTCTCACCATGCGGACAACAGAGACACCTTCCAGAAAACCGATGCCGGTTGTCGTTTCCCAGGGGGTTGCATTCAGAGCCGCACTAGCTGGGCCCTGTGCCACGAGAATGCCCATGCCGCGGGCTGGCGCTTGCCCGGTCGCACGCTGGAAGGCGCCGATTTCCCCCGTACCCACCATGACAAAATCGGCCGCCGCATTGGCGCCAAATGACACCAGGAGGCAACCAGACGCAAACGCGCTGATATTGCCACCTATCCGCCTGGGCTCATTGGCCCAGCCTCCAAGCGGTTCCCAGGTTGCGCCGCCATCGCCGGTGTACCAGACGCCGCCTTTAGCCGTACCTGCGTAGGCCCGCAGGCCATCGGGGCTGACGGCCAGGTCGCGGACTCGCCCGGATACTCTGGGCCGCCCATCCGCCTGCCCCTGCCTGACAACGGAGGGTCCAATGGGTACCCAACGATTGGTGTTGTTGGCAGCAAAGGCCATGGGCGCTGGCATTGGTGCTGCGCCCGGTGCTGGGCCGGGTCCACCGAATTCGCCAATTCCCGCTCCCGCCATGAATGCGTTTAAAGAAGCTGACAGGGCCTGGCGGTCTACAAAACCTGTACTGTCTTCGAGAAAGGAATCGCGAGCTGTTGAATTCTTTTGTTTTTTCGATTTTCTATCTCGCCTGCGCTCCCAAGCCATTTCCTCGGCAATGCGAGGGTCGGTGGATGTAGTAGTCATGATTCATCCTCCTCGATTATCCGAATCCAACCCTCCTGGAATTCATGGGGCATCCGCGGCAACAAGGCAGATTGGCTCGCTGACACGATCGGATCATCTCGCCATGTCAGCGCTCCGGTTCGCCTTGTGAATTGTTGTCTATCGCCCAACAGATTCACCTTCGGCAATCTGATTTCGTCCGGGTCCACCAGCACGGGCCCTACCCGCACAGAGGGAATCACACGCTTCAGTCCCCGATTGATCCACACATCATTCAGCGCTAGAGATTTCCTCGGCAATACCCCCGAGGTCAGGTTTACCTTACCTGCTGGGAGCATCAGTAGCGTCAGCCGATAAGACTGCCCGGGTTTGATATAGAGAATGTCGTCGCTGAACAGATAGGGATGCTCCAACGGCTGAACATCCGGTATGTGAACCTGGCCAAGCAAGCCAAGCTGGCCACGACGGCGGCCAGAATCCCGGGCCAAAGCGGCTATGGATTTGTCGACCAGATGGAAGTGGTCGTAATTGTCATCAATGAAATAACCTAACAACGAATCGTCGCTTCTCTGCAGGTCACCCAAGCGCACGGGGAAAGACTCGTCCCGTAGAGCCTCAAAGGCAGCCCGTCGGGCTTTGGCTGTTTCTTCTGAATCAACCCGAACGTCGTCCAGATCATCGGGAATATCCAGCCTTAACGTCGCCTTCACCACGGCAATCGGGCGGCCAACCAGCCCAGCGACTGTTGCCGATCCAAGCGTGCTGTAGGTGTCTATCGTCCAGAGGGTGGTGTCGATTGCGCGGAGAAGCGCAGTCAAAGAACTTTCAGATTGAGGAAGCATACCGTCGCGCTGCCGGACATCTGACCGGATGACACCGGCTGCCAGTTTACCCAGAGGTGTGGCACTGGATGGCAGCTCTGCCATGGGGCCAGCTCCCGGTGGCAATGGCCGTCCAGGCGCAGGCTCCCAGCGCACAGCCCCCGTTAGTTCATGATGGCTGATCTGCCCGATCGGATTGCCTTTATTATCAAAGGCTTCCAGAGATTCATCAATGTGGTCACTAAGCAGGAAACCGGCCACCGGGTTCACGGACAGATCCGGCTCCAATTGATTAACAAATGCTTCCGGTGCCAGCGAAGGCTCTCCTTGGTAGGCTGGATCAACCAGGCGGAACAGCCAGCGCGCACCGCCCTGTATTCTTGCGGACATTTTCATGGATGAGGGGGCGTCGCTGATCTCTAACGACGTAATCGTGTGGATGTCGTTGGTGGGAACATTCAGCACTCGCCCGAACGCGTCCACCAACCGCAGTGCGCTGAATTTGAGAGTGCCACCGAACAGAGGTATTGGGTCTGCGACCACTTCCGGGCGATCATCGGCTTCGGGGGCAGAGAAAAAACCGCCGCGATAGTTGAGCCCCAGAAGCTGTTCACGGATGCCGTCCAATGAAGCTGAGGCCAGGTCCAGAGGTTCCAGAAAATCGGCCAGTGATTCCAGGGAACTTTGTTGCGAAGCGGTGAGTGAATCACCGGTGGCTTCTCGTTCCTGTTCGACTTTAATCCATCGTTCGATGCCAGTATGAAGAGCGGTGCCGAGCCCCCTGCTGATGGGGCTGCGACCCGTGATTTCGACCATCTGAATGTCAGCTGCATCTCCGCGACGCACCACGTCCAGTTGGTCGAGTGTCCAATCGCTTATCCGGGTCGAGCCCTCCAGCTCCACTCGCCACTCCAGCCATAGGGGGACCCACGGCTGCCGCCACGCGGTCACTCCCAAGGGGCTGGGGTTGAAGCCATCGAGGTATGAAGCTCGGGCCAGTTCTGCTGCCGCCTGTTTTTTGATGGCTGCCTGGGAAAAAGACACAGAGCTCCAGCTGTCCTTTCCAGGTGCCTGAGGACTGACTGAGCTCTCAGACAGTGTGTACTCCCCGCTTCCGTCGTAACGACCATCGCTGGAAAACAGCCTGAGCATTTCGCCTTCGATTCGGCGTTGATATTGAGGTCGGCTCTCTTGTTTTTCAGCGGCTGCGTTCGCCAGCCAGCGGCTGCAATATGGGTTGAGCACCATCGCCTCGCGCACGACTATCAGAACCTCCGGCGGAACCGCACCAGACCCTAGTGTTGGTACAAGGTCGCGGGCTTTGACGACGCCTTTGATGCCTTTCACTGCTTCATTCGGGTAGCGGCACCGCAAGCGGCCTTCATCATCGAATAAACCATCGAAGTGATGACGCAGGCTGGGCCGGGCCCCCTTTATGGCAATTGAGGGCGGCTGAGGGATAAATATTCTTGGCGCGGGCCGCTCCACCGTGCGCCGGTCCTTGATCGCACTTTTAACAACCTTTTCCTCAATATTCAGGTCGGGTGCCTTGGGCGTTTCGCCTGA
>JAGPVT010000118.1 GCA_018066865.1 Marinobacter sp. | reverse complement strand
ACCCCTTGCCTCCAGAGGTGGCGAGCAGAGTGCTCACTGAGGAGGAACGCAAACAGCTGATCAGTTATCCACTGGATGCACCTCCTGTTTTTGTTGGCCACTACTGGATGGACAGCGAGCCGGCTCCGCTGAGATCCAACGTTGCCTGCATTGATTTCAGTGCCGTGAAATATGGCAGATTGGTGGCGTACCGGATGGATGGGGAGAAGATACTTTCCCGCGATAAATTTGTCTGGGTTAACGTGGCTCGTGATCACCACGATTCCCCGGATTACCCTACCAGCGAAGACAGCGTCGCTCGCTAGTGCGGCTGTGTGAACGAGCGTCTGAATTTCCCACGAGGCAAGGTCGATTGTGTACCGAGTAAAGCAGTTGGATGCGAGTTTGGATCTTGGCGGTTTTAGCCAGTGGTTGAGAAGCCAGGGCGTTCCTCACAGAATCAGTGCGGAGGGCGATTTTCAGGTGTTGTGGCTGGAAAATCAGGAACACGCCGAGCCAGTTCTGGAAGCCCTGGATCGGTTCCTTGCCGAGCCAGAGATCCGTCAGGCGGTTGAGCATCAAAATCGTTCGCCGGTGTTTGTTCAAGGGCGCTGGCAGCCGTCGCCGCGCCACGCGCCGTTGGTGCTGGGTATTATCGTGCTCGCTGTGCTGATGGCCTGGTTCACCAGCCTGGGTAGCAATCAGTTTACTGCCAACCTGCTGATTATTGATCCCCGGGCTTACGGTTGGGGCAGCATGGCAGAACGCCTTGATGCGCTCTCTGCAACACTTGCCAGCGGTCAGGTCTGGCGTCTGTTCACCCCCGATTTTCTGCACTTCAGCTGGACTCACATTATTTTTAATTCCGTGATGTTGTGGTTTCTGGGCAGCCAGATTGAATGGTTTGATGGCCGTACCCGGCTGGTTGTGCTTTTTATCGTTACCAGTCTGGTCTCCAATGGCTTGCAATATATGGTCTCCGGGCCTTTTTTTGGCGGCCTTTCCGGGGTTGTTTATGGCATTCTTGGCTATTGTTGGCTGAGCCAGCGAACGCTTCCCCGATTCCAGTTCCCGCCAGCGCTCGTTACCTTTGCGGTGGTGTGGATGGTGATCGGGTTTACGCCTGTGCCGGAAATGCTGGGGCTGGGGCGTATGGCAAACGAAGCACACCTGGGCGGGTTCGTCGCCGGCCTTGCGCTGGCAGCCATTTTGCCGGCCCGCAGAAAACCGCAGGCATAAAAAAACCCCACCAGAGGTGGGGTATAAAGGAAGCAGAATATGCTTCTGATGAGAGAGACCAAACGACACGACCGTCGTCATTTGGTGAGGCAATGATAATCATTATCGTTTATGTCTGTCAAACGATTCACCATCTTTTTTATGAAGGTTTTTTCAGGAGAACCGGATGACTTACGAAGAACTTATCGAGCGGCTGGATCCTAACGTCTACCAGAACCTGCGCCAGTCGATTGAGCTCGGGAAATGGCCGGATGGCCGAAAGCTCACACCGCAGCAGCGTGAGATCAGCCTGGAGGCGGTTATCTATTACGAGAATCTGCATGGCATTCCAGAGCAGGAGCGGGTGGGTTACCTCGACCGGGGCGCCAAAGCCGGAACCGCCTGCGATCCTTCCGTGCGTCGTGACCAGTCAGGCAATAATGATGTTGATCCCGACCAGTTTGTTGAGGTCAAGTCTTGAGCAACTTGGCTGATGTAACCGGGCGCCTGAGGAAAATGCCCGCAGATGCCGGCAATCCCGTGTCTTATGTACTGGCGGTGGGCGATACCCGTGTGCCTCTGAACGAACTTATTGGCAAGTCGTTACGCTTTGATTTTGAGGGCGTGATTCGTTGTATTCATTGCGACCGGACAACGAAAAAGAGCTTTAACCAAGGGTTTTGTTATCCCTGTTTCCGCAAGCTGGCCGCCTGCGACAGCTGCATCATGAGCCCGGAGAAGTGCCATTACCATCTGGGTACCTGCCGTGAGCCAGAGTGGGGCGAGACCCACTGCATGATTGAGCATGTGGTCTATCTGGCCAACTCATCAGGCCTGAAGGTAGGCATCACTCGTGGCTCTCAGGTGCCAACACGCTGGATTGATCAGGGTGCGGTGGACGCCATTCCCATGCTGAGAGTAGCGACCCGTTATCTTTCCGGTCTGGTCGAAGTGGCCTGCAAAGCACACGTTGCAGACCGTACTAACTGGCGCACCATGCTCAAAGGCGATGTTCCTGAACTGGATCTCGTGCAGGAACGCCAGCGGATCCTGGCGCTGATCGCAGACGATATTAGCGCGCTGCGGCAAGAGCATGGGCAGAATGCCATCCGTGAGGTGGACGAGCAGGGGCTTGACCTGAGTTATCCCGTGCAAACCTGGCCGGAAAAAATCAAAACCCATAACCTGGATAAAACGCCGGAAGTGGAAGGGGTCCTCGAAGGCATCAAGGGCCAGTACCTGATCCTTGATACCGGGGTGATCAATATTCGAAAGTTCACCGGCTATGAAGTCCGTTTCCGGGTAATGGGTGACTAGTTTACCCGTTCCCGTCCGATCTTATATTGCCTTTACAGCCTGCCTTCGACGAGTTGCAGGCTGAGAAATCTGGAGACAATCAATGCGCACCAATCAGCCCCAAACGATCTACCTGAGCGAATACAAAGTACCTGCATACCTGGTGGATACCGTCGAGCTTCGTTTCGAGCTCTTTGAAGATGGCGCAAGGGTGCATAGCACACTTTTCGTGCGTCGGAATCCGGAGTCCACTGAGGGGGCCGCGCCTTTAGTTCTGGACGGTGACAGCCTGAAGCTGAAGCGTGTTGCACTGAATGGCGAAGAGCTGGCTGCGGGTGATGACTTTGAAGAGATCGGCGAGCAGCTTGTTATTGCCAATGTGCCAACCCAGTTCGAGTTAACGGTCGTGACCTGGATTGAACCCCAGAACAATACCCGTCTTGAAGGTCTGTATAAATCCTCGGGTATGTTTTGTACCCAGTGTGAAGCGGAAGGCTTCCGCTGTATCACCTATTTTCCGGATCGACCGGACGTGATGGCTCGTTACCGCACCCGTATTGAAGCGGATAAGGCCAGTTGCCCGGTGTTGCTGTCCAACGGCAACGACGTGGAGAGAGGCGATCTTGAGAATGGACGCCACTTCGTCACTTGGGAAGATCCGTTCCCCAAGCCCAGTTACCTCTTTGCCCTGGTAGCAGGCGATCTGGTCGAAAAACAGGATACCTTCAAAACCTGTTCCGGTCGGGATATTGATTTGCGCATCTACGTTGAGCCCCGGAACGCTGCCAAATGCGAGCATGCCATGGATTCCCTCAAGCGATCCATGCGCTGGGATGAGGAAGTCTATGGTCGCGAATACGATCTCGACATCTTCATGATCGTCGCTGTGGACGACTTCAATATGGGCGCCATGGAAAACAAGGGCCTGAATATCTTCAACTCTTCCTGCGTTTTGGCCAGCCAGGAGACGGCCACCGACCTCGCGTTCCAGCGCATTGAGGCCATTGTCGCGCATGAGTACTTCCATAACTGGTCCGGCAACAGGGTAACCTGTCGGGACTGGTTTCAACTGAGCCTGAAAGAAGGGTTTACGGTATTCCGGGACTCCACTTTCTCGGCCGATATGGGCTCACCAACGGTGAAACGTATTGAAGATGTCACACTGCTTCGCACGGCGCAGTTCGCCGAAGATGCCGGCCCTATGGCGCATCCGGTACGCCCGGCGTCTTATATGGAAATTACGAACTTCTACACGCTGACTATCTATGAAAAAGGTGCGGAAGTTGTACGCATGATTCATACATTGCTTGGGCCGGACCTGTTCCGCAAAGGCAGCGATCTGTATTTCGAGCGTCACGATGCTCAGGCAGTCACCACAGACGACTTTGTAAAAGCGATGGAAGACGCGTCCGGCAGGGATCTTACACAGTTCCGCCTGTGGTACGACCAGGCGGGCACACCGGTGCTGACGGTCTCGGATGCCTACGATGCAGAGCAAGGTAAATACTGCCTGACGATTCAGCAGTCTGTTCCGGATACGCCAGGCCAGACTGGCAAGAAACCTCAACATATTCCGTTTGCCCTGGGCCTGTTGGGCGCCGATGGCGAGGCTTTGCCTCTCATGCTTGAAAGCGGCGGGAATGTTACGGGTGCGCCAACCGAACGTGTTCTTGAGTTGACCGAAGCGAGCCATACCTTCGAGTTCCACGGACTGACCCGGAAGCCTGTGCCCTCGCTGCTGCGCCATTTTTCAGCGCCCGTGCGGGTGGTTTATCCCTGGAGTCGCGAGCAGCTGGTGTTTTTGATGAGCCATGACCCTGATGGTTTCAATCGTTGGGATGCCGGTCAACGCCTCGCTGTTGATGTGATTCAGCCGCTGGTTGGCTCCTCTGATGCCGCTGAAATTGAGCCGCGCCTGGTTCAGGCATACCGTGCCTTGCTTGGCGACTCGACGCTCGATCAGGCATTGGTGGCAAAAATGCTGCAGTTGCCTTCCGAAGCTTATCTGATTGAGCTGGCGGATAGTCCTGATGTCGCGGCCATTCACCGTGCCCGTGAGCAAGTGTTAAACCACCTGGCAACGTCGTTGCGTGAGGAGCTCATCACCTGCTATCACCGGAATTCGGAAACGGGTACCTATGAGGTTACACCCGAGTCCATTGCCCGCCGCAGCCTGAGAAACACCGCGTTGGCGTGGTTGTTGATGATCAACGACGACACCGGTCGCGATCTGGCTCTGCATCAGCTCAGTGATGCCGATAACATGACAGATCGCATGGGTGCGCTGCGTGCTTTGGTCAACTCCGATCACGCGGCTGAACGAAGCAAGGCGCTGGGCGACTTCTATGAGCGGTTCCAGGATGATCCTCAAGTAGTAGAGCAATGGTTTGCGGTTCAATCGTCCAGCGATCGCGCAGGTCAGTTGCCACAGATTCAGGCTCTGCTTGCGCACCCGGCATTTGACTGGAAAAACCCCAACAAAATACGCTCTGTTGTTGGTGTATTTGCCGGCCAGAATCTCGCGGCGTTTCATAACCCGGACGGCTCAGGCTATGCATTTCTGGCAGGCCAGGTATGCCGCCTGGATGACAGTAATCCACAGATTGCGGCCCGCCTGGTGAGCCCACTTACGCGCTGGAAAAAGTTTGCGCCCACCTACAGCTCTCTGATGCGGTCGGCTCTGGAGCGAGTTCGGGACAAGCCCGGGCTTTCCGCTGATTTGTACGAGGTGGTACATAAAAGCCTGGAAGGCTGACAGCTGGTAACAAAATCGCACTTTCGGTCGATAGACAACCCTGACGGATCGGTTAGTGTGGCGGGGAGCATGGCTCTCCGTCAGTTAATAATAAAAGCCTTCCCACAGGCATCCAGTCGAATTCAGGGTTATACGATGAACTATAAAAAGAGTGTGATACTCGGAGGGTTGTTCGCCCTCTCGATAGCATCCTCATCTTCCTGGGCAGCGGTTTCTTCAGGTGAAGCTTCACGTCTCGGCCGGGATCTTACTCCGTTTGGCTCGGTCAAGGCCGGAAACGATTCTGGTACTATTCCTGCCTGGACCGGGGGGCTTACAGAGCCTCCCGCAGGCTATGAGGGTGCAGGCCAGCATCATATTAATCCGTTTCCGATGGACGAGGTGCTGTTCACTATCAATGCCTCTAACAAAGACCAGTATACGGAGCACCTCACGGATGGCGTTAGGGCCATGTTTGAGACCTACCCCGCCAGCTTCCGTTTGCCGGTTTACCAATCCCGTCGCACTCACGCGGTGCCTGACTGGGTTGCTGAGAATACCCGTGAGAATGCCGTAAACGCGGTAGTTGTCGGCGAGGGCGACGGCTTGAAGGGTGCCTATGGTGGTTATCCCTTCCCGATTCTTAGCGGGAATGACGAGCAGAAAGCATGGCAGGTGATCTGGAACCACCTGACACGCTGGCGTGGTGTTTCAGGCACTCGCCGATCCAGTGAAGTGGCAGTGCAGACTAGTGGCGACTATGCGCTGGTTACTTCTCAGCAGGAAGTCTTTTTCAATTTTTACAACCCCGACGGCAGTGAAGATGATCTGGATAACATCATTTTCTATTACCTATCGTTTACCCAGTCTCCGCCTCGCCTTGCGGGGGGCGCCATTCTAGTCCATGAAACCCTGAATCAGATCATCAATCCTAGGAATGGCTGGGGCTACAATGCCGGACAGCGACGTGTGCGCCGGGCACCGAATCTGGGTTATGATTCGCCGATCGCGGCTGCGGAAAACCTCCGGACGGCGGACGACACTGACATCTTCAACGGTGCCCTGGATCGTTACAACTGGACTTATGAAGGCTTGAGGGAAATCTACGTTCCCTACAACAATTATCTTATTGGTGAAAAAGGCACGCCTTATTCCGAAATTCTTGGTATCTCTCACCTGAATCCGGAACTGACTCGCTGGGAACTCCATCGGGTGCACGTGGTTGAAGCCAAGTTGAAAGATGGTGCGCGTCACATTTACCAGAAGCGCCGTTTTTACGTAGATGAAGATAGCTGGAACACAGTTTTGCTTGATCAGTATGACGGACGTGGTGAGTTATGGCGCGTTACCATGGGCATCGCCAAGAATTATTATGAACTTCCGGGTGTGTGGACCGTTCTGGACGTTTATTATGATCTACAGGCACGGCGTTATCACGTACTCGGTCTGGATACGGAAGAGCCCAATACCCGGATCTTCACTGAAGATGTTCCGAACAGGCGCTATTTCTCTCCGGCCTCCCTGCGTCGCAGAAGTGTCCGCTAGGGCAGGCATCTACCAGTAGTGGGCTTACAACAGCTGTCAGGCTGCTGACATACCGGAAACCGACGGTGCCGGTATGTATTGTTAGTGCCGGGCACTGCTGGTCATGGGCAAACAGTTAAAACAACATAATAGGCAATCTGAATGGCTAAAAGGTTGACGTGCAAAACTCTGGGGGCTGCTTGCCTTGGGCTTTCCATGGTCTGGTCCGCGCCGGCGGCGTTTGCGCTTGCGGATATCATCGAAACTCCGGCCCGACAAACTGACCTGGCTCCCGCAAACCTCCTTAACGACGCAGTGCGGACAGGCGAACGCATCGTCGCCGTCGGAGAGAGGGGGCACATCATTTACTCTGATGATGACGGGCAAACGTGGGTGCAGGGCAGTGTTCCGGTCTCCGTAACACTGACCGCCGTGGATTTTGGATCCGAGACTCATGGCTGGGCCGTTGGCCACAGCGGGGTGGTGCTTCACACTGAAGATGCCGGGGAGAACTGGAGCTTGCAGTTAACCGGTATTGGTGCTGCTGAGCTGGCAATCGCCAGTAAGGAAGATCAGATAGCGGCGTTGGAAAAGCGCATCGAAGAGGCGCCCGAGTCGGAAAAAAGCGATCTGGAATGGGCTCTGGATGATTTGTTTTTTACCATGGAAAATATGCAGTCAGATCTGGATATTGGCCCTGTAAACCCGCTGCTGGGTGTTTGGTTTGAGAATGACCAACACGGGTTTGTGGTGGGTGCCTACGGCATGATCTTGCGCACAGAAGACGGCGGTGAAACCTGGAATGACTGGGCGCCAAAGATTGAAAATGCCCAGAACTTCCACCTGAACAGTATCACCCGTATAACCGGTGGTGGGCTTGTTATTGTGGGCGAGGCTGGGCAAATCCACGTTTCAGTAGATAACGGCGATACCTGGGAGCGGCGGGAAAGTCCTTATCAGGGCTCTTTGTTCGGTGTAATCGGAACGGGGGAGGTCAACGAGATTCTTGCCTTTGGTTTGCGGGGCAACATGCTGTTTTCAACCGACCTGGGGAAAAGTTGGCGCCTGGTTCCCAATAGTGCGGGAGCGACACTTAATGACGGGGCTGTGGCTGATGACGGCCGGATAACCCTGGTTGGCAATGGCGGAACGGTTCTTATGAGTAGCAACGGCGCAGATTCGTTCCGGGAATATTTCCGCGATGATCGGGACGGTGTTATGAGTGTGATTCCGGTTTCGGGAACCAACCTTCTTATCGTAGGTGAAGGCGGCGTAAAAATTACAGACGCTCGCGGAAAGAACCTTCAATAACGCCCTGACGTGGCAACAACTGAAAAATAATAGAGGGGCTTTTGAATGTCCAACCCGAAGCATGACAAGGGTGAGCACTACCTGGCAACGCCCAAGGCAGAACCGTTTCTGGAACGTCTGATTTTTAACAATCGGGTCGTTATCCTGATCGGCTTTCTGCTGCTGACGGCGTTTCTGGGCTATAACGCTGTAAAGATCCAGCCAGATGCCAGCTTTGAGCGAATGATTCCGCTTGAGCATCCATACGTTATCAATATGCTGGATCATCGTAATGACCTGGAGAACCTTGGCAACTTTGTGCGTATTGCCGTGGAAACCAAAACCGGTGATATTTTCTCGCCCGAGTACATGGAGACGCTGAAGCAGATCACCGATGAGGTTTTCTATCTTGATGGTGTCGATCGCTCGGGCCTGAAAACCCTGTGGACATCAAACGTTCGGTGGGTGGAAGTAACCGAGCAGGGCTTCCAGGGTGGCACGGTCATTCCGGACGGCTATGATGGCTCTCCTGCAAGTCTTGAGAAGTTGCGTCAGAACATTCTTCGTTCCAACGAAGTAGGGCGACTGGTTTCTGATAACTTCAAATCCACGATTGTGTATGCCCCGCTCTATGAAAAGAATCCGGAGACCGGCGAGCCATTGGACTACGGC
>JAGPVT010000103.1 GCA_018066865.1 Marinobacter sp. | reverse complement strand
GTCGCCAGGTCAGAAATTGCGAGCCCGTTGGGCCAACGACACTGAATCCGGAAAAGCGTGCGGTAGAAAAAGACGCGGCTTAAACACAGAAACAGTGCCAACTATCTTGAAAAACACCGATGACAAGAGCATCGTTAATCGTCCATTAGATAAATGAATAATTTTCCATTATAGCGTGAACTGAGATTCCTCGCCCCCTATGGGCTAGGTTTTACGTTTTGCCTTTCTAATAATCCGACTTACGCAAGACTAATGCAACCCCAAAGAAATCGCCGATCTCCTTAATGCTATATCCACACTCTTGAACAGGAAGAGGTTCAGAAATATGCTACGCAGTGGCTATAGACTTACAATAACGAACGATCCAACATGGCCCTCGGGGAAGTTACCTCACAATAGAAGCTGGCAGTGGTGGCCTAAGCTCTACTTTTAAAATGGGAGTATTATCGACAACGTGATGGTAAACCGGACACCGTTACCCAAGCATCAGCTTGCCTTGCCTTGCCTTGCCTTGCCTTGGGGGACACAGATCCATTCTGAGTGTCCGAAGACAGTGTTAATTAACCGAGTTGCTAGTTGCTTTATGCCAACAATACATCTTCAAAATGATTCAATCCAGAAGGCCATCAGAAAATAGATGTGTCCTAGTTTTTCTAGTTCTGGGCATTTTCGACATAATCAAATCGGGTTTACTTTAATTACCGGAGTTTCTGCAAAATTACCAGGAACACCCTTGTCTGAGAGTGAGCAAGAAACGGAGTGAAAATGAATATGTCCAGAGTTTTTAATAAAATACGCCCCGATGTTTACGTCAAATGATCAACCAGTTCGCCTGTAACTCTCAGTATCAAGAGAGCTGGAGATTTGATTCCGAACAGATTCCATAACTTCAAAAGCAGATTTTTTATAACCAAAATATTCCTGCTCTTGAATACCTGCTTTATATTTCCCATGTGCTATTTTATTGCGATAGCCCAAAATTTTGTTAATGTCACCCATTACATCGTCGAAAGCGGCGTAATCCAGACCTAGCCTAAACAGATTCTTCTTTAATACTATCGGCTTGAGATTGGATTCCATATCAACCACCCCATCTGGGATAGAAACAGTGCGACTTTCGAAGACGTCAACTCCGCTTAGGAACGCCTGCTCCCGACCAAAAATCCTTAGTTTCGGCTCATCCTGCAATATATCTGGAAAATCTGCGCACTTTTTATCCGGATGCCTTAGATCATGAAACAGATCAGATAGTGTAGCGGCCGCTAGTGCATAATTTACTTCTCCACACGTATGCTGCCGCGAGTTCAACATTGTTATGTAGAGCTCAAGAGCGAACTTCACAAAGCCCTCGAAATGGGCGTAAAGCATAAGGATTACCGCACGTCGATATAACTTGACCTCATCATCCGTCAAGTCAGATCCGACATTTTCAAAAAAAGCAACCTCTTCTCGACGCCAAGCCAAATCGTACTCAAGCTGCTCTGCGTAATCTTCCACGCTCATAAAACTTCCTCGACGACCTTTTCTACCATGCTGATTCTGCGCGCCAACGGTCCAGGAGAATTCTTACCACCACCTGTTGTTTCTTGAATAAAATTATCATCGAACTTTAATTGCATCAAAGCCTTACGTAGCCGGCCGATCTGCACATCATCGCTCTCGTCAATATCGTCTAATTTTTGCTGGAGGCCCACGGAGAAGGCCTCGAAATGGTAAACCAAAAAGCCTCGCTTCAGATCTGTTTTTGCAGCATTTGCAGATGAAAAAGCTTTCTCACCAAGAACCAAGTCAAGAATACGAAATGTCTTTAGGAAGTCACGCTCTTGGTCTGCGTATACGAACTCTCTAGGAGTCTCGGGGTCAGACACTTCCTCCATGTATTGGGTCAAAAAATCCCGAACATCATGCACAAACTCGCTGCGAGCATTCTTCAATGAGAAAAATCGAAGAATCAACTCCTGATCGTAAGCTCCAAGGCGCTTTTCACGGCTAAGATTGTCAGACACTATCTTCTGGAATATCGCGTCACCTGACAAGCTTATAATAAAATCATTGAAGGTTGGGTTTAGCAGTCTGATCGTACAGTTTCTCAATTGCTGATCCGTGAGTAACTCCCCTCCTGTATTCAACCTCTTAAACATGTGGTACTTAAATCGAGGGTCACTACCTCGCCGTATTACTTCTACTCGTACAAAGGAACGCTTCAGTCTGATTTGCAAAGCCGTCCCGAGATCGTCCCAACACTTCCCGTTAAACTCCTCAACAATATCGCAGTCCGTTAGAATAAGTTTTTCACCGAGTAACACGGGAGGATCAAGGTGATCTGCCTCCAGAGCTCCTCTGAAATGTAAATAAGAGGAGATTCGTTGAAGGCCGTCAATCAGCAGATACCTTCCCTCGTCCTCCTCCACTACATAAATCGGAGGAACTGGCATTTCGAGTAATAATGATTCAATGAACCTCGATCTTGCTCCTTCTGACCACTGGAAAAGCCGTTGATATTCTGGAGTGATGTCTAACTCACTATTTTGAGCCATATCCAGCAACTCGTTAAACGAAAGATCCAAACTTTGCGTGTGGACCTTCTGCAGCTTTTGGTCTACCAAGCCAGTAAGCTGGGCAGAGCCGACCGAGCGTTCTTTTTCCATCACATACACCTCGAAGACAATTTTTCAAATACAACAACCGACTCGTAATTACGAGCCATGCCCAACCTATATGTACGGGTGCCTCGGTTAACTCTACTCATATCTTGGTCTACCAAAAAATCTTCCTTTCGCCGAAGTGTAAGTCCTGAATTCTCTGCCATCTCAATTATTATTTTCGGCAAATCATTAAACACTTCCTTATAATAAGATGTTTGCACAACGAATACACAACTGCCTTCTTCACGAGTGACCCTTTTTATCTCTCCTATCGAGTCAGACATAGCCTTAAAGTACTGCAAATGATTAGAATAATAATATGTTTTAGAGGCTTTTGATTGATGACTGTACACCTTATCTAAAAACTTTCCGCACTCGACGCCCCACCTGCTATCTACGTCAATTTTTGTTTTGGGCACCGTAGCAGTACCTATTAATGACTGCCTTAGAGTTTTGAAGCTGTCATCATCCCCATACCCCAACAAGGCCAACTCAACGCGAGTTTTAACAGCGTAATCAATCCGCGTACAGTAAGGCGGAGAGGTAAGGACAAAGTCTACACTTGAATCTTCTAGCGGCAACTTCGTGGAAGACGCAACTTCAATTCGTGACGAAATCTCCTTGCTAACGGAACAATGGTCACCTTTTTGCCGAAGATAGCCTTCTAAACCTTGTAAATGAAACAAAAACTGCTGCGAAACTACTTCATTTGGTATTCGCA
Organism: Marinobacter sp.; assembly: GCA_018066865.1. GTDB lineage: Bacteria > Pseudomonadota > Gammaproteobacteria > Pseudomonadales > Oleiphilaceae > Marinobacter. Next base: position 5,606 of record JAGPVT010000103.1, on the reverse strand, counting down.
ACCTCTCTTCACTAGTTCTAGCCATTTTAATCCAAGTCGGATTAGATCCTCGAAATGAAGAAACTAAACTCCTGACCATATTGAATATCGCAACATAGAACAAGGCTGCAAGGGCTGATATATCTTCAATTGGGCGCACCTTGAGCATTCTATAATCATTGGGCAATAAAATTTTTTGAAGCGCCTTTTCTATCGCTCTTATAAACCGCGCTGTCTCAGTCTCAAACCACATTTCAAGAGGATCAAACCCCTCAAATTCAGAGAGTTCTTTAGATGCAACCGTTAACATTTCTTTGGCTAGTGGGGTTATGCTCTGTGCGTTCTGAACCCCTACCTCGCTGGATTTAGCGACTATAACCATCACCGGGTTCAAATCAAATCCAATACTACGATACTCAAGCTCTGACGAAACTGACGTGGTGGTACCAGCACCGTTCCAAGGGTCGAGAATAACATCCTCCGGATGCAGACCGACTGTTTGGAACAGGCGTGACGTAAAAGACTTAGAATAACCCGCATAGTAGGAGTATTTTTCTTTCTGCCTTATCCCCGAGTCACCACGGCGCTTCGGGTTTAGGATTTCGGCTGTGTCGAGATTATATTTCGTCAATGTAGGCACTTGTCAAAACGGTTGTTTTTGCGTGATTTTTGCTTCAAGCAGAGCGCAGGACGACGCCGTTCTTTTGGATCGAATACGCAACTCACGCGATGCCAAAAGATGGTACTCCGTTCTCTTTTCTCTATAAAGCACTACTGGATTACGCGTGTATCTTTTCGGCAGTTTTGATTGTTTTAGCGATCAGGAGCGCGCATGTTGTCAAGACGGAGCCGTCTCTACTGGACATTTTTAACCCACTACAATGTCAACAAATTTCAGTTAAGTTCCGCCAATCATAGGCTAGGAGTGTCCACTGCACCGGGGTAAGTCCAATTGCCTGTTTCAAGGTGTCTACTGTCCGTGGGTAACTCGGGTAACTAACTCTGATTCATCTGCCAGCATTAGGCCAACTTTGGATATACGGTACCGGATATCATACGGCCAGATGTTGCTTGATCAACTCGCCAGACAGCCCATTAATGATCCCACCGTTACTCTCCTCCTCCAATCCAAAATCGCAAATCGATCCAGACGCTTTCTTTCGAGCGGCACTTCGTGCTCAACCAGCAGCGCAATGAGCCCACCCTTTTTGATCAGCGGGGGAATCACCTCCCAAATCAGCACCAAAATAGTCTGGCGAACTCCATCGCCCGACTTCTCCAAAATCAGCTGCCTAGGCTCAATCAGCGACACCCGCTCAACACCAGCGGCTAGTCCAGTCCAGCCCGGCCCGGCCCGGCCCGGCCCGGCCCTTGAGAGCATAGCAAATACGACTAGCCAGTCGAGGACTTACGCAGTAGCGAGAAATATACCGATCGCCGAAACCAAACCGCCCAGCGTTTGACCAAATCGACCATCCACTTTCATCATCGCCCCCCCCAAGCCACGGCCTAAAAACGTAAGCGCCAGTGTGGCAATAGAGAGGCCTGCCAGATAAGCCATCAGCGCGGCGCCAGCCGGCATTTCCGTACCATGCGCATACCCATGAAACAGCATAAACGCCGCAACCAATGAGCCACCCACAGCAGTCGGCAGTTTGGCCATGGTAGCAATCAAAATACCCGCCAGCAGCACCGATAACGCAATGCCGGTTTCCACACCCGGCAAGCTTAGACCGCTCCAGGCCATCCCGGCACCAAGGATCATGCCGCCGATCACAAACAGCGGTGTGCTGTTTTTAAGGGTGGCGGACTGGCGCACGCTCCAGAAACCAATGGCTGCCATGGCCAGCAGGTGGTCCAGGCCCAGCATGGGGTGTAACAGGCCGCTGGCGAAGCCGGTGCCTGCGTCGTGGCCGGTGTGGGCGGAGGCGGCTGTCGCGGTAACCATCAGGCCGGTGGCTATTAGTAATTGGGCAAATGCTTTCATGATGTTTCTCCTGGCTTTCAATAAGGTCTGTTTACCGGGCCTTCAGGCTGTTTCGGCAAGTTTTTCAGGGCGTCGTTCCGGCAGCATCCCGCGCTCCAGAATAAAGCTGATAATGGTTTCCAGCCCTACCCCGTCGTAAAGGTTGGCAAACACAAATGGCCGCTCGCCGCGCATTTTTTTGGAGTCCCGCTCCATCACGTCCAGTGAGGCATGCACATATTCGGCAATGTCGATCTTGTTGATGATCAGCAGATCGGATTTGGTGATGCCGGGGCCGCCTTTGCGGGGGATTTTGTCGCCGGCGGATACGTCGATCACGTACAAGGTGAGGTCAGACAGTTCCGGGCTGAAGGTGGCAGATAGGTTGTCGCCACCGGATTCGACCAGCACCAGTTCCAGGTTCGGGTGTCGGCTTTGCAGGTCGTCGATGGCCGCCAGGTTCATCGAGGCATCTTCGCGGATGGCGGTGTGGGGGCAGCCGCCGGTTTCCACGCCGAGGATGCGGTCAGCCGGCAGGGCGTCGTGCTTCAGCAGGAAGTCAGCGTCTTCTCTTGTGTAGATGTCGTTGGTGACCACGGCGATGTCGTAGTGGTCTTTCAGGGCTTTGCACAGCTGGCGCAACAAGGCGGTTTTGCCGGAGCCGACCGGGCCACCTACTCCAACTCTCAAACAATGTTTCATGGCGTGTTCTCCCTTTCTCTTGTAATCAGTGTGTGTTCTTCAGCTTCTGAAAAGCCGTGAATACTGGGTTTCGTGTAAGGCGCTGCCGAGGGCCAGGCCGGGCAATATCGGGCCAAGCTCTTCGTCATCCCGCTGCAGGGCGGCGCCCACAGCCGTTACCAGCAGCGGGCGCATGTGTTCAGTGATGCGTTGGGCTGCAGTGTGGCCAAGAGGCAGCGCTTTGCAGGCAACCGCCAGCTGGTTTTCCAGCCAGGCCCAGGCGAAGCCGAGTAACGTGTGGCGCTCCGGTACATTCCGGTGATGAGCTACCCAGGCGAACATGGTGATGTAGCCGGGTTCGTGCGGGACCAGGCTTGCATCCGGCAGCAGGCCGAGGTTGCGCAGCAGGGTGACCAGGGCAGCGCCAAGGCGGGTGTCTTCGTCGTTCAGTTCGGCGGTTTCCCGGGTGGCGTGCAGCCAGTCGTTCCACTGTGCAATGGCTTCGGCATCCTGAGCAGCCCAAGCCGTTTGCAAACGCACCAGCAAAGGCAACTCGCAGCGGCCCAGGCCATCTTCAAGCACGCCTTCCAACCATCCCTGCAAGTCTGCTTCGTTATTTACCCAACCGAGCTCAAAGGCACTTTCCAGCCCCTGCGACCAGGCAAAGGCGCCGATGGGCAGCGCAGGGCTGACGAGCTGCATCAAACCGAGCAGTGCCAGGTCGTTCGTTGCGCCGGCAGGGGCATTAATGGGCGTGAGCATGGCCATGCCCGTGATGACCAGAAGCCTGCCCGGCCTGCGCGTAGGCGCCCGGTTCGGGATCAAAGGGCGCGGTGTGGCGAACAAGCACAGCGCCCAACCGTTCGGCCAATTCTTCCAGAACGTGGTCAGGCGGAAAGCGAATCCAGCTGCCCTGTTTATCTTCACCGATGGCGAGGGAAACGTGGCGGTTGCCAAGGTGATAGCACAGGCGGGCCAGCGGCAGGCCGGCTTCTATGCGGGCGGTTACCACGGGCTCTTCCGCTGCGCGGACCCGGATGATCTCGCCGGTTCTGGCTTGCAGCAGGTCGCCGTCTCGCAATACCGGGCCGCGATCCAGAAACAGGCCAACGTCCTGACGGGTTTCGGTGGTGGTTCGCAACCGGCCCCGCATGCGCAGCTCGTAGGGCAGGGTCAGGTTGTCGTGGATTTCGGAAGCTTCCACGTTGCTGATGCGTTTAATCAGTTCCAACATACGATTCTCCGGTTTGCGGCTCAGAACAGGTGGTAGCGCTGGGCCAGTGGCAATTCAGAGGCCGGCTCGCAGGTAAGCAGTTCGCCGTCTGCGTGCACTTCGTAGGTTTGCGGGTCTACGGTGATGTGCGGGCAGGCGTCGTTCAGTTTCATGTCACTCTTGCGCACCTGCCGCACGTTCTTGCAGGCCGCCAGCGGGCTGTCCAGGCCCAGTTCTTTGCCAATGCCCGCATCCAACGCAGCCTGGCTGACGAACGTCAGGCGCGTGGCACTGGCGGCTTTGCCGAAGGCACCAAACATAAGCCGATAATGCACGGGCTGGGGCGTGGGGATTGAGGCGTTGGGATCACCCATGGGCGCAGCGGCAATCATGCCGCCCTTCACAATGAGGGCCGGTTTTACGCCGAAAAACGCCGGGTTCCAAAGCACCAGGTCCGCCAGTTTGCCCACTTCTACCGAGCCCACTTCGTGGCCAATGCCGTGGGTGATGGCGGGGTTGATGGTGTACTTGGCGATGTAGCGTTTGGCGCGGAAGTTGTCGGCGCCCAGGCTTTCGTCTTCCGGCAGCAGGCCCCGCTGCTGTTTCATCTTGTGGGCGGTTTGCCAGGTGCGGCACACCACTTCGCCCACCCGGCCCATGGCCTGGGAATCAGAGGCGATCATCGAGATAACGCCCAGGTCGTGCAGGATGTCTTCTGCGGCGATGGTCTCGCGGCGAATGCGTGAATCGGCGAAGGCGACGTCTTCGGGGATGTTCGGGGCCAGGTGGTGGCACACCATCAGCATGTCGAGGTGTTCGTCGATGGTGTTCACGGTGTAGGGCCGCGTCGGGTTGGTGGACGACGGCAGCACGTAGGGTTTGGAGCAGGCGGTGATGATGTCCGGCGCGTGGCCGCCGCCGGCACCTTCGGTGTGGTAGGTGTGGATGCCGCGTTCTTTGAAGGCGGCGAGGGTGTCTTCCACGAAGCCGGATTCGTTCAGGGTGTCGGTGTGAATGGCCACCTGTACGTCGTATTTATCCGCCACGGTGAGGCAGTTGTCGATGGAAGCCGGGGTGGTGCCCCAGTCTTCGTGCAATTTGAGGCCGATGGCACCGGCTTTTATTTGCAGCTCCAGAGCTTCCGGCAGGCTGGCGTTGCCTTTGCCCAGAAAGCCGATGTTCATGGGCAGGCTGTCCACCGCCTGCAGCATTTTGCCCATGTGCCAGGCACCCGGTGTGCAGGTGGTGGCGTTGGTGCCGGTGGCCGGGCCGGTGCCGCCACCGAGCATGGTAGTAACGCCACTCATGAGGGCTTCTTCTACCTGTTGAGGGCAGATGAAGTGGATGTGGGAGTCGATGCCACCGGCGGTGAGGATTTTGCCTTCACCGGCGATGATTTCTGTGCCGGGGCCTATAACAATATCTACACCTGGCTGGGTGTCCGGGTTGCCGGCTTTGCCGATGGCGGCGATGCGGCCTTTCTGGAGGCCGATGTCGGCTTTAACGATGCCCCACCAATCCAGTATCAGGGCATTGGTGATCACTGTGTCCATCACGGCATCATCGGCGCGCTGGCTCTGGCCCATGCCATCGCGGATAACTTTGCCGCCGCCGAATTTTACTTCTTCGCCGTAGTGGGTGTGATCTTTCTCAATCTCAATCCACAGCTCGGTGTCGCCCAGCCGCACGCGGTCGCCCACGGTGGGGCCGTACATGTCGGCGTAGGCTTGCCTTGTTATTTTCATGCTATCCCTCGTTTAAGCTTGG
>JAGPVT010000094.1 GCA_018066865.1 Marinobacter sp. | reverse complement strand
ACTCTCAGGGAATGGGGGGTAAATGGGCTTTTGTAATCAACACTTTTTTTAGACTTATGAAACATCTCAGCCAGGTCTTCACCCGGCCTTTGGCTATGAAACAGCAAGGCCGGCACGGTGCGAGTGAACGCGGTCGTTGTGAACATGGGCGACACTTTGTCGACGCACGCTTTCGAGGCTGGATCGCGAAACAAAAATGCCTGCCTTCCCCGGTTCTCTAGAACCTTCTCATTGGTTTTCGCCCTCAGTTTGATTTTGGTCCACGGAGTCAACTCCGGGATTGGATTGTATTTCGATTGCCACTCACGCAACTTGATTACCCAATAGGTCAATGGCTCAGGCATGAAAGGCACACTGTACCCTCCCTCCTTTCGCCCCGTCTTGTTCGTCGTAATGTACGAACTGGGCTCACCATCCTGACCCCGTCTCAAGAACCCCTGATTACGTTTCGGCCGAGCGAGGGGGCCCGTATTCGTGATCCAGCAAACCTTCCCGTCGAGCCAAACCGGGATGATTCCATCGCCCTCCCCACTGTCCAGCCATAAGATTTGCTGACCTCGCAGCGGCATCGAAAACAGAGCGTAGTTGGCCACAACCTTCACCGGTGACCAGAGCTCCATCACCTCCTCAGAATATCGCTTTCCCGTCCCCTTGCCCCGGTCTTTAGTCACGGTTCGAATGATGCAGTCGGGATCGCTTTCGTCGACCAAAGCGGGATCCACTTCGAACCAACAATCCTCCAGAAACGGGTGCAACATATAAAAATCCCGAAACGTTTCGGCTTCCCCCGGAATGAGATGATGCTTTGCCCTCAGGATCGACTCCATAGGGAGAGGCGGCTTGTTGGATTCACTCAGTCTGTAGGTTGGCAGATGATCTAAATAGCCCTTGAGGATCGTCCGCAAGGGATTACGATATCCTGGGAAAGGAAAGAACATGCCCTCGTCGTCTTCGTCGGAGCAGTAGGTTTCCAGGATCCAGTCAAGAAAAGACGCACAAATGTTGTGTCTTGGCCTTTGCTGGCTATCGCCCGTCGCGTACACGAACCCCTCATACGCTTTCTGGGGAAACGGCATGTCCTTGGACAATAAAACTCCGGGATGGTCTGGCAGGTTGAGATTCGCAACAATGCTTTGCAGGAAACCTCTCAGGTGTGACGTTTTGGATGTCTGATTGGTCCCTTCGGAAACATAGGCTTCTATTGCTTCCCAAAACACCGGGTAGTTGATAGCCAGATCGGAATCAATCGGCCGCGTCGTGCCCAAAAATTGGTACCAGTCCACCTCGTAGGACCTGCAGGGCGAGGCAGGTAGCCGGACGTCTTCCCGATAGCGTCTTATGTACTCACTCGCACTCTTTATGCCTAGCATCTTTACAGCTGCCTGAGCTTCGGAGAGGGACTCATAGCACCGCTCCTTGCCCAAGAATTGATACCAGTCGACCCAGTTTTCAGCGTACGCTCTGTCGGGGTTGGCAGGCAGCCGAGGGTCATTCCAATAGCATGCTTTGTATTCTATCCCGGTCGTAATGCCCAGCGACTGAGCGGCTGTCTGAGCTTCGGCGAGGGATTCATATTTCTCAACGGGCCGCTCCGTGTCCAAAAATTGGTACCAGTCCACCCAGTCTGCCTCGTAGACCTGTTCGGGGACGGCAGGCAGCAGGGGATCTTCCCGATAGCGTTCTGCATACTCTTTCGAGGTCTTAATGCCCATCCCCTGAGCGGCTGCCTGAGCTTGGGCGAGGGACTCATAGAATTCGATGGGCCGCTCCGTACCCAGAAAATGGTACCAGTCCACCCAGTCTTCCGCGTAGACCCTCTCGGGTTTGGAAGGCAGCCGGGGGTGCTCCCGAAAGCGTTTTTTGTATTCTATCCCGGTCTTAATACCCAGCGCTTGTGCAACTGCCTGAGCTTCGGATAGGGACCTATAGCAACGCTCATTGCCCAAAAAATTGCACCAACCCACCCAGTCATCCTTGTACGCTCTGCGGGGGTCGGAAGGCAGCCGAGGATCTTCTCGAAAGCGTTTTGTGTATGTTCTCGCGGTCTTAATACACAGTGCCTGTGCAGCTGCCTGAGCTTCGGCGAGGGATTCATACTTCTCGATCGGCCATTCCATGCCAAAAAAATGGTACCAGTCCACCCAGTCCGCAGCGTAGGTCTGGCAGGGCTTAGAAGGCAGCCGGGGATCTTCCCGATAGCGTTCTACATACTCTTTCGAGGTCTTAATGCCCATCCCCTGAGCGGCTGCCTGAGCTTGGGCGAGGGACTCATATTTCTTAATCGGCCGCTCAGCGCCAAAAAAATGGTACCAGTCTACCCAGTCTGCCTTGTAGGACTGGTGTGGGAGAGCAGGCAGCCGGGGGTCTTCCCGATAACGTGTTTTGTATTCTGTCGAGTTCTTAATACTCAGCGCCTGCGCGGCTGCCTGGGCTTCCGGAAAGGTTTCGTATTTATTCGACATGGGTGAGCCCTTTCTTCAAATCCGGTATTCCGAGCAGATCCTCTGGGTCTTGGGCCCACTTCAGGCCCTTTTCGATACGCTCCAAATGAGCTCGCATTTGTTTCTGGGTGAGCTCGCCGTAAACATTCTGGCTTTCGAGCGATTTGTGGTGCATCGCCTTCTTTATGATCAGCGGTTCTGTGCCAGCATTTTTCAATGCATTCCCATAAGAATGGCGGTGAGCATGAGCAGTTGTTCCGGCCTCTTTTGAGAATGGCAGACCTATTCTATTGACCGCCCGCTTCAGGGCTTGGTTGTAACCTTTAATCGAGTAAGGTGCGCCCGTCCGCGTTGTAAATGCAAACGGATGCTCCCCTTCGGCGGGGACTCGTTGATGGGTCAAATAAAGTCGCCACAATTCGTTAAATATTTCTCCAGCGGAGTTAGGAAACCAGTACACCGACAAATAGTGAAGGGCGGGGTCGTCCTCATGCGGATCTTTCCAGCCTGAATGCATAGCGTGAGATTTTGGATACTCAAATCTTGGTTTCAGACCGAACCGTTTACGCAATTCTTCACGCCTGCTCGGGCCTATCGCAACCTGTTTGCCTTCGCTCGGATGATAGACTTTAACCAGTGCAGTTCCGTCATCCCAGGGGGTTATATCCTCCACCCACACATGAAAGCACTCACTCACCCGAAGCCCTCCGTAGTGCATCAGCATTGTGATCAACACGTTTCTTAAATCAAGGCGATCATAGATTTCATTGCTCGCCTCAAAGCCATACCGGACAAATCCGTTCCAAAGAAGGCCATCAAAACGACCTTCCGGAAAGCTCTTGGCTTCGCCGCCTCCTGAGCGGGAGGTCTTTCTCGCGGCCACATACCGATATGATGAAGGAGCTGGTCGGTTGGACCAAAGATGACTTAAAAAAGCTCGCTCCCTTCTCTGGCTATAGGCCGCCAAACTCATCCACTGTTCGTAATCTGTCGGCTTCTTTACCGGATTTATTTGAAGCCTCTTTTCATCGTTCTGCTCGGCTAACCAGTCCGTGTAGTTCGTAATGAGGTCGATGAGAAACTTCGCATCTTTCGATGCTCTTGGCTCCCAGCGAAGCCAGCTCGGATCAATCCCGTTTTCTCCTATCGTTCCCGTGAAGAGCGAATTTGCGAACTCCCTAAAAAGCTGGAGGGGCTTTTCGAAGCACTCCTCATTCTGCTTGGTGTAATCGATCAACAGACGTATGGCAAAAGCGCTTCTTTCGACCCAGCTGCGCGACTTATGTCGGTGCACAATCAAATAATCCAGATAACTCCTCAACAGACCATCGGGAGTTACGATCACAGGAAGACTCACCGTACTTCCGGTGTTATCAATTGTGACATCAGCCTCTACACAGACACTATGAAGCACGTCATTTCTCGTATTATTGGTATAGTAGTTATTCCACTATAGACACCGCCAAACAATCGTAAAAGCCAAAAATTAAATTTTTGACTCTAACTTAAGGGTTTTTTAGTACAGATTTTTCATTCTACTAATCGCAGAAGGTGCATTTATTCCATGAACAACCATTGGTAACCGGCAGGATCAGTGACTTCGCTTCACTGGGCGGTCGGAAAACCGGCTCGACATAATCAATAGGAAAGCTGTACATAATCTGTACTCAATCAATAGAAGTGACCCTGATCATAAACTAATCAGGGCAAAAACTGGGTTTTCAAGTCTGCGCAACCTGGGCCAACCACGGGCATATCGAGAACCACCGCCTGTGCGGTCATAAAAGGAATACCGCGACGATGCCCGTCAACCAGCAGCGTTGCGAGGCTTCCGACCAAGGGCATATGGGAGACAAGCATGAGCGGTGAATGCTGATTTTCAAGGAGGGCGTCCAGACACAACCCGGGGTCGTCTTCCGGTGTAATGAATATCTTCTCTTCTACGGGGCAGTTCAGGATCTCAGAGACAATCGCCGCTGTTTGCCTTGCTCGAATATAAGGACTGCTCCAGATTTGTACCGGCCGCCAGGGTGAGGCGGCAATTTGAGCCGCGCACTCCGCAACCTGGTGCCGGCCGGTTTCAGTGAGCATGCGCTCCTGATCAAGCGAGTGCCACCCAGCTTCTCCGTGGCGCATAATGAGCAGTTGCACAGCTAACCTCCGGTGGTGATTCCCGTTACTCGGCGATTGTCCGTGGCAGAATGAACTCCACATCAGAGTTCTGCACAGACATCATAAGGCTGTTGATGACTGCGGTGATGGAAGCACCTCCGTAGAGGATTTCATAAAGGCCGCGCACCAGAGGCATATATATGCCGATAGACTCTGCTTTTTCTTTCACCAGCTCAAGAGTATAGATCCCCTCCGCCACCTGGCCCAGTTCAGCGACCGCGTCATCCAGCTTCTGGCCCTGCCCAACGGCATAGCCAATCCTGAAATTACGGCTTTTTGAAGATGTGCAGGTAACGATCAGATCCCCTACGCCCGCCAGCCCCATAAAGGTCATGGGATTAGCGCCCAGGCTTACTGCGAACCGGCTCATTTCTGCCAACCCGCGCGTAATCAACATCGCCTTGGCGTTTTCGCCCATGCTCAGAGCCGAGGCAAGGCCGGCCACAATGGCATAGATGTTCTTGAGGGCCCCGGCAAGCTCCACTCCGTAAATGTCGACGTTGGCATAGACACGAAAGTACTGGCAGCTAACCAGATCCTGAACGGTTCGGCGCACGTCCGGATCCTTGGCCGCAATTACGGTTGCGGTCAGTTCACGGCTTACAATTTCACTCGCCAGGTTTGGACCACTCAACACGCCAATGCGGCAGCGGGGTATCTCTTCCTGGAGAATTTCACTCATAAGCTTGAAGCCGTGAGCCTCAATGCCCTTGGTCAGGCTAACAACAATCTGTCCGTCCCGGAATTTGCTGCTATTTTCACGAATAACCGCGCGGAAGGCCTTACTTGGAATGGCAACAAGTACGAGTTCGGCTTTATCTAAGGCGCTAGCGAGATCGGTGGTAGGCTGGATGTCGCCCTTAATCTCTACGCCAGGCATGTAACGGCTGTTTATGCGGGTTGTGCGGATTTCTTCAACCTGCGCTTCATCACGCATCCAGAAATGGACCCGGTGGCCGTTCTCCCCGAGTACTTTTGCCATGGCAGAACCGCAGCTGCCTCCGCCGAGAACCGCTACATCGTGTACCGGCTCTTTGGCCCCATTCGCAAAGGGCTCATTTTTTTCAGGCATAGTCATTCCGTCTGTTTTGAATCAGGTCTGAACCAGCGGGCCCGGGATTGTAAACGCGGCGTATCAGCCGGGCTCTTCAACCTCCAGCGCGCGCACCAGATTTTTGAACTCGTCCCGATTTTGTTTGTTCAGCCCCATAAGCACTTTATGGGCGGCCAGAACTCTGTCGCGAACGTCTTGCTCACTAGCCCTCAGCACGGGTATTTCTTCGAGTTCTTCGATACGGGAGGCAGGCTCGCGGACAATAATGAAGATTTTGTCGAAGCCCATGGAGGTGACAATACGGGTAATGTCCGGGTTGGT
>JAGPVT010000086.1 GCA_018066865.1 Marinobacter sp. | reverse complement strand
GGTGCCTTTGTTAACATCCTGCCTGGCAAGGATGGTCTGGTGCACATTTCCCAGATCTCTGATCGCCGGATTGAGAACGTGACTGACGAGCTTAGCGAAGGTCAGGAAGTTCTGGTCAAGGTTCTGGATGTGGACAACCGTGGTCGTGTGAAGCTGTCGATGAAGGAAGTGAAAGAAGGCGAGCAGCCGACTGACTTTTCTGACTGATAGCTAGCAGCTACTAAAAACCCGCCTTTCCTCTGGATTGGCGGGTTTTTTTTGGCCTATATGTTGGGTGGCGGCGCCAGCCGGGGGAAGCTTTTCAAAACACGCTACGAGCACATCCATGTGCGCTTGTTTCGGGCCATCCATGGCCCTCTACAGTTTTGAAAAGCTTCCCCCGACTGGCACTTATGCACCAGAGCAGCCTGTTAAAAAGGCTGGTCTGGATTATTGCTGAAACAGGTAAGACATCTGTTAATTCCTTTCTAAAAACTCCAGTACCGAATCCTTATAGGCAGGAATGATAAACGTCGCGGCATGGGGCGTATCCGTTTGCAGGAATTGCTTTGGCTCACCGGCGGCCTCGTAAAGCGCCTGGCCGTGGTGGAAGGGGATGATGCCGTCGCGGGCGCTATGAATGATCATGACAGGTACCGGACTTATGTTGGCTATATGGTCTAAGCCTTCGTACTCGTCCGGGATGGTCCAGCTCAGGGGGGCCTGGAGTGGCCAGGTGAGCCAGAAGCTTGAGAGTTTTTCTCTGGCTATGCCGCGAAAACCAGAGAAGGTGCCGTCGAGGATGACGCCTTTGAGTTCCGGCGTTTCGTTCCGTTGTACCCATTCGCTGGCGAGAGTTAGCCCAAGAGCGCCGCCCAGACTTTGGCCGAGGAGGAAGATTGGCGTGTTCTCAACGTCACGCTGGTCTGTGAGCCAGCGCAGGCCGGTTTCGGAATCGTGGAGGGCGCCTTCTATGTCGGGTGCGCCGGTGGACTTGCCGTAGCCGCGGTAGTCGATGGTGAAGACGTTGTAGCCTTCAGCGGGCAGCCATGCGACGTTGAGCAGGTGGCTGCTGATGTTCTGGGCGTTGCCGTGGAGAAAGTAAATGGTGCCTTTTGGGTGACCTTCAGCGGGTAGCCACCAGCTGTGGAGGGTTTCGCCGTCGGCTGTGTTGAGGTAGACGTTTTGGTAGGACAGGTTGAGTCGGTCTGGCGTGATGTAGGTGGTCTTGTCCGGGAAGAAGAACAGACTGCTGCAGCCGCTTTGTAATAACGCTGCGGCTGAGACGAGCAGGACCAGCAAGGGTGTTTTCATGCTGGCTGTTTTCAGAAGTAAGCGTGGAGTCCGGCTTGCCATGTGCTCTGGTACCTGTCGTAGTGATCTTCCCGGGTGAATTCGGCGAACAGGCTGAATTCGCGCCCGATGTGCCAGTTGCCTTTGGCGTATACCTGATCTTGCCGGTGCTGGCTGCTGACGATCCAGGCTTTGGTTTTGGCGCCGGCTGCCAGGCTGAAGCGGTTGTTCTGGTGCAGAAGGCCAATGTCGGCGCCTGGAGCAGCATCATAGCCACGGCGCAGGTCGTCGTCGATTTCCAGGTCTGCGGTGGTAATAGCGAATGCCTGTGTTTGTGGACCAATGCGCCAGCTGCCGCCCGCGCCACCCTCAAGATAGGGAGCCAGGACGCGTTTTTCGCCGGTGTCGGTGCGACGCCCACCAAAGCCTACCTGCCACGACAAGGGCGAGAAAAACGCGTTTCTGGGGCTCAGGGAGCGGATTTCCACGCCGGTGAGCTGTTCCAGCTGCAGTTCGTCGTTGTCAGTGTAGTAGCGGGCGTCCAGACGGAGAAACTGCAGTTGGGCTCCGCTGCGGTAGCCGGCGGGTGGGTCGAGAATATCGTGGTATGCGGGCCGGAATGTCAGTTGGGTAAACTCGCGATGGGCCAGTTGTCCTGCGCCCAGGCTCACGCGAAACGTATCATGGCCCTGGTCGTCGCGAACCTTTGGCTCTTCGGGTTGTTCAAGTGCTGCAGCACCATCTATTTTGCTGCGCTCACGCAGCAGGCGGTGAGACAGCGGTGCCGCGAATTCCCTTGGCCAGCTGTCAGCTTCGCTTTGGTAGCGAACGTAGTCGTAGGTGGCGTCCAGCACGTGGGCACGTTCGCGGGGCGGAAGAGCAAGTACCTCGTCGCTGTCTGGCTCCACATATCCATTCGCCATCGCTGCTGCAAGTATCTGATGGGGTTGGGGCAGTGCAGACAGGCTATGAGACACAGAGGTGGCTGCCGATGCGCGGTAGTGCACACTCTCAACCAGATCCTTATCGACTACCCAACGAACCGTGTCCGACGGTATGGCATGGGTGCTTACCTCACCCAGAAGGTTGGTGCCAGGGCGGGCAACATCGATAAGTGCAAGCAGGCGATAGGCGCAGTTTTCATCGAAAAAATAGTAGTCAAAATTGCGATCCCGGATTTCCCAGGCGTGGGCCAGCATGAAGTCCACTTCCTGCTGGTTCAGGTTCAGTTTGTATTCCCACAGATCCCGGTGCTCGATATCGGAGTAGAGCCGGATTTTTTCGTAGTAGGGTTGCACACTGGTGATGCCCGGATAACCTCCGAAGATCCCCCGGTATGCAAACAACAGTTCGCTGTCGTGGGCGGCCGCGTCAGCCGCGTAGGAAATCGTATTGGCGAGCAGTAAGTTCGTTTGCTCGTCGTCCTGCGGTGGGTCCAACCTGAGAAAGGTATGACCAAACATGGATGATGGGCTGTTCAGGTACGACGCTGCAAAAACCAGGGTGATGCTTTCAGTGTTAAGAGTATTCATCCACTCTTTGTAATCCGGGCAGTCTGCTGCCTGGGTTGGCAGGTCAAGCTGTTCACGAAGCCATGCATCCCGGGCCGGAAAACGGCACCGGGCGTGGTCATTGCCATCTCCCGGTTGCTGTATAGCCTTGAGGGTTGCTTCCAGTTCTGCTTTCGGAGAGTTCTTGCCACTCTCGCTCAGGAAAAATGCAGGATCATCCGCCTGGCTGGTATAGCCGCTGCCAAATCTATCGGGCTGGTAGTGAATAAGTGTGAGCCATGCCGGGTCGAGATGCAGTGAGCTTTCGGCAGTTTGTGCCTGGGCCTGCAGAGGTAAGCTGGTGATGAGCCAGAGCACAGCTGGCCCAATGCGAAGCGAGTTGCTCATGGGTATGTGCGAGTTCCGGTAGGAGATGATGAAACGGGGCAGTGCGCCATCCTTGGCGCTCGGGCATCCCTGCAGTTCAGCTATCAGGCCGCTACGTATTTGCTCAGCGACTCATTCTTTTCCAGCAGGGCGACAATGGCGTCTACTGCTTCACCGGAAGTGGTGTCGGAACTTGGGAAAACAGCAGCGAAGTTGTCCTGCAGAATCTGGCGGAAAGCATCGCGGTCCGTTGCTTCTACACCCAGAAGAACTGCCAGGGTTTCCAGGTTCTCGCCATTACCGCGAGACATGTCACGAGCTACCTTGTCGATGTTGCTGTCCATATACATGGCCATGGACTGAACAGATTCGTTGGTCTGGCAGCCCAGGGTGCCAGTGGTCATGCCGAATGTCTGGTTGCCGAACGTACCGTTGGTTGTTGCAGCCAGTACGTGGGGAGCAACACCGGATTGTCCTTTCCAGATCATGGCGCCAACGCCGCAGCCCGGTTGAGCAAAAGCCATGGAAGAAGCACCCAGAAGAATTGCACCTGCGATCAGTTTTTTCATTGTCCACTCCTTTGAATATTTTTACAGTCGTCGCAAAACCCACATAGCCAACTGTCATTGCTGACTGTGCGGCAACGGCTCTGACAGATTTCTTGTGAAAAAAGCACAAAGACCGTTGCCTTGAGTATAGTGCAGATTTGGAAGTGGCAAGTCTATACTTCGGTGACCATTTGATTTTAAGAGATTATTTGGCCTGTTCAGCGGGCAGCGGTGTGAATTCCGGGTATAAAAAAACCGGAGCAGGCTCCGGTTCAGTGGTATCGCGGGTGCTGGCTCAGCCACCCAGATACGCGTTCTGCACGTCCGGGTTCTCGAGCAAATTCTTGCCTGTATCGTGCAGGCGGATTTTTCCGGTTTCGAGCACGTAACCGCGATCGGCGAGATGCAGCGCCTGATGAGCGTTTTGCTCCACCAGGAATACCGTAATTCCTTCGTCCCGAAGATGGCCAATGATCTCAAAGATCTGTTTGATCACCAGTGGTGCAAGACCCAGTGATGGTTCATCCAGAATAATCATGTTGGGCCGGCTCATGAGCGCCCGCCCTATGGCCAACATCTGCTGCTCGCCCCCGGACATGGTGCCCGCGCGCTGGTGTTCACGTTCTTTCAGGCGAGGGAACAGCTCGTATACGTGAGTCTGGCTTTTCCGAATCTCGGATTTGGTATTGAAGAAGCCGCCCATGTGCAGGTTTTCTTCTACCGTCAGGCCCGAAAATATGCGACGGCCTTCGGGCACTATTGCCAGCCCGGAGCGCATAATCTGCGCGGTAGGCTCGTTGGTGATATCCCGGCCTTCCAGGATGACGCGTCCCGCGCTGGCCTGCGGCATTCCGCACACGGTCATCAGAAGCGTGGTTTTCCCGGCGCCATTGGCACCAATCAGCGAGACAATCTCACCTTGGTTAACCTCGACCGAAACCCCGTGCAGGGCCTCAATTTTGCCGTAATGGGTGTGGACATCTTCTAGTACAAGCATGCTCATATTCAGGCCTCGCCCAGGTAAGCTTTGATCACGTCGTCGTTCTGGCGGATTTCTTCCGGAGTGCCACTGGCCAGGGGACGCCCCTGGTTGATGACGTTAATCCGGTCGGAAATATCCATTACCAGGCTCATGTCGTGCTCAATCAGCACCACGGAAACGTTGTAGTCCTCTTTCAGACTCACGATGAGCTGATTGAGTTCTTTGGTTTCCGCCGGGTTAAGGCCTGCCGCCGGCTCGTCGAGCATCAGCAGTTTCGGCTCTGTGACCATGCAGCGCGCTATTTCAAGCCGTCGCTGCTGACCGTATGCCAGGTTGCCGGCCTCGCGGTTTGCGAGGTCCAGAAGGCCGACACGCTCAAGCCAGTAGGCAGCGCGATCCAGCGCTTTCTGTTCCCGCTTCTTGTAGTTGGGCGTGCCCAAAAGCCCCGCAAGCATGTTGGTGTTGAGGTGGCGATGTTGGGCTACGAGCAGGTTCTCTGCGACGGACATTTTAGTGAACAGACGAACATGCTGAAAGGTTCTGACCATGCCAAGCCGGGAAATCTTGTAATCCGGCGTGCCCTGTACTTCCTTGCCTTCGAAAAGTATCTTTCCGCCTGAAGGCTTGTAAAAGCCGCTCATGCAGTTGAATACGGTGGTTTTCCCGGCGCCGTTGGGGCCAATGATGGAAACGATTTCCCGTTCCTGAACGTCCAGTGAAACGCCGTCTACTGCCAACAGGCCGCCAAAGCGCATGGACAGATTCTGTACTTCAAGCATTGTCTGTCACTCCTGCTTGTTCAGTGTGATGTGGATGCGGCGCATAGGTAGCAGGCCCTGTGGTCGCCAGACCATCATCAACACCATGGCAGCGCCGAAAATCAGCATGCGGTATTCGGAAAATTCCCGAGCGAGTTCCGGCAGGATGGTTACCGCAATAGCCGCCAATATAACGCCGAGCTGTGATCCCATGCCGCCCAGAACCACAATCGCAAGGATGATAGCGGATTCTAGGAACACAAAAGATTCCGGGCTGATGAAGCCTTGCTTGGAGGCGAACACAGTGCCTGCAAAGCCCGCAAAGAACGCGCCAATGGTGAAAGCAGAGAGTTTGACGGCGGTACGGCTTAGGCCCAGCGAGCGAGCCGCGATTTCATCTTCCCGCAGGGCTTCCCAGGCCCGGCCAACCGGCATGCGCATAAAGCGGCGGATGATCAGGGCCGTGATAACAGCCAGTACCAATGCGATCAGGTACAGGAAAATGACCTTGTGCTCGCCGCTGTAGGCAATACCGAAGGTTTCGTGGAACGACGTGTTGCCTTCTTCCTTTACGCGGCGACCGAACTCCATGCCAAACAGCGTGGGCTCGGGAATGCCGCCGATGCCATTGGGGCCGCCGGTCAGGGTGGTCCAGTTATTAAGCAGGATGCGGATGATCTCGCCAAAGCCCAGGGTGACAATCGCCAGATAGTCCCCCCTGAGGCGTAAAACCGGAAAGCCCAGAGTCATCCCGGTCAGTCCTGCGAGTAATGCACCGATGGGCAAAGCCATCCAGAATGAAATGCCTGTGTATTGCGACAACAGGGCGAAGGTGTAGGCACCTACTGCGTAGAAGGCAACATACCCAAGATCCAGCAGGCCAGCGAGGCCTACGACCACGTTTAGCCCCAGAGCCAGCATGACGTAAATCAGAACCAGAGTGGCCAGATCCACAGAGCCTCGCGACACAACAAACGGCCAGAAAAGTGCAAGCACTATGATACCGGTCAGTATCCAGGATTCCAGCTTTGCCCGCTTGGATTGCTCCATGGGTTCTTTGTCTGCCAACGGGTTGAGATTGGGCAACTTGCCCAGCAAACCCATGATCGAATCACGGTACGCCTGGAAAACAAACACCGCAATTGCCGCCAGAACAATGGCAATGTAGGTTGAGGTCTTTGCTCCCGTGAGGATGATGTTGATGCCTTCGGCTTCCAGGTTAAGCCCAAGGATAGGGATAGAGATTATTAGCGTGACAACCGCGCAGAACAGCGCGTGTCTGAGGTTGTTAGCAGCCATCAGATCTTTTCAACCTCCGGTTTGCCGAGCAGCCCCGTGGGTTTGAACAGCAGAATAAGGATCAGCAAGCCGAACGAGACGACGTCTTTGTATTCACCGCTGAGGTAGCCGGAGGTCATACTTTCAGCCACTCCAAGAATCAGGCCACCGAGCATGGCACCGGGAATGCTGCCAATGCCGCCGAGCACGGCTGCGGTAAAGGCCTTGAGCCCCGCAATAAAACCGAACAACGGGTCAATCGAGCCGTAGTACATGCCCAGGAGTAGGCCCGCAACCGCCGCCAGTGCGGCACCAATTATAAAGGTGGCTGAGATAATGCGGTTGGTGTCGATGCCCAGCAGGCTGGCCATGCCGAGATCCTGGGAAACTGCCCGGCAGGCGCGGCCTGTGCGGGAGCGGGAAATGAACAGCGAGAGTACCGTCATGCAAATCAATGTGGTCACAAAAATAGTGATCTGCATGTAAGACAGCGACATCTCGAACGCGCCATCAGCGCTAAAATTGAACCCAC
Organism: Marinobacter sp.; assembly: GCA_018066865.1. Lineage (GTDB taxonomy): Bacteria > Pseudomonadota > Gammaproteobacteria > Pseudomonadales > Oleiphilaceae > Marinobacter. Next base: position 19,209 of record JAGPVT010000086.1, on the reverse strand, counting down.
CCTCAATAAGTGCGGGGAAGCCGACGTTGCGGGAGCCCTGGGCAAGATGAACATAGTTCTGCAGGAAGATGGACATACCGATTGCAGAGATCAGGGGGATCAGGCGATGACGGCCACGCACGGGGCGGTAGGCGACACGTTCCACAGCCCAGCCCATGGAACTGGAAACAAGCATGGCGCACAAAAGCGCAACGACAAGAATAAGTGGAAGCCAGGCAAGGCCAAGAGCTGTAAGGCCGGTAATGGCGATGAGCGCGGTGTAGGCGCCGATCATATAAATTTCACCATGGGCAAAGTTGATCATGCCGATGATGCCGTAAACCATCGTGTAACCGATGGCGATCAGGGCATAGGCGCTCCCGATCGTTAGCCCGTTAATGAGCTGTTGGGAGAAATACAGGAGGTCTTGCATTATTGTTTGACTCCGGAGGCGTGCTCCCTCCCCTGAAACACACCAGACACGAGATAACCGGGCCAGCATTGGGACAGGATCAGCAGGAGCCTAGAAAAACACCTTCTCCCGGATCGCGGTGAGAAGGTGTCCTCTTAATTACCGTTTATTAACGATTCGGCTTAGTTTACCGGAGTTTTGCTGCCATCTGAATGCCATTCGTACACAACAAATTCAAATGACTTCATGTCGCCGGCTTTGTCGTACTGCACGGTGCCGATTGGTGTTTCAAAGCTGCCACTGCGCAAGGCTGCAGCAACGTCGAACGGGTCCTTGGATTTCGCAGCTTCGATACCGTCAGCTACCAGCTGCACAGCAGCGTAGGAAGTCAGCACGAACGGGCCTGAGGGGTCTTCACCCTTGGCTTCGAATGCTTGTACCAGGCTCTGGTTTTCAGCTTTTTCGTCGAAGCTTGGTGGCAGGGTTACCAGAAGCCCTTCAGAGGCTTCACCAGCAATGGTGTTGATGTCTTTGTTACCAACGCCCTCAGGACCCATGAACTTGGCATTTAGGTTTGCCTGGCGGGCCTGGCGCAGAATAAGGCCCAGCTCAGGGTGGTAGCCGCCAAAGTAAACGTAGTCCACATCGGCTTGCTTGAGTTTGGTGACCAGGGAGGAGAAGTCTTTGTCGCCGGCAGTTACACCTTCAAACATCGCAATCTCGATGCCTTTATCTTTCAGAGTGTCACGTACTGCCGTTGCAATACCCTCACCGTATTGCTGCTTATCGTGAATGACAGCAACACGCTTGGGGTTCTGGCTGGCGATGTAGTTGCCGGCAACCGGGCCCTGCATGCTGTCGAGACCGATGGTGCGGAAGATCAGCTCATAGCCACGCTCGGTGATCTCGGGGCTGGTTGAGGCGGGCGTGACCATCAGGATGCCTTCGTCTTCATAAATGTCTGAGGCGGGCTGGGTCGAGCTGGAGCAAAGATGGCCGATCACGTAACGGACGCCGTCGTTAACCAGCCGGTTTGCGACGGTTACCGCTTGCTTGGGGTCACATACGTCATCGTATTCTACCGCGACGAGCTTCTCACCCATCACGCCGCCATTGGCATTGATCCGCTCAATGGCCATGCGAGCGCCGGAGAACTGCATGTCGCCGTACTGTGCAACGGGGCCGGTCATTGGGCCTGCGATGCCAATCTGAATGTCCGCAGCTGCGTGGCCTGCGCCCATGAGGGCAACGGAAGCACTAACGGCGGTTACGAGTTTTTTCAATGAAGTTGTCATTGTGTCTGTCCTGTCAGGTTCAGGGTTATTGTTATGTTCTCAGAAAGCTAAACAAACACCACGCATCCAGCCTTGTCAAGCTGGCCTGAGCCTTCTTTGATTATTTAACATTCTCCGGCTCAAACTTCTTTGCTGTCAGTATGATCCGGGAACACCAGTGTGCGGAAGCTTTCGTGGACACGCAACTTTTCAAGGTTGATATTGACCGAAGTGCCGTCTGAGGTTTGCCTGACGAGGTTTGCGTGAAAAGATGGGGAGAATCCGCTACTTGCATTCCAGGGAGCGAAGACCTCTAATAATTAGTGGTGTAAATAAAGATCGAAAAGCTTCAGCGGAGCAGTAATACAGTGAACAATCATGAGCATGTTCTGGTGGCACTCAGGCGTGTCATCCGGGCGACGGATCTCCACTCCAAGCGCCTTAGCAAAAATGCCGGACTCACCGGCCCGCAACTATTAATCATGAGGACAATTCGGGATCTGGGTGAGGTGACTATAGGTACGATCGCAGACAAGGTCAGCCTCAGCCAGGCCACGGTTACGACCATCCTCGATCGCCTTGAGCACCGGCAGTTGGTCTACCGTGTTCGCAGTACGCAGGACAAACGAAAGGTTCATGCGCATCTGACCGAGGGTGGTGCAGACATACTATCCCGCGCGCCGAACCCTCTGCAGGAGGATTTCATCAAGAAATTCCAGAGCCTTCATGAGTGGGAACAGAACATGATTCTGGCGTCTCTTCAGCGCGTGGCCAACATGATGGATGCTGATGATATAGATGCTTCTCCGGTGCTGGATGTCGGCCCTGTGCTGAAGGACGACGGCTGGAAAGAAAAAGCCTGAGCCTTTTCCTTCCTCCCGTTCAGTGTACCGACGAGCCCGTTCTGGGCTTGTTACCGAAGCACACTTGAAACACATCGTTGTAATGTCGGGCGAAGTTGACGGTCAGGCCCTCTGTGAGGTAACCCGGTAGTTCTTCGTAATCTCCGCGGTTCGCTTCCGGCAGAATCAGATTGCTGATTTTCTGCCGGCGGGCCGCAATGACTTTCTCGCGTATGCCCCCCACGGGCAGAACCTGTCCGGTGAGCGTCAACTCTCCGGTCATTGCGGTGTTTTGCTGGGGAGCCTCCCTCCGAGCGATAGAAAGCAGGGCCGTGGCCATGGTGACGCCTGCGCTGGGGCCGTCTTTGGGAGTTGCGCCCTCCGGCACATGGAGGTGCACGAAGGACTTGTCGAAAAACCCGGGGTCGCCCTTGAACCGTTTCAGGTTTGAGCAAACGTAGCTGTAAGCGATTTCAGCAGATTCTTTCATGACGTCGCCAAGCTGGCCGGTCAGCTTAAAGCCACGTTGGCTGGTATGCACGCGCGTGGCCTCCATGCTCAGTGTTACGCCGCCCATGGCGGTCCAGGCGAGACCGGTAACCACTCCGACACCCTTGAGTGATTTTTCTTTTCGGAATGTCGGCTGCCCGAGGTATTCCTGCAGGTCAGATATGCCAATCTTTACCGGCTCGTTCGGGGCTTCCAGAAGCTTTACGATGCCTTTGCGCATGACTTTGTGCAGCAATTTTTCCAGATTCCGGACACCGGCTTCGCGGGCATAGCCTTCAATAATCTGCCGGATAGCGGCGTCTGTAATGTTGAACTGTTTCTTCAGAAGACCCGCCCGCTTCAGTAGGCGCGGCAGCAGATGATGCTTGGCGATGGCCAGCTTTTCCTCACCGATATAGCCAGACAGGCGGATAACATCCATGCGATCCAGAAGTGGCCTGGGAATAGTATCGAGCTGGTTGGCCGTGCAAATGAAGAGCACTTTGGACAGGTCCATACGGACATCCAGGTAGTGATCCAGAAATTCCTTGTTCTGCTCCGGATCCAGGGTTTCCAGCAGCGCAGAGGCCGGGTCACCCTGATAGGACGCGCCAATCTTGTCGATCTCATCAAGCATGATGACCGGATTGGCTACTTTGGTATCTTTCAGAGCCTGCACAAACTTGCCGGGCATGGCGCCAATATAGGTGCGCCTGTGGCCTTTGATCTCAGCCTCATCGCGCATGCCGCCAACGCTGAAACGGAAAAATTTGCGCCCCAGCGCATCCGCCACTGAGTGGCCAATAGAGGTTTTACCGACGCCCGGTGGGCCGACTAACAGCAGGATTGAGCCGCTGACTTCGCCTTTGAATGATCCCTCTGCCAGGAATTCGATAATCCGGTCTTTCACGTCGGCCAAGCCATCGTGGTCCCGGTCGAGGACACGGCGAGCTTCAGCCAGATCAAACTGATCTTCGGAGTGCTTGCCCCAGGGCACATGCGTCAGCCAGTCCAGATAATTTCGGGTAACGCCATATTCGGGCGAGCCCTGCTCCAGAATGCGCAGCTTTTGCAGTTCATCGTCGAAACGCTCTTGCACTGCCTCGGGAGGGCTCAGCTCCGCCATTCGGCTTTCAAAGCGTTCGGCATCGGCCGTTTTATCGTCTTTCGACATGCCCAGCTCACGCTGAATCACTTTCAGCTGTTCTTTGAGGAAGAAATCACGCTGGTGTTTTTGTACCTTTTCATTCACTTCTTCGCTGATTTCAGACTGCAAGCGCGCCACTTCCAGCTCTTTGCGCATCAGCAGAAGCACTTTTTCCATGCGCCGAAGCAAGGGCACAGTGTCCAGGACGCCTTGCAACTCCGGGCCGGGCGCGCTGGTCATGGAGGCGCCAAAATCGGTCAACGGGGAGCTGTCTTCCGGGCCAAAACGCGAAAGGTACTGTTTTACTTCCTCGCCATACAGCGGGTTGGTGCGAAGAAGCTCTTTGATCGCGCTGATGATTGCCAGAGTGTAGGCTTTGGTTTCGTCCGCATCTTCCTCAGGCTCCTCTGGGTACTCGACTTCTACCAGATACGGCGGTTTGCGGCGTAACCACTGTACAATCCGGAAGCGCTGCAGGCCTTGAGCAATAAACTGTACATTGCCGTCTGAGTTCTGCGCATGATGAACGCGCACAGCGCAACCAACGGTCGCCAGTTCGCTGCTCGCCGGCACGCTTTGGCCGGGCTCATGGTCATCGACAAAGCAGATCCCGAGTATTTTGTGGTCGGTTTCGCTTACGCGTTTGAGCGTCTCTTGCCAGGGGTTCTGATTGACCACAACCGGCTGTACCTGTGCCGGGAAAAACGGCCGATTTGATACGGGCAGCACATACATCCGCTTTGGCAGCGATTGTTGAGACAACGCCAGCTCTTTACTGCGCTCATTTTTGCCGATGTATTCCGTAACGTCTTCCTCGAACTCTTCCAGTGGGTCTCTGTCGCTGTCGTGATTCATGCCGTGTCTGCTTCCTGGTAGGAGGAGTGGTTCACTACTAACTAGAGCCGAAAGCCGCATTTTCAAGCTTGGGTGCTGTAAATGCTCTGGAATGAAGCTCTTGAATTCTTACGCCAGACGCCCCATCTACGCCTTAAACCATAATGAACGTTTCAGGTGTCCGACATGAGCAGTTCTCCCCATATATTTGAAGCCACCATGGAAAACTTCCAACAGGAAGTCATGGATGCCTCTGCCTCCACGCCCGTACTTGTGGATGTATGGGCCGAATGGTGTGCACCCTGTAAACAGCTTATGCCCCTGTTGGAAAAGCTGGTTAATGAGTACAAGGGCGCGTTCCGGCTGGCCAAGGTTAATGCGGATGAGCAGGAGCAGCTCACATCCAGCCTGGGTGTGCGCAGCCTGCCAACCATTATTCTGGTGAAGGACGGCCAGGCGGTTGACGGTTTTAACAGTGCCTTGCCTGAAAGTGAAATCCGCAAGGTGTTGGATAAGCACATCGAGCTGCCAGAAGAGGCTCCGTACGAGAAAGCCCATCGCATCTGGGAAGAAGGCGATATCGAAGGCGCGATGGAAATTCTTTCAGAAATGAACAGGGAAGATCCGGAGAACCTCAAGGTGCTGATTGACCTTGCCCAGCTGAAAGCTGAATCCGGTGACCTCGAAACCGCTGAACAGGTTCTGGAAAGCCTGCCGCCGGAGGAAAAGTTGCAGCACCAGGCAAAGCAGCTGGCGGCCAGAATAAAGTTCCTGAAGCAGTCTGCAGAGCTGCCACCTGTAAAGGATCTGGAAATGGCTCTGGAGCAGGACCCGAAAGACCCTAACGCTTTGCACCAGTTGGCACTTCACAGCGTGCTGGCGGAAAAAAATGCCGAAGCCATGGAACTGCTGATTCGCCTGATGCAGGTGGACAGCAAATATAAAGATGAGGTGGCCAAAACCACGCTGGTTGAGTTGTTTGAGAAGCTTGGAAATAACAACCCGGATGTGCGCACCTATCGGCGAAAGCTGTATACGCTGATGCACTGACCGCAGGTCAACTATCACCAAAAACGGGGCGCCTTTCGGAGCCCCGTTTTTGGTGGTGTAAGCCCGAGAGCCTTAACCATTGCCTCTCTTCATCTCTTCAAACTCGTCTTCAAAAAAGAACTTTTCTTCACCAAAAGCGGGTACCAGCTCATGTAGCCAGGTGGCGGTTTCACTGTACTTTGCAAAGAATGGGCGTTGTACCCAATCCGGGTTGCGGCCTTGCAAAAAGCGCAGCACAAAAACCTTTTCGCCATTCACTTCGGCTATTCCCTGAACCTCTACCTTGCCCGGGCCTGCGCTCATGCTGGGTCCACGGGCTGTGCGTGCCAGGCCGCTGACTTTCTTCATGGCTTCGCGGTAAATGTTAAAGGCTTCTGCAAGCGGCACTTCGAAGTAGTTCTTGGCGCCGGTGTCGCGCTCCACAAACATGTAGTAGGGAATGATGCCGAGCTGTACTTCTTTCTTCCAAAGCTTGGCCCAGGCATCTGCATCGTCGTTCACGTGTTTGATCAGGGGGCCCTGTGCGCGGATTTCGGCGCCGGTAGCACGGATACGGCGAATGGCCTCCTCGGCGATGTCGGTGGTGATTTCCTGCCAGTGGTTGTAATGGGCCATGATCGCAACGTGTTTGCCGGCGTCCACAAGCTTGGCAAACAGATCGATCAGCTCATCTGCGTCTTTGTCGGTCACGAAACGGTAAGGCCAGAAGGTTAAAGCTTTGGTGCCGATGCGGATGGTCTGGATGTGATCAAACTCTGGCTGTAGCAAAGGTTCGAGGTACTGAGCCAGGCTCTTGGTTTTCATTACCATGGGGTCGCCACCGGTCACCAGCAAATCGGTTACTTCGGTGTGCTCCTGCAGGTAGCCATGCAGCTTATCCGCCTCGGTGCTCGACATCTTCAGGTCTTTATCGCCTACAAACTGCGCCCAGCGGAAACAGAAGGTGCAATAGGAGTGGCAGGTCTGGCCCTGGGCCGGGAAAAAAAGCACCGTCTCGCGGTATTTGTGTTGCACGCCGTCGAGCACTTCGCCTTCCAGTTCCGGCATGTTCATTTCCATCTGGCCGGCCGGGTGGGGGTTCAATTCATCGCGAATCTCTTTGGCGACTGCCTGAATCTCTTTTTTCTCAGCGCCTTCCCTGTGCATTCTGGCCATGCGGTCAAAGTGTTCGTCTTTGAGCATGCCCTTTTGTGGGAAGACCAGTTGGTAGATGGGGTCGTTAGGCACCTTGTCCCAGTTGATCAACTCGTTGATCACATACTCATTCACCCGAAAAGGCAGCACGCTGGCGACTACCTTCATTTCAAACAAGGTCTCTGCGGGAAGGTTCTGAATGATCTCGATCTTGTCTAGCTGGCGGTCTGTATAAACCTTGAAGCGTCGCTCCTCGAATTCGGCTATAGGAATCCGGTTGGGAAAAGTGACGATTGAATTCATGGTTCGCCCTCTGTGGTTAAAAGTCTGAAATTGCGGAGGGCAAATAAGCGCCGCTCCGGTGGTCAAAAAATGGGCAGAGGAGTATACATAAATTGCTGTTTGGTTTCAGGTCTAATTAAAATGTGGAGAGTAAATCGAGGGTTTTAAGGGCACAGTTTTTAACTATTTGAAAATCAATATTAATTGTCGTGAATGGTTGTCAGATTTCATATCGATATCGTTTAGAGCGGTAATGAAAAGAGAGGTTCTGCAGGTACTAATACGTTGGTCGGAGTCTGGTTGTTTGGAGGTCGAAAAAAAGGCATTATTGCGTAACTAATCGTAATTATCTTTGTGATTTCTCGGAAGGTTTCACGTTTCAGTCAAAATCTCCGGGCAATGCGTAGTAAAAATACTACGAAAATCCAGTCTTGATTGGTAGGTCCTGCGGATGTTTGGCCATAAATGGTTCAATCTGTGGGGCAGGGCAGCAAAAGCTGTTCTATGCTTTATGAACATAAATTTTGCCATTGGCCGGTACATCGCCCGGCAGGGTGCTTAAAGAAAAGAAGCTGTATTTCCGCAGCTCATCGATATCGCAAGCGCGGATGCCGGTCCCGGCACCTGCCGCTTTTTTTTGATTTGAAGGGGGGGAGGTTTGATGTACCAGGATGATGATCCGATTGAAACCGGTGAATGGCTTGATGCGCTCGAGTCACTGATCGAGAATGAAGGTATAGACCGAGTAAAGTACATCCTTGAGCGTCTCTCTGAGCGTGCCAGCCGGGATGGCGCCGAGTTGCCTTACGCAATTACCACGCCATTTCGCAACAGCATTCCGCTAGTGCAAGAAGCCCGTATGCCGGGTGATCTGTTCATGGAGCGCCGTATTCGTTCTTTGATTCGCTGGAACGCCATGGCAATGGTAGTTCGGGCCAATAAGCGCCCGGGCGATCTGGGTGGTCACATTTCCACATTTTCGTCTGCAGCCACGCTGTACGATGTAGGCTTTAACTACTTCTTCCACGGCGGTGATGAAAAACGCGAGTCCGATCTTGTGTATTTTCAGGGGCACGCGTCGCCGGGAATTTACGCCCGTTCCTATCTGGAAGGCCGGTTTGACGAGCCGCAACTGGATAAGTACCGCGAAGAAGTCGACGGCGGTGGTCTGTCTTCTTACCCGCACCCATGGTTGATGCCGGACTACTGGCAGTTCCCCACGGTTTCTATGGGTCTGGGCCCGATTCAGGCTATTTATCAGGCGCACATCATGAAATATCTCGACTGCCGTGAGCTGGTCGAGATGGAAAACCGCAAAGTGTGGTGCTTTATTGGTGACGGCGAAACCGACGAACCTGAAACCCTCGGCTGTATTTCCAAAGCTGGCCGTGAAAATCTGGACAACCTGATTTTCGTAGTGAACTGTAACCTGCAGCGCCTGGACGGTCCGGTGCGAGGCAACGGCAAAATTATCCAGGAGCTGGAAGGCTCTTTCCGTGGCGCTGGCTGGAACGTCATCAAAGTGGTTTGGGGTCGCATGTGGGACCCGCTGTTTGATCAGGATGAAGACGGCACCATGCAACGCGCCATGGACGAAGTGGTCGACGGCGAACTGCAAAGTTTCACTAATGCTGGCCCGGCTGCAACGCGGAAGCAGTTTTTCGGCAAGTACCCGAAGCTGGCAAAGATGGTCGAAAACTGGACAGACGATGACATCAGCAAACTGAACCGTGGCGGCCACGACCCATACAAGGTGTATGCGGCTTATAAGAAAGCGGCAACCGAGGCCAATGGCAAGCCCACGGTTATTCTGGCTCACACTATTAAAGGCTACGGTTTTGGTGCTGCTGGCGAAGCCACCAACACGGCGCACTCGCTGAAAAAGCTGGATACCGAAACCCTGAAATCGTTCCGCGATCGTTTTGCGATTCCGCTGAAAGACGAAGAGCTGGACGACGTGCCTTACTATCGTCCAGCGCCGGACAGCCCCGAGCTGGTGTATATGAAGAAGCGCCGGCAGGATCTGGGCGGCTTCTACCCCAAGCGTCGTAAAGACAGCCAGCCGCTGAAGATTCCTGAGCTGGACATCTTCAAGCAGGTGCTTGATGGCTCCAACGGCCGTGAAATCTCTACAACCATGGCATTTGTGCGCATTCTGAGTGCATTGGTAAAAGACAAGCGCATAGGCAAAAGGGTTGTGCCGATTGTTCCGGATGAAGCCCGCACCTTTGGTATGGAAGGCATGTTCCGCCAGCTGGGTATTTATACTTCTGAAGGGCAGAAGTATGTGCCGCAAGATCGCGAACAGATCATGTATTACCGTGAAGACAAAAAGGGTCAGATTCTGCAGGAAGGCATCAACGAAGGCGGCTCAATGGCGGCCTGGATGGCGGCTGCTACATCCTACAGCAACAACAACTTCCCGCTGATTCCGTTTTACGCATTTTACTCCATGTTCGGTTTTCAGCGGGTAGGCGATCTGGCCTGGGCTTCTGGCGACATTCAGGCTCGCGGCTTCCTGATTGGCGGTACCGCAGGGCGTACCACACTGAATGGCGAGGGCTTGCAGCACCAGGACGGTCACAGTCATATTCTGGCCAACACCATTCCCAACTGCAAAGCTTATGACCCGGCTTATGCCTATGAGATGGCGGTGGTGATTCACCATGGCATGAAGGAAATGTATGAAGACAACAAAAACGTCTTCTATTACCTGACCATGGAAAACGAAAACTACGTGCAGCCTGCGATGCCTGAAGGATGTGAAGAAGGCATCATCAAAGGTATGTATAAGTTCAGTTCAGTGGAAGCCAAAGGCAAGGGTAAAACCAAACTGCGGGTTCAGCTGTTGGGTTCCGGCGCCATCCTGAACGAAGTGAATGCGGCTGCCGAACTACTGAAAGACGATTGGGGCGTTAGCTCCGATGTTTGGAGCGTTACCAGCTTTAACGAACTGGCCCGCGATGGCCAGCACGTAGAGCGCTGGAACTTCATGCATCCTGACGATAAAGGTCGTAAGGCTTATGTTACCCAGTGTCTGGAAAACCAGGCCGGCCCGGTGGTGTCGTCTACTGACTACATCAAGCTGCATTCCGAGCAGCTGCGGGGGTACGTCCCGAAAACCTTCCTGACCTTGGGTACGGATGGCTTTGGTCGCAGCGACACCCGTGAAAAACTGCGTGATTTCTTTGAGGTTGATCGCTACCACGTGGCTTTGGCGGCGCTTTCCGCTCTGGCTAAAGACGGCGAGATCAAGCAAGAGCAGGTTCTTGAAGCCATGCGCAAGTACGGAATCGATCGCAATAAACCGAACCCGGCGCACCTTTAAGGAGACCGCTATGAGCGAACAGGAAATCAGGGTCCCGGATCTTGGCGGGGCAGACGAAGTTGAGGTTATTGAACTTCTGGTAAGCGCCGGCGATTCGGTTGAAGCAGAAGATCCGATTTTGACCGTTGAAACTGACAAGGCCTCCGTCGAATTGCCATCCCCCGGGGCAGGCAAGATCATCAAGCTCACCGTAAAGGTGGGTGATAAGGTGAAAGAAGGCGATGTGGTTGGCACGATTGAATCCAGCGGTGAGTCCGGTGGTTCTGATGATTCTGCTGGCGAGCCGGAAGCGAAGGCCGAAGAAAAAACAGAGACCGAATCCAGCTCCAAGGGTGGGGCTGAGCCGGACGCGAGCAAACCGGCACCAAAGAAAAAGTCTGGGGGTTCGCGCACGGAAGTCGTGCTGGTTCCGCCCCTGGACGGCATGGAGGATGTGCCGGTTATCGAAATCAACGTATCGGAAGGCGATACTGTTGAGGCTGATGATGCTCTGGTAACCGTGGAGTCCGACAAGGCGTCTATGGAAATCCCGTCGCCTTTCAGTGGCAAAGTGGTCAAGGTTCTTGTGGCCGAAGGTGACAAGTTGTCCGAGGGCGACAAGCTTCTTGAACTGAGCGTCGCCGAAGACGGCGGTGACGGTGACGATGATGTTGAAGAGAGCAGCGATCAGGATGATGCGCCCGCCGACTCCGGCCAGGACGCAAAGTCTGAAGCCGAGGCAGATGACAAGGCTACGCCGAAAGAACCGGCAGCGCGGTCTCAGAGTGCGGTCAGTGAGCCACCGGCGCCGGGCGCTGGAGTTCATGCCGGCCCTGCTGTGCGCAAGCTCGCCCGTGAGCTGGGCGCAGATATGGCTCGCATCAAAGGATCTGGCCCGAAAAGCCGGATCCTGAAAGACGATGTGCAGAACTACGTGAAGAGCCAGCTGCAACAGGCCCAGCAGGGCAGCGCTGTGGCTACGGGCTCCGGTATTCCGGGCGTTAAGCTGCCGGACTTTAGTCAGTTTGGTGACATCGAGAAAGAAGCGATGTCACGAATGATGGCGGTTACGGCGGCTAACATGCAGCGTAGCTGGCTTAACGTGCCCCACGTGACCCAGTTTGAGGACGCCGACATCACTGATATGGAGGCATTCCGCAAATCGCAGAAAGCCGCCGGTGAGAAAAAAGGCGTGAAGATGACGCCGTTGCCGTTCCTGCTCAAGGCCTGTGCAACAGCTCTTGCTGAATTGCCGCAGTTCAATGTGTCTCTGGACATGGAGCGCAAAGAGGTGATTCGCAAGCAATACGTTCACATTGGTATTGCGGTGGATACACCGAACGGGCTGATGGTTCCGGTGATTCGCGATGTGGACAAGAAGGGCCTTTGGGAGCTGGCAGCAGAAAGTGCGGAGCTTGCCCAGAAAGCCAGGGACAAGAAGCTGAAACCGGCAGAGATGCAAGGTGCCTGCTTTACCATCACAAGTCTGGGTGGTATCGGTGGCACGGCATTTACGCCCATCGTTAATGCTCCGGAAGTGGCGATTCTTGGTGTTTCCAAGGCGGCGATGAAACCGGTGTGGGATGGCAGTGGGTTCCAGCCAAGGCTGTTGCTGCCACTGTCGTTGTCTTACGATCACCGCGCGGTGAACGGGGCCGATGCGGCGCGGTTTACAAGTTGTTTGTCCCGTTTGTTGTCCGATCTGAGAGAGTTGCTTTTGTAATGGTCAAGCGCCGCGAGATGTCATGTCCTCTCGCGGCCTAGCTTTTCCGGGGAAAAAGAGGAGGTGAGAGGCGATTTTCTAGTGTTTGCGAATGCTAAGAGGCGTTAGAGCGGACTGTCGCCAGAGCCGGCAATTAAGGTATGGAGCAAGGCTAGGGACCCCACGGCGACCCTCTCCTCCAAATCGCAGGGTCGCCTTTTCTGAGCTGGATTACTCGTGAGGAGAGTGCTCTTTGTCGCTATGCATCTTCCTGTGTTTCATTTGCTCCTGTTTGGCGGACTCGACGGCTTCAGCTTTATGAGGGTAGGTTCGCGCTTCGTTAATGCGGTCAACAAGTCCTCCATTCGGGCTGGATGCGGCCCATGGACTTAAGAACATCGAAATTACGAAAGCAATACCAGGGTTACTTTGTTCACGGCTAAATCTTCTTTTTTTCGTGTACCGCAATACAAGTAAAGCAAAATCAGTTGAAACGGACCTGAAATGCCGTCTTCAGCCTCTGCTCCCCATTTGGCCCGTTGTGGATGCTTATACCGGCAACATCCTGCACAGCTGGGTTTTGGCTATGGATGAAAAGCCCGTCGAGGCGGCGCCAGGGTCGTGCTGGCCCTTCAAAAGGCAATATAAAATCCGGGTGGTTCTGGCCACTGGTATGGCGATGTCTATGAAGTGGTGTTCGCCTACTCGAACAATCGATGCCTGCTGCCGATTGGGCAGGTTCTAAACGACTAGTTCAGTAGCACCCTGATCAGTGATACTGATTGAGCCCGACGAATTGACCGGACGGCCGGCTATTTTTAAGGCCTCAGAATCTGGCCGAGACGGCTTCTGCCGGTTATGTTGCGAGCGACTGCTGGCAGTCAGTAACACACATTAATCAAGATGTTGCAATCCGGCGGATCGTGATCTAACATCTTTTACGTTAGACGGATCGTGATCTGACATCGTTTACGTTAGGCGGATCGTGATCTAACATTTTTTATGTTAATAATAACACTAAGTGCTTATAAAAAATGGGGAATTTGAAAATGCGCAGAATACTAAAAACAATAGTCGCTCCGCTGGCGATGGCTGTAGTAACAACACCGGCATTGGCCGCAGAGCCGGTCGGTAGGGCGTCACCGACTATAGAAGACTTGAAGACCGAAATAAATCAACTGACGGCGGCCGTTGAGACGCTTAAGAAAAGCGATTCGCCCTTCAGCGTGAACGGTTATTACCGTCTTCAGGGCACCTCAGAAAGCCTGGACGAGACCAACGATAACAGCAGTTCCTTTGTTGATCAGCGCCTGCGCGCAAAGATCACCGGCAACCTCAACGATAATGTGAGCCTGGTCTGGTATGGCGAGGTTGATTCTCCGTGGGGTGAGACGGGTAGCTGCCAAGGCGACAACTGCGGCAAACTCAGCGCCGACGGCGTTGGCGTTGAGACCAAGAATGCTTACGCTGAACTGAAAGTGCCGAACAGCGACTGGAAGGTGCGAGCAGGTATCCAGGGGTATGGCTTCGGTAAGTACGAGAGCTTTGTCACTAACGACGATATGAACGGCATCTCCTTCGCGGGCCAGGTCGGTATGGCCACGCTGACAGGTGGCTGGTTCAAGTGGGAAGAAGGCGATGGCGGTAAAAATAGAGATGATAATAGAGATTCTGCGAACGACGTTGACTTCTACATGTTGAGCGCCGAGCTTCATCCCAGTGAAATGTTCCACTATGGTCTCACCGGGGCCCAGATCAGAAACAGGAGTCAAGCTGCTCTAAATGGCACGGCGGCTCGAACGGAGGATAATTATTTCGGCGTCTACGCCGACTATGCTACTCAGCATCTCGCCTATAGCGGCTCGGTACTTTACAAAAAGGCGTCCGGGGTCGACTCAAGTGCGACCGATGGTGACACGTACATGCTGAACCTTTATGCGAAAAAGCACTGGAATGGCGGTTCTCTCACGATTCACGGCATCTATATTCCGGCTGACGACAGCAGCAATGGTGCCGATCGCTTTGCAGCAAACCAGTCAGGCTGGGAGCTGAACAGCGATAATCTGCAAATCTTCGGAACAGACGTCTACTACAACAATGGTTCTCAGGGGGCTAAGTCAGTTTCTGATGCAGCTTACCAGGGATACGGTCTGATGGGGCTGATGGTCTCGGGTAATCAGGAACTTTCCAACGACTACTACCTGAAGTACGGCACCGGTTACTTCCGCGCCGCCGATGATGCGCCCGACAGCGCAGCTCAGGCCAACGGATCAAGTCTTGGTACTGAAGTCGCTGCCCAGGTTGGTAAAAAGTTTGCTGGCCTGTATGACATCAGCCTGCGTGGCTCCTACGGCTTCATGGGGGATTTCTACGGAGATGATCCGGAGGATACCTATAAGATCGTAGCTATGGTCAATATCAGTTACTGATTAACGTATAATCTCATAGTCCGTTATAACGGCCGGGCATTAGCCCGGTCGTTTGTCAATGGTGCGCCAGGCATGGCGCGTAGCGCCTTGACGGGCGCTGTTCCCTGAGCTGTGGTGGCGATGGGATGACTTGGCGGTGCACTTCCGCTACCGACCCGGCAAGGGGAGCGGTTAGCCGAACGGCAAGGGTGCTCATCGCGCTGATATTCCACCCGGTCAAACAGTAGCTGACCAAATATCTCATTGTCATGAACAGGCAGTGTCCAGTCTGGCTCTGCCTGCCTCCGGTGCCCCCGCCATGTCGCCGTGGGCTATCTCCATGCAGCCGTGCATTGCCTGGCCGCCACCATTCTCATGGCACCCATTCCCATGGCCGTCATGCCCCGTTCAGTGCGCGGGTACATGTGAGGCGCCGACGCTTCCAGCCCATGGTATCGACATCCTTGAAGAAGTCGCCAACGGTGCGCTGGTTATAGTTTTAGTAGCCAAGCTGTTCCTGAAGCCGATGTTCAATCGTCGCTCCCGGGCTGCCGAGAAACTGGTCAGCATCGAGTTGTCCCAAAACGAGGCGGGGTATCTGCAGCCGCGGCTGGTTCGTGAAATTGAGCCCCACCGGTTGGGGAATTATTTCGGATTGTTCCGCAGCAAGCGGGATGCAGAGCGGGCACTGAGCGGGATTGCGACTAAAAATGAGTTGTACAACCGATTGCCGGGGTTGGAGCCTGAGCTTGATGGTCCCTGCTTCCAGCGTTCTCTTGGGCTCTGCAAGGGCGCATGCGAAGCACTTGAGAATGTCGAGCGTTACAACCTCAGGGTGCAGATTACCTTTCACAGTCTGCGGCTGAAAACCCAGCCATGGAGAGGGCCGGTGGGGATCGTCGAGCAGGATTACCGGTCTGGCCGCACGGATATCCTGGTGGTCTACAACATGGATGCATGTGGCCATCCTGCATGATGAGGACAACTGCAGGAGCTCTCCCTGCGCGGCCAGGCGGTTACCTTTGATCTGGATTCCTACAAACTGCTGATCAGCGCCCTGATGATGTTCTTATGCCTTGAGTGGCGTATTATGGTGCAGGAGTCCGCACACTTACGTACTTGTTTGGCGCGGTCACTCTACTATTTTAATTGCTTAGCCGCTTTCCCGAGAGAGATCTATGCACAAAGAACCTGTCAGCCGCGAACTTTTTGATGAAGTTATGGTACCTAACTACGCTCCCGGTTCGATTGTTCCGGTGCGGGGTGAGGGTTCCCGTATATGGGATCAGGACGGGCGCGAGTTTATAGATCTTCAGGGTGGCATAGCCGTGAGCTGCCTCGGGCACTCGCACCCCGGACTGGTCGGGGCGCTGCGGGAGCAGTCAGAGAAAATCTGGCATCTCTCCAACGTTATGACCAACGAGCCGGCTCTGCGGCTGGCGAAAACCCTTTGTGATCTTACCTTTGCTGAGAGGGTGTTTTTTGCCAACTCTGGCGGCGAGGCCAACGAGGCGGCTTTCAAGCTTGCGCGTCGTTATAGCTGGGAGCACGCGGGGCCTGAAAAACACGAAATCATCTCCTTTAAAAATGCCTTCCACGGGCGCACCCTGTTCACTGTGAGTGTGGGCGGTCAGCCTAAGTACCTTGAAGGCTTTGAACCGGCGCCGGGCGGCATTCATCATGCAGAGTTCAATGATCTGGAGTCGGTAAAGAAACTGATTTCGAAGGAAAAAACCTGCGCGGTGGTTGTAGAACCGATTCAGGGCGAAGGCGGCGTGATGCCGGGCGACGCCGAGTTTCTCGAGGGCTTGCGCCAGCTCTGTGACGACAACGATGCGCTGCTGATTTTTGATGAGGTGCAGTCTGGCGTGGGCCGTACCGGCCATCTATATGCCTACCAGATGTACGGCGTGGTGCCGGACATTCTCACCAGTGCCAAGGGCCTGGGGGGCGGCTTCCCGGTTGCCGCCATGCTGACTACGGCAAAAGTTGCCGCCAGCCTCGGGGTCGGTACCCACGGCAGCACTTATGGCGGCAACGCGCTGGCCTGTGCCGTCGCTCAGAAGGTGATCGATACGGTGAGCCAGCCAGATATCCTCAAGGGCGTGAAAGCCCGTTCCGACCATTTGCGCAAAGGCATGATGGACATCGGGGAGCGCTACGGGATATTCAGTGAGGTTCGTGGATCAGGGCTTCTGTTAGGCTGCGTACTGACTGAGAAATGGCAGGGTAAAGCCAAGGATTTCCTGAACGCTGGTCTGGATGAAGGTGTGATGGTGCTGATCGCAGGCGCCAATGTGATTCGGCTTGCGCCCTCACTGATCATTCCCGATACCGATATTGATGAAGCGCTTGAGCGCTTTGAAGCGGCGGTGAAAAAACTGACGACGTAGGAGCTTTTATGTGGCTGGTACGCGCGGCGTTACCGGATGACGTGAACCAGATACTGGAAATTGCGGGCACGGCGGGTTCAGAGACGGCTCGCCTTTCTTCCACTCTGCCCAAACAGCGTGAAGCGCTTGCGAAAAAAATAGAACACTCGCTTGCCTCTCTGGCGGGTAAAGCCATCGTCGGTGGGCAGCCGCAACGGTTTCTGTTTGTGCTTGAAGACACGGCCACCGGCAGGGTTCACGGCACGGCAGGTATCGATGCCCGCGCGGGTAATGGCCAGCCGTTTTATAATTATCGTCGCGACGCACTTATTCATGCGTCTCATGAGCTTGGCATCTCCAGCCGGGTTGATGTTCTTTATCCCAGCCACGCCCTGACCGATCACACCCTGCTTTGCTCATTTTCCATAACGCCTGAACTGCGTTACACCGACGCGTTTGAGCTTCTTTCCAGAGCCCGGATACTGTTCATCGCCGGGCACCGCGACTGGTTTACCCAGAAGATTGCGGTGGAGATTCAGGGCGTTCAGCTTGCGGATGGCAGTGTTCCTTTCTGGGACAGCCTGGGGCGTCACTTTTTCAATATGGATTTTGACACCGCTGACCAGCACTCTGGCGTGCTCAGCAAAACGTTTATTGCCGAACTCATGCCGCCAAACCCTGTGTATGTCACACTGCTTTCCGAGGCTGCTCAGGCGGCACTTGGCCAGCCCCACGAGCTGACCGTGCCGAATCTTGAGTTGCTGCAGCGGGAAGGATTTCAGGCTGGTTGCTACCTGGATATCTTTGATGCCGGGCCGGTGCTTGAAGCGCGAACAGACGCGTTGCATACGCTGGTCACCAGCCGGAAAAAAACTCTTCACGGGGCCAACGAAGGTGGTGGTGATATTTGCATGATAGCCGCGGGTGAGGGTCCCGAATTCCGTTGTACCCTGACTCAGGTTGCCGATACGCTCGAAGGCACTCTCAAGGTGCCTGTGAACATCTGGGATCTGCTGGGCAAGACAGCCGGTGATGAGGTGAGGGTAGCGCCATGCTAGTTATCCGCCCGCTTCAGGAAAACGATCTTGAAGATCTTTATGCCATGGCGCAGAAAGCTGGCAAGGGGCTTACCACGCTACCTGCCGATAAGGCCCTGTTGCAACGCAAGATCAACCTTGCCAGAGAAACCTTCAACCAGCGCTGTGCTCCGGAAGCAGGCCTCTACCTGTTTGCCCTGGAGGATACGGAAGCCGGAAAAGCGGTAGGTATCAGTGGCATTCAGGCTCGTGTGGGCCTCGACGAAGTGTTCTACAACTATCGGCTCAGCGTTACGGTAAACGCTTCCAAAGAGTTGGGGGTTCATGTGCGCACTCCAACGCTGCATCTCTCGAATGATATGACAGATACCAGTGAGATATGCTCGCTTCTGCTCTCTGATGACTACCAGGGCGGTGGCAACGGGCTGCTTCTGTCGCGCTGCCGGTTCATGTATCTGGATGAATTTCGCAAGCACTTCTCTGAAAAAGTGTTTGCCGAAATGCGTGGCGTATCAGATGAGCAGGGCCTGAGCCCGCTGTGGGATGCCCTGGGCAGCAAGTTTTTTGATATGGAGTTTACCGAAGCGGATATGCTGTCCGGGCTTGGTAACAAGTCTTTTATTGCGGAGTTGATGCCCAAATATCCCATATACCTGCCCATGCTGCCGGATTCGGCGCGCTCGGTTATTGGCCGTGTTCATGGCAACACGGCTCCTGCGCTGAAGATGCTGCAAGCGGAAGGGTTCAACTTCAACGGTATGGTCGATATTTTTGATGGTGGCCCGGTAGTCGAGGCGTTCGTAAACACCATTCGAACGGTTCGGGACAGTCGGAATCGCCACGCCATGGTAACCCGTAAAACCATAAACCTGGGTGTGCCGGCAGCAGAGCGGGTGATGGTGTCCAACCGTTCGTTCCGTAATTTCCGGGTAACGACGGT
>JAGPVT010000085.1 GCA_018066865.1 Marinobacter sp. | reverse complement strand
GTTCCGGAGACCGCCCCTCACGGGTTGGCCCTTGCCATTCGCTAGTGGTTAGCGTTCAATCGGGTAAAACCGGCTGAACGGTGATCTTCCCACAGGGGACTTTCACCCCATTAGTTCATGCCCATGCTGGGCGTAGACAAGGCCATACACCGGATGCCAAAACCTCCGCTGCGCTACGTCTTCGGCAGCGGTGATGGAAGCGTTGGGCGCCATAGGAGATTTCCGGATGCATCAAATTTTGGTTTACGCTGATTCGCTTAGCTGGGGCATTATTCCAGATACCCGAGAGCGGTTTGATTTCAATCAGCGCTGGCCTGGCGTTATGGAGCTCGAGCTTTCCGAGTCAGATAAGCCTGTCCGCGTAATTGAAGATTGTCTAAACGGTCGCCGTACGGTTTGGGATGATCCGTTCAAACCCGGTCGAAACGGATTAATTGGCTTGGAACAACGTATTGAAATTAATTCACCGTTGTCCTTGGTTGTAGTGTTCTTAGGCACCAATGACTTTCAATCGATGCATCACCGCAATGCATGGGAGTCGGCTCAAGGTGTAGGCGCAATCATTACCGCTATTCGTCGTGCGCGAATCGAACCCGTGATGCCCATTCCAGAGATACTCATAGTAGCTCCTCCCAAGATACAGAAAGCTAAAGGCGCCATCGCTCCAAAATTTGAGGGCGCAGAACTGAAGGCAGTTGGACTGAATGAAGCAATACGGAGAGTCGCAGATGATGAGAATTGTCATTTCTTCGACGCGGGTACAGTGACGAAAACAAGTCGTATCGACGGTGTCCATTTGGACAAAGATCAGCACCGCGTTCTTGGCAAGGCGATTGCTGAATTTGTGCGCAGCATATTGCCGGAGTGTTAGTGGCCAATCGGGTAGCCGAAGGTATCTAACCCCCAGCCCCCACAACACCGTGCATCGATACGTCGGATCGGCGAGTCCGCACAGGGCGTTTCACCGGAAATGGTGAAGTTTGATCCATCCATCGCGCAGCGATACCAGGTGTCGTTGCGCGCCCCTATGCGCCGTGTTTGTACATTGCTGCCTCAGCGGCGCGTTCGCTGTCAAAAATAGTGGCGCGGCGGCGACGTTGTAGTGTTTGACCCAGCTTGCGGCGCAAAAAGGCGGATGTCGAGTAACGTGTCACTCGGTTGTAAAGCCGCGCCTCAAGATCGTCGACCATGCTGGCCCACTCAACCGCGACAGCATCATCAATGCGCGTTTGATCGTAGTTGACGATGACATCAACCTTGCGATCAATCGGCGCGAGCACGTCTTCGACCCTGGTTTTGATCTCCGCGATGTCCGCGTCGGTGCGGATCGTTAGTTTCGCGAGGTTGATGAACAGGATCCCACGGCCTGCGTCAAAATGAATGCGTCGTTCCATGCCCAACGTCAGCAGATCGTCACGCAGGCCCATTGGTGCATCGATAAAGATGCGAGAGTCCATTGCAGACACCTCTCCGATCTGCGGCGTGAAATTCATGTGGGCAAGAATATCGCGCTCTATGTCGATGCCAGGCGCGACCTCAATGAGGCTGACACCCCCTTCCGAGAGACGAAACACGCAACGCTCCGTTACGTACAGCACGGGCTGGCCAAGGCGGGCGGCGCGGGTACCTGAGAAAGTGATTTGTTCGACCATCTCGCTGAACTTTCGGGTGCGGCCTTCGGTGATGATGTGCAGCGCGCCATCGGCGATGCCGACATCCAGCCCGCATGCAGTGAACGTTCCCGCAAACACCAGATGGCGCGCGTTCTGGCTGATGTTGATGAAACCGCCGGCTCCGGTCAGTTTCGGGCCAAAGCGAGACACGTTGACATTGCCCATTCCGTCGACCTCGGCCATACCCAGACAGGCCATGTCCAACCCCCCACCATCGTAGAAATCAAACTGGTTGCCCTGCGCGATGATGGCTTCGGTATTCACCGCCGCCCCGAAATCAAGGCCCGATGCGGGCTGCCCACCGATCACACCGGGCTCTGCCGTGAGGGTTACATGTTGCAGCAACCCTTCTTCGGCTGCCACCGCAGCGATGCCTTCGGGCATGCCGATGCCAAGGTTGACCACACCGCCCATGGGCAGTTCAAACGCCGCCCGCCGGGCGATGACCTTGCGCAAGTCCAGTGGCGCAGGCTTGTGATTGCCTTCGGGCATTTTGTAACGCCCCGTGTAGTAGCGGTTGTATTGCGTGGCGTAGGTCTGCATGTGCAATTCGGGCGGTGCGACCACCACGGCATCGACCAGCATTGCCGGGATGACCACATCGCGGGCGGGCAGGCTGCCCTTGGCTGCGATCTGATCGACCTGCACGATGACCACACCGCCCGAATTGCGCGCGGCCATCGCCTGCGCCAGGTTGTCGAGCACGAGCGCCTCGCGCTCCATCGTTACGTTTCCGTGTTCATCCGCCGTCGATCCGCGCAGCAAGGCTACGTGGATCGGCATGGCGTGATAGAACAGCCGCTCCTGCCCTGCGACGGTGATCAATTCAACCAGACCCTCTGGCGTGGTGTCGTTCACACGGCCGCCGCCTTGTCGCGGGTCCACGAATGTTTCAAGGCCTACATGGCTGATCGTGCCGGGCTTGCCCGCCGCAATGTCACGGTAGAGATGCGAAATCACGCCTTGCGGGAAATTATATCCCTCAATCTCGCCCTGCACCGCACGGCTGGCAAGTTTCGGGATCAGCCCCCAATGCCCCCCAATGATCCGCCGCACCAGACCGGAAGCGGCGAGCCTGTTTAGCCCGCGGTCTTTACCATCCCCTTGTCCCGCCGCAAACAAAAGCGTCAGGTCACGCGGATGCGCTTCCTCCGCGTACCGGTCGCCAAGCGCCTTGAGGAGCGCATCCGGCACGCCGGCGCCGACAAAACCGGACGTCGTGATGGTATCGCCGGAATGAACCAGTGCAGCGGCATCACGGGGTGAGACAATCTTGTTTGACATGGACTGGTTCTCCTGGAGGCGTTCTACCAAATTTTGTTATCGCTATTAAGTGCGCGTCCTATTCTCTTGTTACCTTTCTGTTTTTCCCTGGCGGTATCACCGCAATCGCATACTTTTCCAGGTAATAAGCCTTTTACTCTTTCCCATTGATCGTCTCTGAGAATTATGCGGTTTATGATTTCTCTCCATAGGAAGATAGTAGAATACAGCACGAAAACGAACTATGTGACAGCTAGTTGATAACCAACCTACCCGGTGCATTTAGCGTTACACAAGAGAAGGAACTCTGATGAACCTGAAACGTCATTTTGAATTGCTGGCCGTCTACAATCAGCGGATGAACTCAAAGCTCTATGAGGCTGCCGGTAACCTCAACCATATCCTCGTTGGTGATACCATCCGGCTCAACGATATTCCAGCTTGGTTACTCATTTTTTCAACCACCAAACTCATCACCGGGGGCAGGCTTCCGCTTTGCTGTCACAGGCGGGTGTGGATATCGGGGTTACGGATCTTTCGGCTCTGATTCCGGATGAGCCCCACCTATAAACTGGATTCCCCCCGGTATGGTACGATCTTTAAAAACCGAGGAGATAAACCATGCCCCGCATATATGAAGACAACTCTCAGTCCATTGGCAACACGCCGCTGGTTAAGCTGAACCGTGTCAATGACGGCGCGACTATCTGGGCCAAGATTGAAGGCCGCAACCCGGCCTACTCGGTGAAGTGCCGAATTGGTGCCGCCATGATCTGGGACGCCGAGAAACGTGGTGTGCTTAAGCCGGGGATGACCATTATCGAACCCACCAGTGGCAATACTGGCATCGCCCTGGCCTTTGTCGCTGCGGCCAGAGGTTACAAGATCACTCTGACCATGCCGGCTTCCATGAGCCTGGAGCGCCGCAAGGTATTGAAAGCCCTGGGTGCGGACTTAGTGCTGACAGAACCCGCCAAAGGCATGCCGGGCGCGATCGCCAAAGCGGAAGAGTTGGCCGCCGCCGAGCCCGACAAGTACTTTCTGCCACAGCAGTTCAACAACCCCGCCAACCCGCAGATCCACGAAGACACCACCGGCCCTGAAATCTGGAACGATACCGATGGCGCGGTGGATATTTTTGTCGCTGGCGTGGGCACGGGGGGCACGCTGACCGGCGTGTCACGCTACCTCAAGAACACCCAGGGTAAAGCCATCACCACCGTCGCCGTTGAGCCGACTGACTCACCCATCATCACCCAGGTGCGTAATGGCGAAGCCCCCAAGCCTGCACCGCATAAAATACAGGGTATTGGCGCGGGCTTTGTGCCCAAAAACCTCGATATGAGCCTGGTTGATCAGGTGGAGACCGTAACCAACGAGGATGCCATCGCCATGACACATCGGCTGATGCAGGAAGAAGGTATTCTGTGTGGTATTTCCTGTGGCGCAGCAGTCGTTGCCGCAATCCGGGTTGGCCAGCAACCCGAACATCAGGGCAAAAACATTGTGGTAATCCTACCGGATTCTGCCGAGCGCTACCTGTCCACCGCCCTGTTTGCAGACCAGTTTGGCGATGCGGAAAACGTGCAGTAAAGATGCCTGGCGCTGTTGCAACGTGTTACTGCACGGCGCCATGCATGGTCACGAAGGCGTCCACGACTGACACATACAACTCGGCTGCCTTCTCTGAAATTCATCTTCGAGTACGTCAATGAACGAGACACCAATAAAATTAACTGAATATAGCCATGGCGCAGGGTGTGGTTGCAAAATTTCACCCAAGGTACTGGATACCATCTTAAAAACCGAGCGGGCTCTAGTCCCTGATGAACGCTTGCTGGTGGGAAACAGCTCCAGAGATGACGCTGCCGTTTATGATATGGGGAATGGCATTGGCATCATAAGCACTACCGATTTCTTTATGCCAATAGTAGATGACCCTTTTGATTTTGGCCGCATTGCCGCTACCAATGCCATTAGTGATGTTTACGCCATGGGGGGCACGCCCATGATGGCGATCGCTATATTGGGTTGGCCTGTTAGCCGCCTGGCGCCGGAAGTAGCACAACAGGTTATTGAAGGTGGGCGACAAGCCTGTGCGGATGCGGGTATTCCGTTAGCCGGTGGGCACAGCATAGATTCCCCCGAACCTATTTTTGGCTTGGCAGTAACGGGCTCTGTTTTACTTTCTGAATTGAAGCAAAATAATACCGCCCTACCCGGTTGTAAGCTTTATCTGACCAAGCCTTTGGGAATTGGCATTTTAACCACTGCCCAGAAACGAAAAATTCTGAAACATGAGCACAGTACGATAGCAAGGGACCTGATGTGCCAGCTCAATACGTTCGGGCGCACAGTCGCGTCTTTGGAAGGCGTGAAGGCATTAACAGATGTCACAGGATTCGGGCTGCTAGGCCATCTCAGTGAAATTTGCGAAGGCAGTAGCCTGGGTGCGGTTATCGAATTTGATAAAGTTCCGGTAGTCGCAGAAGCCTTGCAGTACCTTGATGCCGGTGCAATACCCGGGGGTACGATCAGGAACTACGATAGCTATGGTCATAAAGTACATGGCACGCTGAGCGATAACCAAAAGCATATTTTGTGTGACCCTCAAACCAGTGGCGGATTGTTGATTGCCGTAACCCCGGAATCTGAAGATCACTTGCTCGAACTCGCTAAAAGCGAAGGTATAGTACTTCAATCGTTTGGTGTCTTGACCGAACTGCAAAGTGGAAAACTCATCGATATTATTTGAGGTGTCTGCCAACAAGCTCCTGCGACCAGAGCCCAGTGCAAAAAAGACACGATAAAATAGGTAGCGTGATAGATGGAACCTATGGATATTCTGATTGCACAGATTAGGGATATTGCCCGGGGTGCTATTGAGATCTTGCCGCAGCTATTCATATCTCTGATTATTCTTTTTGTAACTTACCTTTGTGCCAAATTGGTAAGGCATATAGTCAAAAGCATTCTCAAGAAAACAAATCTGCGCCCTAGCCTGGTCGAGCTGCTGGTTTTATTTTCTTCATTAACCATCTGGTTAATTGGAATCATGATCGCTGCGATCATCGCGTTTCCAGAGCTTACGCCTACAAAAATGCTTGCCGGGTTGGGTATAGGCTCTGTTGCCATCGGTTTTGCCTTTAAGGATATATTTGAGAATTTCCTGGCGGGAATCATCATCTTGGTTCGCCGGGAGATGCGCATCGGCGACTTTGTGGCGTGTGAGGGTTACGAGGGTACGGTTGAAGCGATTCTCGTGCGCGAGACGCACATTCGTAAAACAGACGGTGAATTGGTGATTCTCCCCAACAGCATGCTCTTCAAGAATCCGCTCACCATCAGGACCGCCCTTGATCAGCGCAGAACAACCATCATTTGTGGCGTTGCGTATAGTGAAGATGTGGACGAGGCAAGGTCGGTTATAAAGCAAGCGGTCACTGATTGTAAAACGGTCATCAGCGACTCCCGGCCGGTAGAGATATTTGCCAATGAGTTTGCGGATTCATCCATCAATTTTGAAGTGACCTGGTGGACAGGCTCCAGGCCTTTGAACATCCGGGAATCACGGGATGAGGTAGTTACCGCAATCAAGTCAGCGCTGGACAAAGCGGGCATCGAAATCCCCTTCCCTTATCGAACACTTACTTTTAAAGATCCGGTTAGCATTAACACCAATCAGAAGGTTGTTGATCAGTAAATGGCACTGCACGGCCAGGTCATATCTCCCAAATCTGGAGCTGTAAATGAACCCGATAGTAGCGAATAACAAGCCTGTAAAAGTCGATCTGACAGCAGGTAAAGACTATTATTTTTGCGCCTGTGGGCGTTCTGATAATCAGCCCTTTTGTGACGGCTCACACGCAGGAACCGAGTTCAAACCAAAGCCTTTTACCGCTGAAAAGTCTGGTGATGCCTTTTTATGCCAATGCAAACACTCGGCAAACTTGCCGTTTTGCGATGGCACTCATAAGAAGTTTGATGACAGCGCGGTAGGTAAAGAAGGGCCTGGTATTGAAGCAGGTGCGAATAAAATTCCTGTTGCCAGCGCTACTACAGAAGAGCCTACGGTCGAGTTTATACATCAGTTGGCCAGAGACGGTTTATCGAAGATGTTGCTGTAAGTACCGAGCTGGTCATCGGGCCAAGAGCTAAAAAGCCTCTGAAACTGAAGATCCCTCTCTTTGTCTCCGACATGAGTTTCGGGGCTCTGTCAGAAGAAGCAAAACTGGCTTTATCAAAAGGAGCTGAACTGGCAGGTACCGGTATTTGTTCCGGAGAGGGCGGGATGTTGCCCGAGGAACAGGCCTCTAATTCCCGCTATTTTTATGAATTGGCGAGCGCCAAATTTGGATACGATGAAGCCAAACTGAAAGACGTTCAGGCTTTCCACTTCAAGGGCGGGCAAGGTGCAAAATCCGGGACTGGGGGGCATCTTCCTGGCAATAAAAACATCGGTAAGATTTCAAAAGTGCGGGGCATTCCCGAGGGTGAGCCGGCAATATCACCACCCACGTTTGCAGATTTACACACGGCTGCGGATTTCAGGAAGATGGTGTTGCCATCGCAAATAGTGCCATGCAATCAATAGGCTGCGTAGCGGCGCGCATGTGCAACACGAATAATTGCCCCGCTGGCATAGCAACACAAAAAGCAGATTTGCGACAGCGGCTGAACGTTGAAAAGTCGGCGACTCAACTGAAAAATTTCTTTGAAGCGTCTGTGGAAATCATGCAGGTTATGGCCAGAGCATGTGGCCACGATTCATTGAGTTTGTTCAATAGTAATGACCTGGCAACCTGGCATCGGGAGATGGCCCTGTTGTCTGGCATAAAGTTTTCAGGGTTCATCGAACCCTGAAGTCCGGGGTGCAACACCCGCCGCCCGCCTCGCTTTGCGAGGCATGGCGACGGCTAAAGTCAGAAATCAGCGGGCATCAAATCACCGTGTGCCTGCTGATCCAGTCTCAACGGCATTCGCCAGCATCTCGGCGGTAATGGCCGACAGGGTCCAGCCCAGGTGGCCATGGCCGGTGTTATAGAACACGGTGGGCAGGTTGCCCGCCCCTACTCGCGGCATCATGTTGGGCAGCATGGGGCGCAACCCCGCCCAAGGCACAACGCGCCGGGTACAGACCCCCGGGAAGCATTGCTCTACCCAACGGGTAAGCGGGCGAATCCGGTCATCCCGGATATTGCGGTTGTACCCGTTGAATTCCGCCGTCCCCGCAACCCGGAAACGGGTATCACCCAGCCGGCTGGTTACCAGCTTGGTGGCATCGTCCAGCAGGCTGACAGTCGGCGCTGCTTTTTGAGAGGCCTCGTCGTCCAGCTCAACGGTAATGGAATAGCCCTTCACCGGATAGATGTTAACCCGGTCTCCCAGCTTCGCCGCCAGCGCACGGCTGCCAACGCCTGCACAAATCACTACGCCATCGAAGGTTTCGCGGGTTTGCTGCTCGTCGTCAAATGAAGTTACCCATGCATTGGATTGGTCCGCACTCAATTCGGTCACCGTGTGCCCGTAGCACGTCTTCACTCCAAGACGCACAATCGCCTCTGCCAAACCGTTGGTGAACTTGTGGATATCACCGGTTGAATCGCTCTCGGTGAAAAAGCCACCGTAATAAGTGCCAGCCAAGGTGGGTTCGATTGCACGCATTTCTTCGGGGGTGACGGCCCGGCGCTCCAGACCTCCGGCGGACAGCAGTCTCGATACGTTCGCAGCGTGATCGAAACCGGCTTTGTCGCGATAAATGTGCAAAATACCCTGTTTCTTGAGGTCGAAATCAATACCTTCTTCTTGCGCCCATTCAAAGAGATAGTCACGGGCAGCAATCGCCAGGCGAGCGGTTTCGGTGGTGTTTTTTTCGTACTGGGGCATTGCGGCACAAAACTCGGCGAACCAGCTCAGCTTGTGCCAGGAGGGCTTGGGGTTGACCAGTAACGGGGCGTCACTGTGGAACATCCACTTGATGCCCTTGGCTATGGTCTGCCAGTTATTCCAGACTTCGGCATTGGAGGCCGACAATTGGCCACCGTTGGCAAAGGAGGTTTCCATCGCCGCGTAGCGGTGCTTCTCGTAAACGGTCACATCCATGCCACGCTTGGCCAGGGTGTATGCGGTTGTGATACCGGTAATGCCACCACCAATAACTGCAATTCGCTTCATAGCAATCTCCAGAGAGCGTCCAGGGTTTCCTCTCTACGCACAGTGGTAGAAAGCACCCCTTCCGTCACGGGACCTGAGAGATTCACGCGCCGTTTCAAAGAAAACAGCCGCTTGCTCCTTCGGTGTGCCGACTAACGCAGTGGTCGACAGCTCTTCGGAAAGTCGTCATGTTAGCGGTCCGTTTGCCTGAGAGTTTCCGGGGCAGTTGCTCCTTCGGCGCCGATCACACAGCTATGCGATTCAGTCTCTCCCGCTAACACGTTGGATTTGCAATTAATCCTATCCTGCTTCGCAACATAACAAATAATTCAGCTTTACAACATATCCCTGCCATTGATTCCTGCCTTGGGTCTGGTTTTTTCTGGTCACAATATGTGGAATCAACTGGCCAACCCCCTGAGAATCTCTTCGCACACCTGATCCTGGGTTTTGTTCGCACCCAGAACAATCAGATCGGCGTAGCGGGTATATAGCACTCGCCGCTCAGCAAACAGGTCGTCCAGTGTTTGGTCGGGATGTTTGGAAATGCCTCTCAGGCTGAAATCACCAATGCGGTGGCGCACTGTGGCCAGGGAAATATCCAGAAACACGATCACACTGTTGCTCTTGAGTTGCTGCATCGCCCGCTCACTGTAAACGGCGCTCCCGCCGGTCGCAATAACGTGGCCTGTCACATCCAGATCGCACAGAACCTGCTCCTCAACACGCCGCAAAGCCTCGTAACCGTAACCATCAACAATGTTCTGCAAGCTTTCGCCCGAGTGTGATTGAATCAACAGATCTGTATCCACAAAAGCCAGCGCGGCGGCCTTGGCCAGCACAACGCCCACAGTGCTCTTGCCTGAGCCAGGCATACCGATCAACACAATATTGCTCAGCGGCGACTGCATAGTGTGTACCTTCCCTGCGCTGTGGTTTATGGTTCTGTCGAGATGACGATAACCATCCTGGCGAACTGCACCGCACTGAGGGAAACATTCATGAGCCAGAACGCCGGAAACACAAGCAAGGTGGACAAACTGCTGGCTGAGCAGCGTGATTATATCGCGAAGCGCGAAAGCGGTTATCGTGAGCGTGCGCTGAAACTCTACCCCTGGGTGTGCGGGCGTTGTGCCCGTGAGTTCACCCGCGTTAATTTGCGAGAGCTTACCGTGCATCATGTTGACCATGACCACGATAACAACCCGGCAGATGGCAGTAACTGGGAGCTATTGTGTGTGTACTGTCACGATGAAGAGCACAGCAAGTTTGAGGATTTCGTGCGCTACGGAGGCAGCTCCGAAAAAAGACGGGAGGCAGCTACGCACAACCCGTTTGCAGGCCTCAAGGAAGCGCTTGAGAAGAAAAATTGACCAATTTATTTACAAGCCCGATAAGGTTCTTCTGACGATCCTCTTATGAGCTTGTGTTGGCAAGAAGGCTTGGTGAGCTTTGCATATCACCCCGCCAAAACCTGAGTATGTGGCCCTTAAAAGGCTTTTCCAGGTAGTCGGTACGCTCCGGCTTCTCTTGTGAAAATCTGAACCCGTGGGTTTCCATCCGCCGGCTGAATTTGTTTTTTCTGCCCCGCCCCGGGTCGACCAGAATAACTTCACACGTCGAGTTGGAGTGTTTGTGGATGAAGTCTGCCAACAGGTTTATGTGCTCGTCTTCATATAACAGGTCGCTGCCAATGATGATGTCGAACAAACCGAGATCACTGGTGTCATCCGCCCAATCAATCCGCTGGTAACCGATGGCCTTGCCATGGTTGAGCTGTGTGTTTCGCTCCAGAAAAACGGCCACTTCCGGATGGTAATCGGTCGCCGTAATATCGTCGTTTCGCTGATTCAACAGCAGGCTGGACAGCGCCATCCCGCAGCCAATTTCCAGGATTCTCTTTCCCGCCGTCTGATGATTCCCAATGTAATGGGCAAGTACCAGGCTGGAAGGCCAGATAACCCCAAACAGCGGCCAGGTCGCGGATGAAATGCCCAGTTTGAGGGCGATGTCGTCTGGATCATCGAATTGCTGATTGTCACGCAGAGTGCAAACGTGAATGTCCACGTTGTCGAACTCAATGGTTTGATACCGAAGGCGCAGGGTTGATTTCATTGCTTCACCAAATCCTCAAGAAAATCCTGAATCCGCTCGGCGTTTATACCAAGGTCGCTCTTCCCTACCCTCGATGCGGATCGCATGTCTACCTGCACACCGTTCCGGGTTTCAGTCATGCGAATCGCCACGTCATCTTTAAAACCGAACCAGCGGGTGGTCGCTGTGGCTTCGAGGGTGTTTCCGGTGGATCCGGCAATCTCCCAACCGCGGGCTTGTACGGTCGCTTTCGCGGCGTCCATTGCGCGGGCCATCGGCATGTTCAGGGTAATGGGCTTTAGCTGCGGATATGCTGCCTGTTGCTGGCGTGCGGTTTCTGCTCCCGGATAATCCACAGCGTTGGGTGCATCCTCACGGGCGGAAGCCAGCAATGTGAAAACGGGTGGGTTTTCCATATCTGTGGTTATGTCATGGATAGGCGGCACGCTCTCGGCGCGCTGTTTCATTTGCATGGGCAGGGCGATTACCGCTACTACAGCCAAGATTACCAGCGCCCCTACAAATGCCGGGCGCCATCTACGAAGTACACCGGCAAGGACAAGAGTTATCAGCCCAAGCGCTGCGGCACCCATTGCCAGTTGCGCACCCTGGCGCAGCCATGTGAAAGATGTTCCCAGTCCAATCAACTCAGCCTTGTAGGCTGGCCCGGCCGCGGCCATCATCACGCCTGCGACAACCAATACAATTACGCCGAGCCAGGCGATAATCAGCGGCCATTTTCCGCCACGGCGAGGCGAGTCTGTTTTTGACAGCATTCTGTTTCCTTTTTTTCGCTGGTGATGGTTTGGCTGAGGATAGCAAATCCGCAGTGCAACTGTTACGTGGCCTTGCCTTAGCCCGATCACTTTGGTTTTGGTATGCTGGGCGTATACACCTCTCACAGGAGCAAGGTTATGGCTGGTGGCTGGGCCCGCGATGGGGCCGTTCAGGATCAGATTGATGCAAGTGTAGAGGATGCTGTGGCCGAGGCCCGTAGCAGGCTGGGCAGGGGCGAGAGCGCGGAATTCTGCGAAGAATGCGACTGCCCTATTCCAGAGGCCCGGCGCAAAGCCATTCCGGGTGTGCGTCTATGCGTGAATTGTCAGGCGACTCTGGAAAAGCAGGAAACGGCTTCCGGCGGCATTAACCGCCGGGGCAGTAAGGACAGTCAGCTCAGGTAACCGGTCGCCAAGCGCCCGGTTACAGGTCTACGGTTTCCCCGACATCGCTTTTGGCCGCCAGTACCCTCACCCGTTCGAAGTCTTCTTCACTGAATACGCCGTTGACGCCGGAGATGGCGGCCAGTGTCATGCCGTGTTTCAGGCCCAGCTTATAAATATCCCGCACTTTTCCCCACTCGATGTTTCGGCCAAGTGTGAAGTTCTCGAACCGCCCTTCCAGCGCCAACACGATGGTTTCTGCCAGACAGGCATAGACAACACCGTCAGGCAGGCCGATGTTTTTCATGTGTACATGATTGCCCGGCAACTGAACCTCTCCGGATTCAATTACCAGCACATCGGGGCGTTTGGCCACATCTTCTGCTGATATATCCAGGGGGCGCGCCACATCCGTGATCACACAGCCAGGCTTTACCTTGGTGATATCCAGAATTCGTTTGCCCGCTCCGGAGGTGGCCGTCACGATCATGTCCATGTCTTCGATGTCGCGATCGGCAGAGCCTGCCACGTGCACGATAGCGCCCGGGGTTTCCTGTTCAATGCTTTCTTTCAGAGCCAGCAGTTTGGCGGGCTCCGGCGCCGCCAGGTAAACCTCATCCACCGCTTTGGCGAGCAGGCGTGCGCACACTGATCCAATGGCGCCAGTTGCACCCACAACCATAGCTTTGCCGGCCATTTTTCCGCTTTCACCAATTTTAGCGCGGCCTATCATCTTCACCGCATCCTTGGCGGCCCACAGCGCACCGGAGGCACTGTAGCTGTTGCCTGTGGTAATGGGGAGCGGCGCCCGTTTGGCAACGGTAATGCCGGCATCTCCCACCACTTTGGTGAAGGCACCCAGGCCCATGATCTGTGCCCCCAGCTTTTTCGCAAGGTTGGCGGCGGCCAGTAACCGGGTGTAGGTAAATTCAGGATCGTGAGCCATGATTTCCTTAGGCGTGCCGCCTACGGTAATCAACCAGCCTTCCACTTCGTCTCCGGTGGGCGATTTGACGCCGGTGACTTTGGAATAGATAAACGGCGGCGCGTAAGCCACGGCCTTTTCCACCAGGTTCATCACCATGGGCGGTGACACACTGGCAACCCAGTCCAGCGGGGCTGTCTTGGTCAGGTATTGCTGGGACAGAGGATGAATCACAAAGGCAAAGCGGTTTATCCGGCGATAGCCGTTCGGGTAGAGAATTCGGGGTTCGATACCCAGAGACTGGATAACATTGAGATAGTCATCTGCACCCAGTTGCTCCGGGGCACGTGAGAGCGCCGCGCTGATCATGGCTTCCATCACATTCACACCCACGGGACGGCCTTCCAGCCACGGGCTGTAATCCACCACCATGGCCACCTTGCGGGAGCGCATCCAGTCCATAGCCTCTTCCGATACGCGGGAGGTGATAACGGTTTTGCCATCCAGCTCCTTGTCCGTGAAGTTTGCCAGATCGCCCATGTGGGCAACGATTACATGGGCATCTTTTACAGCCTGATGCAGGGAGCCCTTGATTAACCCTTCTCCAAGGCGATACAGCGGCGTGCGGAGCACAGTTTCAACTGTCTTCACGGCTGACGGGCGAAACATGATCGGCGCGGTTAGCGAACTGTAGGTTTCAAGCTGTTTGAGCGAGGTAAGCAGCCTTGGCACGCCAAAATCCATATAAGGGTCGGCAAAAAACAGGTTGTCCGTATGCTCGGAAAGCGCTTTGGCCACCCGATAACCTGCCTGCCCGTTCAGGAAGAGTACCCGGGCGTTATCAAAGAAATGCCCCAACTCTGACTGGGTCTGGCGCACCGCCCACTCCTGAAGAATACCGCGCAAGCCTGATCCGCTGGTTATCGGCTTGTCTGGAATACAGGCTTCGAGCTTGGCAGTATCCGGGTGTTCCAGCTTCACAGAGCCAACCTGGTAATGATCGGAGACCATGCTGAGGCCGAAAGCGTCTGCTCGCTCATGATACGTCTTCAGCAGCGCAACAGCGCGCGCGAGATCCCCGTCGGTACCGGCGCGAATAACCCGGAAGGCATGTCCCAGAAACTCCGTTTCCAGATCGTAATCGTATTCGGATGAGCCTTGGCTTACGCTGATTACAGTTTTCATAACCGGTTTTTGTCCTTGACGTGCCGCAGTTTCAACAAGCGTAAGCCAATGTCCCCATGATTGCCTTTGCTCAGATCAAATTATGACCATATCACGCCGACCACACTGAATGAACGGACTACACTATTGGGAGAATGCAACCGCATTAGGCCATGACACACACCCTTTATAAAGGAGCCGCCATGAGCATTCAAAACGAACTGCTTGCAACGATTCAGGATCTTGTTCAACCCGGCAAGGGCATTCTCGCTGCTGACGAAAGCCACCCCACCATCGCAAAGCGCTTCAAGGCGGTTGGTGTGGAGTCCACGGAGGATAAGCGCCGGGAATATCGCAGCCTGATTTTCTCCACACCTGGTCTTGGAGAATTCGTAAGCGGGGTGATTCTTTTTGAGGAAACCCTTGGCCAGAACAGCCTGGATAACGTGTCAATTCCCAAACTGCTGGAAAGCCAGGGCATTGTGCCTGGTATTAAAGTAGATAAGGGTAAGAAGCCGCTGATCAATGCCCCGGGGGATGAAATAACCTATGGCCTGGACGGCCTCGACGACAGGCTGAAAACCTACAAGAACCTGGGCGCCCGTTTTGCCAAGTGGCGCGCTGTGTACAACATCTCCGACACATTGCCCTCACGTCAGGCCGTAGAGGCCAACGCTGAAATGCTGGCCCGGTACGCCGCTCTCTGCCAATCCATGGGCATTGTGCCTATTGTGGAGCCGGAAGTGCTGATTGATGGTGACCACACCATCGAAAGGTCTGCGGAAGTGAACGAAACCGTGATTGCCGAGGTTTTCAATGCTCTTCGCCGTCACGGCGTGCAACTGGAAACCATGATTCTGAAGCCGAGCATGATAACGCCCGGAAAAGAGTGTGCGAAGGCATCGCCGGAGGAAGTGGCAGAAGCCACCTTGCGGGTATTCCGCAGAGTTGTTCCGGCGGCTGTCCCGGGTATCAATTTTCTATCCGGAGGGCAGACTCCCAAAGAAGCTACCCTTAACCTGAATGCGATGAACAGCCTTGGCCGGCAACCCTGGCACCTGAGCTTTTCCTACGGCCGTGCTCTGCAGGAGGCGGCTCAGAAGGCATGGGCAGGCAAATTGGACAACGGGCACGCTGTCCAGAAAGCCATGCTCAAGCGCGCCAGGCTCAACTGCGCGGCTTGCTCTGGGGCGTATAAAGCGGATATGGAAGGCTGATATCAGTCACAACCGGCCGTACAGCCACCGTCGCCGTTGAAGGCGATGGTGCGCCCACTCAAGGGAACATGCATGGGGACTTTTACCAGATCCCTGAACAAGGCAGTTTTCGTGCCCTGCTTCAGCTTTCCGCCGGATGTGGCCGGCTCATTGGCATGGGAGGCAATGACAGCTTTCGGATCGATCAGATCATTGATCACGTAAGCCGCCTCTTTGGGCCCGGTGGTGTAATTGTCACCAATATTCATCACCACCAACTCAGCCCCGTAGTGATCGTTCACCACCAGCTTCTGCTCGGCCGTAATCCCGGTATCCCCGGAGAGATAAACCACCAGGTCATTTGAAAAAGTCAGTACGTAACCGGTCGGCGGCCCGACACTCGCACCAACGCCTGCGGCTTTCAGGTATTCCGCGAGCGGGCCGGTGAGAAACGAAGGTGAAACCCCGTTACTGTGAACCGCCGGCACGGTGGTGATAGCCACACCACCGACGTCCAGCTCTGCACCGAAGCGCACTAACATGGAGTTGGCTGAATCGCCGCCGGCAGCTTCAAGTTTGGCAGCAAAAAATGCCGGCATCTCGCTGCCGGTAACGATCTTTGCCTGTTTTTTTACCGCTATCTCCACGGTGTTGGATTGCGGCAGAGTAACCACCGGGAATTCCGGCCCGCCGCAGTTACCGGCGTTGGTTTCCTTGATACGGCGATCACCCAAGTGGTCGCCGTGCATATGCGATACCAGTACCACGTCAATATTACCGAGGCGAGGATCATCCGGGCCAGCTACGGTGCGGCCAGCATCGTAAAGAATGCGAGTGCCGTTAGGATCTTCAAACACCATGGCCCGATCCAGAGCACAGAACTCGCCATCATGGCTTCCCAAAGGCGTGACCTTTACATCACCCTTTGCAGCGCCCGCTCCGGACACCAGCCCCAGCGACAGGCAAACTCCGCCAACGAGTCCTTTCACGGCCCCGATTTTCGTTTTTTTGGACATTAGAGATCTCTCCTTTGTGGTTTTGTTTTTACGAACCACAATAATTACGAACACATGACAGCTCGGTACCAGTGTAGTTCGCAATCAGGAAGATCAAGAGAAAGGCCATCAAAACAGGGAGGTTCAGGCCGCTCGAACGGCGCTCCGTGATAGGGGAATATCTTGTTCGAGGCAGGCGAGCATCGGTGCCACTTCCCGGATTTTTCGAGCATCCTGCCAGATGGCCTCAGCCTCCGGAAACCCCTGCCGCAGGAAATTCATCCACTGCTTGATGCGACCGGTTACGTACTTGTCTTCAAGCCACCCTTGCAGCACTTCCGCATATTCCCGAACCAACGCAACCGCCTCTGGCCAAGTCATGTCTGCAACTTCAACACCTTGCTGGCTGGCTTTGATTTTGCGAGCCAGATCCGGCCTTGCGATCAGGCCCCGGCCGATCATCACATCCTCACAACCGGAAACTTCACGGCAACGCCAATAATCCGCAACGGTCCAGATTTCGCCGTTGGCAATCACTTTTGCCTTCACCGCTTCCCGCGCCTTGGCAATCTCTTCCCAGTACGCCGGCGGTTTATAGCCATCCACCTTACTGCGCGCATGAATAACGATTTCCTCCGCCCCGGCGGCTTCCAGCGCCTGAGCACAGGCCACACCCATGGAGCGATCGTCATACCCCAGGCGCATTTTGGCGGTAACCGGAATCCCCACGGGGACAGCCTTGCGAACCGCCGCTGCAATCTCATGCATCAACTCCGGCTCACGCATCAGCACACAACCACCTTTGTGCTTGTTCACTGTTTTGGCAGGACAACCGAAATTGATATCCACTTGAGTAGCGCCCAATTCCGCTGCTTTAAGCCCATGCCGGCCCATCTGTTCCGGGTCTGAACCCAGCAACTGAACAGCCACCGGCGTACCCACTTGCGTGAGGGACTGGTTATAGAGCTCGGGCGCGTACTTGTAAAAAATCCGGGGTGGCAGCATGCCATGGGTCACGCGAATGAACTCGGTTACGCACCGGTCTATACCGCCGACTTTGGTCAGGGTTTCACGGATAGGTGCGTCGACCAGCCCTTCCATCGGGGCAAGGATGATTCGCATGAAGGCTCCAGAAGCTGAAAGAGAAAATCAGA
The DNA here is from genome assembly GCA_018066865.1 of Marinobacter sp. GTDB lineage: Bacteria > Pseudomonadota > Gammaproteobacteria > Pseudomonadales > Oleiphilaceae > Marinobacter. The sequence goes on along the minus strand of JAGPVT010000085.1, from coordinate 30,990 downwards.
ATACAGCTGATCAAAAATCAGGCGGAGCGGATTGTAAGGAATTTGGCGGGAAGTTGGTAGCCGTGCACTCCCTTATGAGAGTGCCCATTGAGAGTGCACGGCCTGTTGCTATCGACTTATTTCTGTACGTCGAAACGATCCGCGTTCATGACCTTGGTCCAGGCAGCAACGAAGTCCTTCACGAACTTCTCCTGGTTGTCGTCCTGGGCATAGACTTCAGCGTATGAGCGCAGGATGGAGTTCGAACCGAACACCAGGTCCACGCGGCTCGCGCTCCATTTCACCTGGTCGCTGTTGCGGTCGCGAATCTCATACAGGCCGTTGCCCGCAGGCTTCCAGGCATTGCCCATGTCAGTCAGGTTAACGAAAAAGTCATTCGTCAGATGGCCTTCACGGTCGGTGAAGATACCGTGCTTGGTACCGCTATGGTTTGTGCCGAGCATACGCATACCCCCAACCAGAACAGTCATTTCCGGGGCAGTCAGGCCCATCAGCTGGGCTCGGTCGAGCAACAACTCTTCCGGCTTGACCGCGTAATCCTTTTTCAGCCAGTTACGGAAGGCATCAGCCACCGGTTCCAGAGGCTCGAACGATTCTGCATCGGTCATCTCGTCAGTGGCATCGCCACGGCCCTTCAGAAAAGGAACGCGAACGTTGTAGCCGGCGGCTTTTGCAGCCTGCTCGATACCTACGCTACCGGCGAGAACAATCACGTCTGCCACGCTGGCGCCGCTGTCAGCCGAAATCTGCTCGTACACCTTCAGAACCCTGGCCAAGCGCGCAGGCTCATTGCCTTCCCAGTCTTTCTGCGGAGCCAGACGGATGCGGGCGCCATTAGCACCACCGCGCATGTCCGATCCACGGTAAGTCCGCGCACTGTCCCAGGCAGTACTAACCATGTCGCCGATGCTCAGACCGCTCTCGGCAATCTTTTCCTTGACCACTTCTTCGCAGTAGTCCGTGCTACCCGCCGGTATCGGATCCTGCCAGATCAGGTCTCCGGCCGGTACTTCCGGGCCAATATAGCGAGCTTTCGGTCCCATATCACGGTGGGTCAGCTTGAACCAGGCACGGGCGAAGCAGTCCCTGAAGTATTCGGGGTCAGCCATGAACTTTTCACAGATGGCCCGGTACTTCGGGTCCTTCTTCATGGCCATATCCGCATCGGTCATGATCGGGTTGTGGCGAATGGAAGGGTCGCTGGCATCAACCGGCTTAACCTCATTCGGCATATCAATGGGTTCCCACTGCCAAGCACCAGCCGGGCTCTTCTTCAGCTCCCACTCATAGCCGAACAACAGGTCAAAATAACCCATGTCAAACTTGGTCGGGTGCGTGGTCCAGGCACCTTCGATACCTGAAGTCACGGCGTTGCTGGCTTTGCCCTTCATGTTAGGGTTGCTCCAGCCCATGCCCTGCTCTTCCACATCGGCAGCTTCTGGCTCGGCGCCAAGCGCATCGGCATCGCCATTACCGTGACACTTACCAACGGTGTGTCCGCCAGCCGTCAGGGCTGCGGTTTCTTCATCATTCATCGCCATGCGGGCAAAGGTCACTCGCACTTGCTCACCGGTTTTGAGTGGGTCCGGCTTACCGTTCACACCTTCAGGGTTTACATAGATCAGGCCCATCTGCACGGCGGCCAGCGGGTTTTCCAAGGTGTCTGGTTTATCAACGTCTTCGTAACGCTCATCCGATGGCGCCAGCCACTCTTTCTCAGCGCCCCAGTAGATGTCTTTCTCCGGGTGCCAGATGTCTTCCCGGCCGAAGGAGAAGCCGTAAGAGGGCAGGCCCATGGATTCATAGGCAACCGTACCGGCCAGAATAATCAGGTCAGCCCAGCTGATCTTGTTGCCATACTTCTTCTTGATCGGCCACAGCAAACGGCGGGCCTTATCGAGGCTGACGTTATCCGGCCAGGAACTGATCGGTGCAAACCGCTGGTTTCCGGTACCACCACCACCGCGGCCGTCAGCAATACGGTAGGTGCCCGTTGAGTGCCAGGCCATACGGATCATCAGACCGCCATAATGGCCCCAGTCTGCCGGCCACCAATCTTGGCTGTCGTTCATCAGGGCGTGAAGATCTTTCTTGATTGCGTCAAAGTCGAGAGCTTTGACTTCTTCACGATAATCGAAGTCTTCGCCCAGCGGGTTGGTCTTGCGATCGTGCTGGTGCAGGATGTCGAGGTTGAGCGCTTCTGGCCACCAATTCATGACATTACGGCTTCCGGTGGAATTAGCACCGTGCATCACGGGGCATTTGCCACCTGTATTGTTCTGAGACATTTTATTCTCCTGTTCCTGCGTCATTGGCAAAAATCGTCTTCTACAAATGGGCAATCATAATTATAGATTACCCAGGCGCTGTTGTTTGAATCTTTACTACAACATTAACGCGACCAGAATCAGGCTAACCCTTCAGGGCACAAGAGGAACAATTAATTAACAATAAGCATCTGAAAGCTTTTGTTTATGGCTCAAAGTCTTTCGATGGAGGAGAATTTGCCGGAATCGTCGAACTGAATACGGAAGCTGCCCCGTACACCGTTCTGGAGGTAGAACCTGGAGAGAATTCGAGCCGGGAACCGGACAGAACGCCCGTCCCGGGACGTAGTGTGGACATCAGTGGCAACGCCCTGATAGAGCTTTATCCACTCGTCAGGGCTGATGCTGATGTCCACAATAATCTGATGCATAGGGCTTAGTTAGCCAGTTCCAGCAACAGACGGTTCAGACGGGTTACATAGGCACCCGGATCCTGCAGCTGTTCGCCGCTGGCCAATGTGGCCTGATCCAGAAGTACCGCTGAGAGCTCGTTGAAGCGCTCATCGCCCTCCTCGCGCTCAAGGCGCTGAACCAGCGGGTGATCCACGTTGATTTCAAAGATAGGCTTGCTGTCCGGAACCTTCTGGCCCGCCGCTTCCATGATTTTCTTCATCTGGGCACCCATATCAAAGTCGCCCGTTACCAGACACGCAGGTGAATCCGTAAGGCGGTTGGTTACCCGCACTTCCTGAACCCGGTCGGTGAGTGCTGTTTTGATGCGCTCCAGCAGATCCTTATGCTCTTCGGCAGCTTCTTCCTTGTGTTTCTTGTCTTCCTCGGTTTCCACTTCACCAAGATCAAGATCGCCACGGGCAACGTCCTGGAATGATTTGCCGTCATACTCATTCAGGTAGCCCATCATCCACTCGTCAATACGATCAGAGAGGATCAGCACTTCGATGCCTTTCTTGCGGAAGACTTCCAGATGCGGGCTGCTCTTGGCGGCCATGAAGTTATCAGCGGTAATGTAGTAGATCTTGCTCTGACCTTCTTTCATACGCTCGATGTACTGGTCAAGAGACACGTTCTGAGTACTCTCGCCGGTGAGCGTGGTCGCAAAGCGCAGCAGGCCGGCAATCTTTTCGCGGTTGCTGAAATCTTCCGCCGGGCCTTCTTTCAGAACGGTGCCAAACTCGCCCCAGAACTTCTGGTACTCGTCGGCATCTTTCTTGGACAGTTTCGAAAGCATATCCAGCACACGCTTGGTGAGCGCAGTGCGGATGCTGTCCACGGTGGCATCGTTCTGGAGGATCTCACGGGAAACGTTCAGGGACAGATCGTTGGAATCCACCACACCTTTGGCAAAGCGCAGGTACAACGGCAGGAACTGTTCCGCGTCGTCCATGATGAATACGCGCTGTACATAGAGCTTCAGACCACGGGGCGCATCGCGGTTATACATATCAAACGGTGCGCGAGCCGGGATGTAAAGAAGGCTGGTGTAATCCAGCTTGCCTTCTACTTTGTTGTGGGACCATGTCAGTGGATCTTCAAAATCGTGAGCAATGTGCTTGTAGAACTCTTTGTATTCTTCATCTTTGATTTCGGTGCGGGGCAGAGTCCAGAGCGCGGTTGCGTCGTTTACGGTTTCGTCTTTGGGCTCTTCGCCTTCTTCGGTGGGCTCGGATTTCATGACCACCGGGAAGGAGATATGGTCAGAGTACTTTTTCACCAGGTTGCGCAGGCGGAAGCCGTCGGCAAATTCGGTGGCATCTGGCTTCAGGTGAATAACGATTTCGGTGCCGCGCTTGTCGCGAGTAACCTGTTCGATGGTGAATTCGCCATCACCAGCTGATTGCCAGTGCACGCCTTCTTCTACAGGCGCGCCTGCACGGCGGGTGAATACATCAACCTTGTCGGCGACGATGAAGGCGGAATAGAAGCCCACACCAAACTGGCCGATCAGTTTGCTGTCTTTCTTTTCGTCCCCGGAGAGCTGCTGCAGGAATTCTGCGGTGCCTGAACGGGCGATGGTGCCGAGGTTCTGAACAACGTCATCACGGGTCATGCCGATGCCGTTGTCAGCCAGGGTGATGGTGTTGGCTTCTTTGTCGAAATCCAGGCGGATTTGCAGCTCTGAGTCGCCTTCGTAGAGGCTGTCGTCTTTCAGTGCGGCGAAGCGCAATTTATCTTCGGCGTCAGAGGCATTGGAAATCAGTTCGCGGAGGAAGATTTCTTTGTTTGAGTACAGGGAATGGATCATCAGGTGAAGTAGTTGCTTTACTTCGGTCTGAAAACCCAGAGTTTCTTTTTGCGTTTCAACCGTCATTTTTTTCGTCTCTCCTGCATTGAACATTGGGGGGGGCACGGGAACAAAGGCCCTTGCTCCCGTGTTATCCAGCTTGTGAGTTCGTCTTGCAGGAAAAGTGGGGGCACTCCGAGGGTTTTCAAGTCCCGGAGTGCAGTCCCGATCAGTCTTCTAACAGGAAGTGCGCCCTTGCGGTCGAAATCGGTTTGGAGCGGGATTTCTGCCAAGCGGTGATCATTACGTTGGCCACCCGGTTGCCTTGTCGGGTGAGCTGGCATTCGGCGTAGGTTTCGCGGTCGAGGCCGGCGCGCAGGTAATCCAGGGAAAAGTTGACGATGCGTGGCATGCGGATGGTTTCCTGTGCCAGCATCAGGTAGATAGCCGCCGAGAGTTCCATAAAGCCACCGATTACGCCTCCGTGGATGGAGGGCAGGATTGGGTTGCCGAGGTTCTGGTCTTTTGCTGGCAGACGGAAGATGAGGTCATCGCCGAACTGGTCGCATTGCAAACCGATAAAGGATGCGTAGGGAATGCTGGTGATCAGCCGGGTGAAATCACCGGTGTCGCGGGTGTAGCGAAGAATTTCCGGATCGGTCATACCGGGCCTCCAGTGATCAGTTCGCGATAGGCTTTTGGCAATGCGTCCGGGCCGATGCGCATGAAGGTCCCTACGCAGTTGGCCACGGTTTCGCCACCTTCCTGGTAGGCTTCGCATCGTGTGAATATGATGTTGCGGGTCATTTTGTAGACTTCCGCCCGGGCATATACGGGCTTGCGCGGCTCTGCTGGGCGCATGTAGTCAACTCGCAAGTCCAGGGTTGGGCAGAGTTCAAATACATCCATGGCGCCAAGCATGACCGAGCCGGATGTGGTGTCCATCAATGTTGTGATGGCGCCCCCGTGAATCACGCCGGTATCCGGGTTGCCGATGATGCGATCGCTGTATGGAAGGCAAAGGGTCAGGCTAAACTCGGTGGTCTCTATAACAGACAGTCCAAGCTCTCTGGCCTGGTTGAGTGTTTTGATAAACCGGGTAACCCGGTCGGCTCGGATTTGATCGTCCATTCAAAACAAACCTGTGGTTCGAGTGTTGGTTTTGGGCCGCCGGTATTTAAAGCCGGCTGCAGCCGTGCAATTATACGTTTCTGCCATTCAATTACAGGAGTCGAGAGTGACCAACGCCGTCTTGCAACGCTATTTCCCGGTTATGGCGCTTATGCTGCTGCTTATCGGGTGTTCTGTAAACCCGGTAACCGGTGAGAGGCAGCTTTCCCTGATTGGTGAAGGCCAGGAACTCGCCATGGGCGCCGAGCAGTATACGCCCACCCAGCAGACTCAGGGCGGACAATTCTACATCGATCCTGAGCTGACGCTATACGTTAGTGAGGTCGGCCAGAAGCTGGCCAGGGTGAGTGACCGCCCCGACCTGCCCTACGAATTCGTGGTTCTGAACAGCAGCGTTCCCAACGCCTGGGCCTTGCCGGGCGGCAAGATTGCCATTAACCGGGGGCTGCTTACCGAGCTCGACGATGAAGCTCAACTGGCGTCCGTGCTTGGCCACGAGATTGTTCACGCAGCAGCGCGCCATAGTGTTCAGCGTATGCAACAGGGAATGCTGATAAGTGCTGGCGTGGCCGGCCTGGGTTTTGCGCTGTCTGACAATGAGTGGGCCGGCCTGCTTATGGGGGGGGCTGCGTTAGGAGCCCAGCTTGCTTTGGCGCAATACGGCCAAGGCGATGAACTGGAATCGGATCATTACGGCATTATCTACATGAAAAAAGCCGGCTACGACCCGCAGGCCGCCGTGGAACTCCAGGAAATTTTTCTTGAGCTGTCCAAGGGGCAACAGGCAGGATTCGTGGATGGCCTTTTTGCCACGCACCCACCTTCAGCAAAACGTGTTCGCGAAAACAGAAAACTGGTCGCCGAGATAGGTGCCGGTGGCTACCGCGGTGCAGACGTCTATAAAAAGAAAACCGCTACCCTGCGCAAGGTCCAACCCGCCTACGACGCCCACGACCAAGCCATGAAGCTTGCATCCGACGGGGATATGAATGCAGCGCTTGAAAAGGTCAACGAGGCCATCAACCTGTTGCCCCGCGAAGCCATGTTCTATTCCCTGCGTGGCCGTATCTACCAGGAACAGGACAAAAACGACAAAGCCTCGGCTGATTTCGACAAGGCGGTATCCCTGTACCCCGAGATGTTTGTGTATCGCCTGCACAACGGCTTGTCCGCGCTGAAGCTCAACAATCTGTCCAAGGCACGGGAAAACCTGTCCCAGGCCAACCAGGTTGTGCCTACTTCAATTGCGTTCCTGCGTTTGGGAGACATTGCAGTGAAAGAAAACAACCGCAAGGAAGCCATCGCTTATTACAGTAAAGCGGCGGAATCCAGTGGCGTGATTGCCGAGGAAGCTCGCCAAAAGCTGGCGGCCCTCACCCGGTAAAATCACCGAAGTGCGAATCTGAAAAGGTCGAAACCAGCGGGGTTTCGGCCTTTTTTCTTTTCTGGTCAGACACTTGCCGATATAACGAAGTTTTACCGTCATTATGAACATTGACTTCTAGAGCAATAACTCTAAAAATCAGATATCAATAACCAGATTCAGGTGACGGACATGTTAGCGAAACGTATCCAGCCTTTGGCTTCCCAGGCGCGACGCCTGTATGTCGAGCTGATGTTCCAGGTTATGGGGCGGGCTCTTCAGGCGGTCAGTGAGGTTGATAGCGAGGTGCAGGCAGAAGCGAACGCACTGCCAATAGGGTTCCTGTTTGAAATGATGGTAATGCCCGACGGCTCAAAGCTGATTGTGGAACACATTGGCCAGGGCCGCTTCCACTACCATGGTGATTCTGCTCCGCGCCCGGTGGATGTATCGATAAAATTCAAACACCTTGCCCACGCCTTTCTGGTTCTGTCGTTCCAGGAGAAGACTTCCGTCGCATTTGCCAATGACCGCATGCTGGTAGACGGCGATGTGAGCTATGCGGTGCGTATGACCCGCGTGCTCAACCGGCTTGAATCCTTCATTCTGCCGAAGATCATTGCCAAGCGTGCAGTGAAAGAATACCCGGAAAATCTTCAACTCCCGGAAAAACTGATCAGTGCCGCCCGGATTTACCTGAAGGTTGCCACTCACTTTGTCCAGTCAGCGAGAGCATAATGACCAACACTTACTATGAGTTCTTCTGCCCGGTAAAGGTTATTGCCGGCAAAGCCGCCCTTGAGCACATCCCTTACGAGCTGAACGGCTTGGCCGCCAAGCGCCCGATGATTGTGACCGACAAAGGCGTTCGTGCTGCAGGCCTACTGGACCCCGTGATTGCCGCCTGTGAAGAGAGCGGTCTGGATATCGTCAGCATATACGACGATGTGCCACCGGACTCATCAACCACCGTGGTTCGTGATATCGCCGCTATTTACCGCAAGGACAAGTGCGACTCCATCATTGCGATTGGCGGTGGCTCAGCTATCGACACCGGCAAAGCGGTCAATATTCTGGTTTCTGAGGGCGGTACGGACATTGCCAGATACACGGGCGCGGGCGTGATCAAGCGTCCGCTCAAGCCGTTCTTTGTAGTGCCCACAACCGCGGGAACCGGTTCGGAAGTCACGTCTGTTGCGGTGATTACCGACGAGAAAAAAGGCGTAAAACTGCCCTTCACGTCGTCTTTCTTGCTGCCCAACGCGGCAATTATCGACCCGCGTATGACGCTGACGTTGCCGCCTCACATTACGGCAGCAACGGCCATGGATGCAATGACCCATGCCATTGAATCCTTCACCTGCATGGCAAAAAATCCCCTGAGCGATGCCTACGCCACGGCGGCCATCAAGAAAGTCAGTCAATCGCTGTTACAGGTCATGGACAACCCGAAAGACAGCGACGGCAGGCTGGAGCTGGCGCAGGCGTCCACCATGGCGGGCATTGCGTTTTCCAACTCCATGGTCGGGCTGGTGCACTCCCTCGGTCACGCTACTGGCGCCATTTGCCACCTGCCCCACGGCCTGTGCATGAGTCTGTACCTGCCCTATGTACTTGAGTACAACCTTGAAACCATTCGCGAGCCTTTGGGCGAACTGTTGCTATATCTGGAAGGGCCGGAGATATACGCCGCCACGCCCGCCAGCCGTCGTGCGGAAGCCAGTATTTCAACACTGCGCAAGTTGCGAGACGCGCTTTACAAGCGTTGCCAGCTGCCACGCACACTGAAAGAAACAGGCAAGGTTACCGAAGATCAGCTCGACGCCATTGCAGAAATGGCGCTGGACGACGGCTCCATCATGTTCAATCCGAAAGAGGTAACTCTGAAGGATGCCCGCGCTGTTCTGCAGCGCGCCTGGGCCTGAAACAGCCAGGCCAGAAACAGGGCCCGGTGCTTGGCCCTGTTTCTGGCGAACATAACATTACTCTCAAATATTGAAATAGCAGGGCAGACGAGCAACAATCAAATCATTGCTGGCAGCCTGCAGGCCCGTAGAGAGTCCGCCTTAATGAAGCATCAAAAACATCGCTGGCTCACAACCTTCGCAAAACGTATTGCTTGTCTGCTCTTTTTGCTCACATTTGCCTTGGGTACATGCGCTTCACCCGCAAGCGACGAGAATGTGTTTCGCTTCAATATTTCCCCGAACGGTTATCCGCCCTACTTGATCGTGGATCAGGATGCGCCCTCTGGCATTATGTGGGACGTGGTTTCGCTGATTACCGAACGTCTGGGCTGTCAGATTGTCGCAAAAAAAGTCCCCCGCAAGCGCGTCGACCAAATGTTGCTGGATGGCTATATCGATGGCACCTCCCGGGCTGAGGAATGGACACACGAACCGGAAAAATTCCTGTTTACAGAACCGGTTGTGAAGGTTCAGGAAGTATTTTTTACGCCCAAAGACGCCGGCAAGATATACCATTCCCCCGAAGATCTATTTTCCAAAACGGTAATAACCCACCTGGGTTACATGTATCCGGCGCTGGAACCGCACTTTGAGTCTGGTGCCATCAAGCGTTTTGACGTTTCCCGGGGAAGAGACATGTTTATCTTTTTACTTCACGGTGATCGCTTTGACACGGCAGTAGTCAATCTACTGGTGGGCAAGTGGATACTGAAAAACGAAGGCTTGCAGGATCAGTTTACGATCTCGTCCGGGGGAATAAGTTCCTACGGTTTCCGCGTGATGCTGCGCAAGGAAAGCAAGGCTTTTGCAGATAAGTTCAACGCTGAGCTTGCGCGTATTCGCGAGAACGGCGAACTGGACGCCATTCTCGCAAACTACCGGTAAGCAGCCATAGCCGCTTACCGAAATCTTTTATATAGTGCTTAATACTGTGTATTTATGATAAAAACCCACAGAAGTGTGGGTTTTTTATTGCCTATATACATCAATGAACTATAGTGTATGTTATGTAATATATGTATAAATAGGAACTGTAATGGTCGCGGTGAAGGTCAAGGCAAAGATCACGGAAGATAATACAGGGGTGAAAAGCCACCTCCCCATCCTGCTAACCGAGCAGGGTGAGCTATCTCCTGTCACCGACTATTTGCTGCACTTGGAAGCGAACGGCAGAAGCATTGCAACGCTGAATCGGGTCATTCGGGCCACGGCCAAGCTGATGGAGTACATGGACGCCAACACCGATGCCTTTGACGACCCCAAGCGGCTGTTTCAGACCTTCACCAAGCGCCTCTATAGCGGCACCGTGGGTGAGGACGGGCTGGACCCTTCATGCTTGTACTGGATACCCACCTCAACCTCGGAAACGGGCCTGCTGATTTCGGCCCTCACGGGGCTGACCGACTGGTTGGCTGAGAATAAGGGGGCGACCCATCTCAACCCTCTTCGGGCGGCCACGCCCCATGAAGAGAGGCTTAACTACGCCGTTTGGTATCGGAAGAATCAGAATGACTTTCTCGGTCACATCAAGGACGAAACCATCAGTTCCGCCGCTAAGAAAGCCCGCACCATCAAAGGCCGCACCCCGCTTGCCAAGGTGGACGACGATGCGATTGCCTTTCCCGAACCGCACTGGAACGCCTTTTATAATGAAGGAATCGGCGGAGCCAAAAACCCCCGCGTGGCGCTGAGGGATAAATTGATCCTGCTACTCATGCACGGCGGCGGGCTACGGGTGAGCGAAGCGGTGTCGCTCTGGATCACCGATGTTTTTGAAGATCCCAGCGACCCCAGCAAGGCGATTGTTCGCATCTACGATGAAACGGATGGCAGAGCGCCCGATGGCTGGAAAAGCCGAACAGGTGACAAAACCCGCAAAGCCTATCTCAAGGAGTCGTTCAGCCGCATTCCTCGCAAGCAGATGCACGGCACGGCTCGGCTCGGCTTCAAATCCAAGGTGGTTGACCATAAAGACAACTACCTGCAAGTACAGTGGTTCCCTTCGGACTACGGTCGCGTCTTTATGGCGTTATGGAAGAACTACGCGAAGTATCGGGCGGTCACGGACGCCTTCCATCCCTATGCCTTTGTGTCTTTTGGCAAAAATAGCTTCGGCAGCCCCTACACCCTTAATGCCTTTAACTACAACTATGCCAGCGGTTTACGGCGCATTGGATTGGAGCCCAACAAGGCCGAAGGGCTGGACCCCCATGGGCATCGGCACAACTACGGGCGGCGGTTGGAGCGGGCTGATCTGTCGCCACTGGTGATCCGTAAATGTCTGCACCATAAGTCACTGGAGTCACAGCTGCCCTACACCCAAAAGGGCACTGATGAAGTCTCCCGGCTGCTCAGCGAAGCCACCGAGCGACTGGCCCTGCCTGACTCCAAGGTCAAACCACTGGACTGGAAAACACTGGTCGAGCACGGCTTCGAGGACATCGACCCACAGGGCTATTTCACAGGCAAACATCCGAAATTAGGGAGAAAGTAATGCGACGTAAAGGAAGCAAAAACGACGGACGCACAAGCGACCTGACATTCTCCTGGCTGCTGACCACCCATGGGCCAGAGTGGTTGCAATGGCAGCAGTATGCAGCGGCGTGGATGGCAGAGCAGCACAAAGGGACTAGTACTAAGCTGGCGTCTCTTACCGCGTTCTTCGAAACCTACCTGCTGAAACATGCCCCCTATGCCATAAACGTTGCGGAGTTATTTCGCGGGAAGAACGGCCATCACTGCTCCTCGGAGGAGTTTGTGAAGGTGCTGAAAGCTTCGGGGCTTTCTGATCATTCAGGACTAGCAGACCGATCCAATTAAAGCTGCGCCTTCATCGACTGGGTGATAGAGCACCACTTTTGCGCCGAAGATGATAACGGTGTGTTACGCCCTATCGTCACCAACCCGTTGTCCAAGATCAAACATTAAAAAGCCCATACCGAAACCGTCCGAAACCCGCTGCCCTATCGGTACATTCAGGACTTACGTCAGATTCTGTGCCCACTGCCTCAAAAAGCGGAGCTGGAGCAGATAGAGCAAGGTTTGAAGGCTGGCGAAACCCTATTGCCGCCCTATCATTACCGCCATTTCAAGGACTGGACATGGGCGCAGCAGCAGACTGGACAGGGCGCTAATTCAAGTGGCGACTGGTTTGAAGTCGATCCTGCGCTGGTCGACAAATCTGACCCCGACTGCGTATGGCGCAGCAAAGAGATCGAGCGTAATCATAAAAAAATCACTATTTTCCAGCTCTGGTCGCCCGTCAAGGCGATGCTGATCTTTACTAAACTGCACCTGCCGCTACGGACCTATCAGGCGCGCTTCCTCGATTCGGGCGAAGCCGATACCTGGCGCTACAAGAGCGGCAGCTGGGTAGAAAACACCGCCCATAATTTTGCGTTGGGCACATCGAAACGCGAGTTCGCCAAAGGCGTGTTTAAGCGCATTTACGACTCCATGTTGGGCCTCTATTCCATGGGATTGTATATCTCCACCAACAAGACCGCCGACCAGAACAAGGATGAAGTGGATCGGGGCTACACCATCCCTTGGCAACACGAGGAGGTGCTGTACTGGCTGGAAAAACTGCGTAACTGGCAGGAGAAGTACAACCCCATTACCGCACCCACTTCCTGCACCACGCTCGAAATGAAACATTTCGGCAAAATCAAATCCGAGCACGCCAAGGCGCAGATGGGCGACCTTTGTTTCCTGTTTCGGGATGCGTCGGCCAAGGGAGAAGACAAATACAAGCCCATACCTGGGGAAGTAAAGATTGCGGATTTCTGGTATCAACTGCTGCTGACCCTGCAAAACCAACTCGAAGCCAAAGGCCACAAACTCGACGATGACACCCCATTAAAGCTCGTGGTGGACTACCCCGAAGACACCCCAAAAGGCTCCATGGTCTCCACCCTGTTCCCGCTGCACAGCCTGCGCGTTTCGCTGATCACGGCGTACACCATGGACACTGAGCTGCCGCTGCCCGTAATCTCCAAGCTGCTGGCAGGGCATACCCGCCTGCTGATGACCATCTACTACAACAAGATCACCCCGAGCATGATGGCGGAGAAGATGACCGAGGCCGAGCAGGCGCTGGAAGTCAAATCCGTGCAGTCGGTTCGCACCTTCTTAAAGGACGCCAGTCTGGAGCAGATCCAGTGCAAGATGGTGTATCACGATGAGAATAGCGTGATGGCGGCGTTGGCCAATCGCAACCCCATCGGCTGGGAGTACCGTCACAACGGCCTGTGTCTGGTCGGTGGCAACACGGTGAGGTCGGATGAGGTCACCCCGATTCCGCTGATCAGTAACCCCGTGCCGATGCTGGAGCGTGTCTGATGGAACTGGATATCGATACCATTCTGGACGATCTAAAGGACGGCAAGGCCGCGAGAACGCAAGCCTCGCTGGATAAGCTCAACCAGACCCTCCACGCCTACTATGAGAGCGGTCAGCGTGATTTCTCGATCACCACCGTTGGCCGCCTCTCTTCGGCAGACGGTGGTGTGGGGTATCAGTCCCTCCGCGCCACCCGTAACGGGCATTTTCGCAGGCTCCTTGAAGCATGGGCAGCCAAGGCAAATACCACCACCAAACAGCCTCTGGCGGAGAAAAGCCGTAGCCGTCATGTGCCCACCGACAACAAGTTACTTGAGAGAATCACCGATCCCGCCCTGCGTGCGTTGTTCGGGCAGATCATCGCCGAACGCAACCGCTACCGCAAGGAAGTGAACATCCTCAAACAGCATGCCAACGTGGTTATCGATAAGCGCCCCGTCCGTCAGTTCGAAGCACGGGCCGAGCCCGCCGTTGAGGTGCTGCCGTCTTTGAGCGGTTTGTTAACCGCCTCAGAAGCCAAGGCACTCCAGTTTGCGGTATCGGATGAATGTATGGACAAGCACAACTGGCAGACCACGCAGGCAGGCCAGGTGAAGGAGATGGAGTACAACAGCGAAATCTTCCCCCGAGGCTTTGTGACCGGGCTACGCAAACTGCTGGGCGAGGTGAACGATGGCGAACGGTAAGCAGCGGGCCGAGCAAAATGTCGCGGCCTTCGAGACGTGGGTCGCCACGCAATCGGACGAAGACTTTGCCCAGATCATCTTTCAGGGCAAGCTCAATCGCGTGGAAGTGGCCAAGGGCATAGGCTTCGGTAAGTCTGCCCTGAACCAGAACCCCGCGCTACGCAAGCGGCTCAACGCGCTGGAAGAACAGTTGCGTGAACGGGGCGTGCTGCCACCCCTGACCGAGAAAGCCAGAACACAGACGGATCAGCCCAAGGAATACGACCACACGGCGACACGGCGCACCCTAGACACCAAACGAACCTCGCTGCTGGAACAGGAAAATATCGAGCTGAAAGCCCGCGTTCAGGAGCTGGAGACGCGGCTGGCGCGCTTTGGTGAGCTGTCCGAAGTCTTGTCTGAAATGGGGATGATGCAGCGTTAATGGATACCTCAAGCCCTGTGCATACCGACTCCTTGCGAGTAACCAGCATCCCCTACGCCACGGCGGGATACGCGATCTTCAGTGGCGTGCCGCTGAAAAAGAACTCGTACCGCATCAACAACGGCAAGTATTACATCACCGTCAAAATTGAAGCAGCAGTCCTGCCGGTGGCCCCTGCGATAGGTCAGCAGTGGGAAGTAACAGGGCGGCGGCTGATCGACACCGTTGAAAGCGGCGATTTCCTGATGCAGCAGCACACCTACGAAGCCCCTGCCGAGGTGCGCTGCACGCTACCCGAAGATGGCGAACAACTGATACGCTTCATCGCCAAGGAAAAAGCCTTCAAAGGTATCGGCGAACAGAAAGCCTGAGCGCTCTGGGAGCGCTTAGGAGAGGATTTTCACGCCACCCTGAGAAGAGACACGCCTGACTCCAGAGGCGTACTCAGAGAGTTGCTGAGCGAAGAAGCCGTGGATGCCCTCTATGCCGGTTACGCCAAGTATAAGAATCTTGGCGCGTGCAACTGGATGTCAAAGCTCCAAATACCGGCCCAGATCCAACAACGGCTTCTGAAGTACCATGATGACAGATCGATGCAGGCCATCAACAATAACCCCTTTGTTCTGCTCGGCTTTGGCATGTCGTTCGAGGCGGTGGATCAGCTCGCCAAGCAGCGGTTCGAGATTCCTGACAGTGACCCCAGAAGGCTCTCTGCTGCCGTTGAGATGGCGATCCGAAAGGAGATCGATAAAGGCCACACCTATACAACTCAGGACGCCATTCGCCCCACAGTAAGGAAGCTACTTGGCTCGCCAGAACTGGCGACTCAGGCATTTATGGCGGGATATCAGAAAGCACAGTTCGTGCTGAACTGGGAAACGGGCACCTATCACCCTACAGCCCAGTTGTTGATGGAGTCGGTCGTTGCCAAGCGCCTGAAATCGCTGGCGGCGAAGGTCGATCTCTATGATCATGAAGCCAATCACGCCTATCTGACTGCTGTGAGTGAACTGCCCTACGACCTAACCAAGAAACAAGCACAGGCGGTGGCCACCTCATTGGATAACGCGGTGAGCTGCATCACAGGCGGTGCGGGCACAGGCAAAACCACCGTCCTTCGAACGGCGCTGCGAGCTTTCCACACCTTGGGCTACCACATCCATGCGATAGCGCTGTCAGGGCGGGCTGCCATGCGGCTGCACGAGTCCATTGGGTTTAAGACCCTGACCATCGCCGCCTTTCTTCGGCAGGAGCCTGTCGACCCCGGCAGCAATCAGCCCCATCATCTACTGGTGATCGATGAAGCGAGCATGATCGATCTGCCGACCATGTATCGTCTGGTGACGCACATCAACCCCAAGGTGAGGATCATCTTCACAGGCGATCCCGATCAACTACCTCCCATTGGGTGTGGCAAAGTGCTATCGGATATCGTGGAATCTGAAGTGATCGCGAACACGACGCTGGACATTGTGAAGCGGCAGGACGGCTCAACGGGCATCCCTGAATACTCAAAACTGATCAATCAAGGCGTTGTGCCAGAGCGTTTATCTACAGGGACCATCAGCTTCCATGAAACACCTGATGCATCTGACATTGCTCAAAAGTGCACCGAGCTGTTTCTGGCCTCAACCCAAGACAGTCGGATCATGGGAGCGACCAAGGCAACGGTCGCTGAGATTAACAAACTGGTTCAGAACGCAGTGAACCCTGACGGGCAACGCCTTGAGTTTGAACTTCATGGAGACAAGTTCTATCGCGATACGCGACAGGGGGATGCCATCCTGTTTACCCAGAACAACTACGAGAAGGGTATCCAGAACGGCTCGCTGGGGACGCTGATATCAACTGAGGCGACGGGCGAACACTATGGTGTGGTTGAACTGGACACAGGTGATCGGGTTGAAGTTACCCAGAGCCTGCTCGATTGCATGGAGCTGGGGTATTGCATCACTCTCCATAAGGCCCAAGGCTCACAGTTTTCGTGCATCATCATTGCCCTGAAAAAAGGGCGTATCGTTGATCGTGCATGGCTGTATACCGCGATCACTAGAGCAGAAGCAGAGATCCATATTGTTGGCGCAGCCAGGCAGTAGCTGCGACTAACCGGCCATCTGCCTGTAAGTATATTAGGTCGATGATCAGCTTTCTTTGGGGCTCCCTGCATGAACCAAATTCAACCTGGATATGTGTGTGGGAACTATCAACCGCTCGAGGGTGGGAGGTCATCCGATTTCAGCTCATGCGCCCAAACCGGAAATGCCAGAGGTACTAGACCCGTTCGAGATATCTTGGTCATTTTCTATAACGCAGGCGTAATTGCGCAATAGGCTGCCTGTTACACTTTGTTATCTACAATGGTAGGCCCCTAGTTTTCTAGAGCTTCGATAGCGCCTTAAATATCGCCCTACGAACTCTTTTCAACTGACGCTGATTTTAACTCGACTGGTTATCACCAATGAGTTCACCCAGCTCCAAAGCGGCTTGACGGAGGAGGGGTTCAAACTCCAGCAGTTCATCCAAGTTTTTCCTCAGAATTGGAGCATGGGTGAACAGGCAGGCAAATAGTCGTCCGTTTTTATCCCTGATAGGGACTGAGAAGGCGACCATACCATCGACAAACTCTTCGTTGTCGATGCCGCGATCATTACGGGCGGTTTCCAACAACGCCGACTCCAGATCCTCCGGGGTGGCGAGGGTGTTGCGGGCCAGTTTTTCCAAGGGTAGGTTGTGAATGATGCGCTGGCGACGATCCTCCGGCAGGCTACTAAGATACAGCTTTCCGCTGGAGGTACACCATACCGGTGTGCGGCTACCGATGGGTAGGTGCACCTGTAACGGCCAGTTGGTCTGGATCCTGTCGTAATAGATCATCTCTGTGCCGTCAGGGATGGCGATGCCGCAGGTTTCGCCAACTTTGTCGGCCAGGTTTTTCAGAATCGCTTGGCGTAGGGCCTTAAAGCGGCTGGTGTAGAGCACTCCAAGAGCAACGCTGTGAAGCCGGTCGGCAGGCACCAGCAAACCACGCATATTCGTTTGCAGGTAACCTTCTGCCTCGAGTTGCTGCAGTATGCGGTGCACGCTGGGTTTGGGGATATTTAACTGCAGGGCTAGATCGGCCGGGCTTAAAGGGCGTTCGGCGCGAGAAACCGACTCGATGATCTCGAGTACACGGGTGATGGAGGAGGTTTTTTCTCTCCGCTGAACTGTCATTGCATATATATCCTGCCATTCAAATTTTGAGCCTATTATAGGCAGACTATGCATAGCAAAAAACAATAAAGGCTAGCCCTCTCCATCAGGAGGGCTAGCCAAGGGGGAGCCACGCTCAAGGTTGGGAGATATGATGACCCGAATGGCGCAAGTGGGCTAGCTGCTCAAGAGACTAAGAGGCAGTATAGGTGCTGCCCCTGGCGCTGGCTGAGGGCAGACAACTATCTGTTCGGAATGACCGCTTATCTTAAAACACCTGCCCGCTCATGGCGTCTGACTATCTCCTCAATGGTTACTTGCAGCGGCAAACTGGGTATGACGGGCGATTACCACTTGGTCTTGCTCAGGTCGCATTCGATCACTTCACCGCGTTTGGCGGGCGTGTTTGGCTGCGACTGAGACTCACAGAGCAAGGTGGTGCCGTAATCGTTTCGCTTGTCGTGAGCGTTGCTGCGCGCCCAGACGGTCACCATCGCCTTTTCTTCCGGATTCGCCTCGCAGCTGCCGTCGATGTCAAAAGCGTGGATGGTGTTCTGGTGGAAATAAATCAAGGGACCGTTTCCGGGTGAGGTCGAGCTCCACATCTGGTGCTCGCCGGCCATGCCCGTATCGAATGAAACAACGCGCTGCTTATCGTCTTCCCTGACCGTTTTGATCAGTTCATTGTCTTCTCTGATCGCAAAGTTCTTGAATTGATTCGCACAGGCTGGCTCTCGCATCGTGTAATATATTTCCGATATCGCGTGATTGTGATACGGATAGAAGGTATCGACCGACTGAGTAACCATGCCGACCTCGGCGCCGACTTTTTCGCCGTTGATTTCGTCGATACGTAACAAGCCCCAGTGACCGAATACTTCGGCATACGCATAACCCCCACGAATATTGACAAAGTTTCGCTTATTCCGCTCACTGTCCTCGGCGTACATCGGATACCAGCCAACCGATGCCCATAGGTTTGGCAGCGCGTTGGCGCTGACATCTCGGGGAAACACCGCCGGCATCTTGATATCCGGGCCAGTCACCATCTTGGCAAAGTTACGTGTAAATTGTCGGCCGTGCTCTTTTACCTCTTTGTCGGTTACTTTCTTGTCGAAAAATTCTTCAAACGTACTTCGTTTCAGCCACTTGGCCACTAGAGAGTTCTGTTCCAACTCACCGCCGGGGCTGTAAATCCAGTCAACATCCTCTCGTGCACTGAAGCAGCGTTTGGCCTTGTCCGGATTGTTTGTCACCTGATAGATATTCTTCACCAGGATCTTCATATCGCGGCGATCCATGATGCACATGCGTCTTTCACCACCTGCAGTTTCGAAGATCGTCGAATCGGAATTGATGCATCCACTGCTGGCATCGTTGGTGAGTGCTTTCGCGTATGCGTCCAGATAGCTGAGCGTCTCATTCCACAAAATGTCGACATATTTCTGCTCGGATACTTGATATTCAGCGGCCTCGGTCAGGCACGTGAATTCGGCATCAACGACATCCTTGGGGTCCAGAAAATCCGGTACCTCCAGCGCATTCGCTGTCAGTGGCCCAAGCAAGCAAGCCAGCAATGAAATTTTTTTTATTGTTTTCATTTCTTCTATCCTCTTGTGAAAGATCCGAATAAGTCGCCGTCCGGACGGGCGGCACTTATTGCAGAGCAAGTAACTGCACCATTTAAAGACAAAAGAGGGGCATTATCGCCTTCCAAATGAGGAGCCCCCTTTAGGGAATAGCTTTAATTTCAATTAAGTCATGCGTTTAGGAATTTCAGCACTGTATCAACACTGTCTTTGGCATCGCCGAACAACATCCGGGTGTTGTCTTTGTAAAATATAGAGGGTTATCGACGCCAGCGTAACCAGTGCTCATCCCCCGTTTCAACACGATGGTGGTCTTGCCATTCCAGGGTTCCAGCACCGGCATCCCAGCGATCGGACTGTCAGGAACATCCTGGGCCGCGGGGTTGACGATATCGTTGGCACCTATGACGATCGAGACATCCACTTTAGGGAAATCCTGGTTGACCTCATCCATCTCGTAGACGATGTCGTAGGGGACCTTGGCTTCGGCCAGCAGTACGTTCATATGCCCCGGCATCCGCCCCGCAACAGGGTGAATGCCGAAACGGACGTTGACCCCCTTATCCCGCAGCTTCTTGGTGATCTCGTACACGACATGCTGAGCCTGGGCCACCGCCATGCCGTAGCCGGGCAGGATCATCACCTCTTTAGCGTTCAGCAGCAGCTCGGCCACCTCTTGCGCTTCAATCGGTTTGACGTCCCCGGCATCGCCTGCCGGGCCCGCAACGCCACCGGCCGACTTAGGCGTACCGAATCCCCCCATGATGACGTTGACGAACTTACGGTTCATCGCCTTACACATGATGTAACTGAGGATCGCACCGCTACTACCCACCAGCGCACCGACTACGATCAGCAGGTCATTGCCGAGCATAAAGCCCATCGCCGCGGCCGCCCAACCCGAGTAGCTGTTAAGCATCGACACCACCACCGGCATATCTGCGCCACCGATGGCCACCACCATATGGACACCGAAGGTCAGGGCGATCAGCGTCATAAGGATCGTGACGCCGATACCACCGCCGGCTGCAGATTGCTCGACGTACAGACCGCATAGCCAGATCGCCGCGATCAGCAGCCCCAGGTTGAACCAATGACGCCCCGGCAGCTGCAGAGGTTTACCGCTGATTTTGCCACTCAGCTTGAGATAAGCCGCCACCGAACCGGAGAAGGTCAAAGCACTGATCAGGATGCCGATATAGGTCTCGACATCATGGATGGTCAGTTCTACCCCGCTAATGCCCGCGCCGTGATCCAGCGCATTGGCATAGCCGACAAACACCGCCCCCAGTCCCACCAGACTATGAAGAATGGCAACCAATTCTGGCATCTGAGTCATCTCCACCCGCTGGGCAAGCACCCAGCCGATGGCACCACCCGCCAGGATACCGCCAACCAGAAAGAACTGATTGTCGGTCACCAGGCCGACCACCGTGACCAGCAGGGCCAGGCCCATACCCAGCATGCCGTATAAGTTACCCCGACGCGCCGACTCCTGATGGCTCAGACCGTTAAGAGCCATGATAAACAGCGCACCCGCGCCTATATATGAAACAGTAATTACACCCGCATTCATCCTATCTACCCCTATTTGCTAAACATGCGCAGCATGCGCTGGGTCACTGCGAAGCCATCCCACGATGTTGATACTGGTGATAAAGACCGCCAGGGTGGATAACACCACGACCAGGGTACTGTCACTGGAGATCTGCATCAGTGCACCTATGACGATGATGCTACTGATCGCATTGGTGACGCTCATGAGCGGTGTATGCAGGGAATGCGACACCCCCCAGATCACCATGTAGCCGATAAAACAGGACAGTACGAAAACCGACAGATGGCCGATAAAGGCCGGCGGTGCCACCGTTCCTAAGCCGAACAGCGCTAAACCGCAGGCCACCAACGGAATCAGGAAGGCCAGTGGATGGGCCGGCTTGGGTTCGGCTTTCTGCAACGCCTGCTTGGCCTTGATGCCGATATCCTCCTTCGGCGCCACGCTGATCCTAGGGGCGGGTGGCGGCCAGGAGATCTCGCCGCTGTTCACCACGGTCGCGCCACGGATCACCTCGTCTTCCATATTCACCACAATCTCACCGTTCTTATCCGGACAGAGATCGGTGAGCAGGTGGCGCAGGTTAGTGGCATAGAGCTGGCTGGCTTGCGCCGCCAAACGGCTAGGTAGGTTGGTATAACCAATCAGGGTGACACCGTGCTTAACGACCACCTTGTTAGCCTCGGTGAGTTTGCAGTTGCCACCCGCCTCGGCCGCCAGATCGACGATCACACTGCCAGGCTTCATGTTGGCAACCATCCGCTCGGTGATCAGCTCGGGGGCGGGTCTGCCCGGGATCAGGGCGCTGGTGGTGATGATGATATCCACCTCAGCCGCCTGGGCCGCAAACAGGTCCATCTCGGCCTTGATAAACGCAGGGCTCATGGTCTTAGCGTAACCGCCTTCACCAGAGCCGTCTTCATCATCAAACTCGAGCATCAGGAATTCGGCGTTCAGGCTTTCAACCTGTTCTTTCACTACCGGGCGGGTATCGAAGGCACGCACAATAGCGCCCATGCTGGAGGCTGCGCCGATAGCGGCAAGGCCTGCAACCCCGGCACCGATCACCAGCACCTTGGCAGGCGGTACTTTTCCAGCAGCGGTGATCTGTCCGGTAAAGAAACGACCAAAATGCTGGGCCGCTTCCACCACCGCCCGGTAACCGGCAATATTGGCCATGGAGCTAAGGGCGTCCATCTTCTGGGCCCGGGAGATCCGCGGTACGCTGTCCATGGCCAGGGCCGTCACACCACGTTCGGCCAGTGCCTGGAGCATCTCCGGGTTCTGCGCCGGATAGAGAAAGCTGATCAGGGTCTGATGTTCCTTCAGCAGTTCAACGCCATAGAACCCCAATTCTGGGTGCTCTTTGGGGGGACGCACCTTCATGATAATATCGGAGCTTGTCCAGAGTTCGCGGGGATCTTCAATGATCTCGACTCCCGCCTGTGCGTAGTGCTCATCATCAAAGCTGGCGGCCTCACCTGCCTTGGACTCGATGGCTACGGTGAACCCGAGCTTCTGCAGCTGGGCGGCGACTTCAGGGGTCAACGCGACCCGCTTTTCGCCCTCTTCTATCTCTTTAGGGATGCCTATGCGCATGATTCTTGTCCCCTCTTTACAGAGTGAAATATTAAGATTTATGGGACTTAATTCAGCCAGCCGGGTCCCCTGGCCTGCACAACAGGCAGGCCAAGTGTTGTCGTCGGTAAATATCACTGGTGATCCAGATCGAAGACCCTTTTTCTTTCGGTGGTCCCCGCATTTAGATGTTTAAACGGCAGTACGGTTGTCGATTCGCTAATTCAGCGGCTGACGTCAACCAGAACGCGTCCTCGCAGCTTGCCCTCAAGCATGTCGCTGGCCACGGGAATGACTTCGCTAAGACCGATTTCACGGCTGAGCATTTCTAGTTTGGACGCATCAAGGTCACGCCCCAAGCGCTTCCAGGCTGAAAGCCGCTCAGGTCGAGGACACATCACGCTGTCGACGCCGGCCAGGGTTACGCCACGCAGAATGAAGGGGGCTACCGAACTCGGAAAATCCATCCCACCAGCAAGACCGCATGCAGCAACCACGCCACGGTACTTCATGGTAGAGCAGACGTTGGCTAGGGTGTGGCTGCCAACAACGTCAATGGCGCCTGCCCAGCGTTCCTTAGCGATCGGTTTTGCAGGTGATGAGAATTCGGAGCGATCCAGTACCTCAGATGCACCCAGGCTTTTGATGTAGTCGGTTTCTGACGGGTCACCGCAAACACCAACGACGGTATAGCCCAGCTTAGTGAGCAGTGACACGGCGACACTACCGACGCCTCCTGCTGCTCCAGTGACTAAGATTTCACCCTTATCCGGGGTTACACCCTGGCGTTCTAGCGTCATGACACAGAGCATCGCAGTAAAACCAGCGGTCCCGATAGACATTGCCTGGGTGGGGCTGAACGCTTCGGGTAGCGGCACCAGCCATTCACTCTTGAGACGAGCTTTTTCAGCGAGGCCACCGGGGTGCACTTCGCCGACGCCCCAGCCAGTATGGACAACGGTATCACCAACCTTGTAATCCGCGCTGTCGCTGTGCTCGACAGTACCGACCAGATCAATTCCTGGAATCATTGGGAAACGTCGAACGACGGGCCCCTTGCCTGTAATCGCAAGCGCATCTTTATAATTAATCGTTGAGTAGTTCACACGAATAGTGACATCGCCTTCATGGAAAACCGCTTCGTCAATGTCCTTCAATTGTGCACGATAACCCGCATCGTCTTTTTCAATCAATATGCCTTTAAACATGCTGTAATCTCCGCTGTGTTGAGTGAGATATTATAATTTATGGGGTTGAATACGGAACGCCGTATATCCTTGTCCTGCGCATCTGGCAAGCCTGTTTTGGCATTCCAAAAATCCCTGGTGATCCAGATCAAAGAACCTTTTCCTTTCGAGAGTCCGCTCATTCAGAGCGCTCCTTTAAGATAAAGATCCGATTTCAGCACCAGATAGGCTGTCAAAAAAGGCGGCACTCTCGATAAAAAGGGTGCCACCAATATTCAGCAACAGAAGGACCTTACTATTGCTAAAAGATTACCGTCGATCACTTCATGGTGGGCATAGAGAATTCGGCACCTTCGCGCACACCGGCAGAAGGCCAACGCTGGGTGACTGTTTTACGCAGGGTATAGAAACGCACGCCATCAGGACCGTAGGCAGCCAGGCTACCGAACAATGAACGCTTCCAGCCGCCGAAGCTGTGGTAAGCCACCGGTACGGGCAGCGGGACGTTGATACCGACCATGCCGACCTTGATGTTGTCAGAGAAGTAGCGGGCCGCCTCACCATCGCGAGTGAAGATGCAGGTGCCGTTGCCGTATTCGTGGGCATCGATCAGATCCATCGCTTCCTGCATGGTATCCACACGAACGACTTGCAGCACCGGGCCGAAGATCTCTTCCTTGTAACTGATCATCTCGGGTGTGACGTTGTCGATCAGGGTACCGCCGACGAAGTAGCCGTTTTCGTACCCTTCGACCTGCGGATTACGACCGTCTACGACGATCTTGGCGCCCTGCTCTTGGGCGCTGTTGATGTAGCCCACTACCTTATTCTGATGCTGTTTGGTGATCACCGGACCAAAGTCGTTGCTGTTATCGGTATGGACCCCGACCTTCAGTTTGGTCATCGCTTGTTGCATCTTGGCGATCAGCGCATCACCGGCGGCATCACCCACCGCGACCGCCACCGACAGGGCCATGCAACGCTCGCCGGACGAACCGAAGGCGGCGCCCAGCAATTGGTTAACGGTGTTGTCCATATCGGCGTCGGGCATGACGATGGCATGGTTCTTGGCGCCGCCCAACGCTTGGCAACGCTTGCCATTGGCGGTCGCAGTCGAGTAGATATACTCGGCAATCGGCGTGGAGCCGACGAAGCTCACCGCCTGTATCCGCTCATCATGCAGCAGCGTATCAACCGCTTCCTTGTCGCCGTTAACCACGCTCATGACACCTTTTGGAAGACCTGCTTCCTGCAGCAGTTGAGCGATAAACAGCGTTGAGCTGGGATCACGCTCGGACGGCTTAAGCACGAAGCAGTTGCCGCAGACGATCGCCAAGGGGTACATCCACAACGGTACCATCGCCGGGAAGTTGAACGGGGTGATGCCGGCGACCACACCCAGGGGCTGAAACTCGCTCCAGGAGTCGATGTTGGGTCCGGCGTTCTTGCTGTGTTCACCTTTGAGCAGTTCGGGAGCACCGCAAGCGAACTCGACATTCTCGATACCGCGCTGCAGCTCGCCGGCGGCATCGTGGCCGATCTTGCCGTGCTCTTCGCCGATCATCTGGCAGATCTTATCGGCGTTGGCTTCCAGCAGCTCCTTGAACTTGAACATCACCCGCGCGCGCTTGATGGCCGGTGTGCCGCGCCATGCGGGATACGCGGCCTGGGCGGCGGCGATGGCCTGTTCCACGGTGGTCTTGGAGGCCAGGTCGACCTGCTTGCTGACTTCCCCGGTAGCCGGGTTAAAAACGTCCTGGCTGCGGGTTCCTTCGACGACGAACTGGCCGTTAATCAGATGTCCTACAGTGTTCATAGCAGTTTCCTCAACAGTAAATCGGGTAGCAGTACGGCCACCCTTGGTAAAAAATAGTGACGGGGTAAGATTTTCGTTCTTGAGTTACAAGGGCTGAGTTACCAAAGCTGTTTGTAGATCTCCATAACCTCGTCTGCTTTGGGCACACGGGGGTTGTTGTTGGGTGATCCCGAGGCTAGGGCCTGCTCGGCCATGGTCGGCAGTAGATCAAAGAACGCCTGACGCTTGATGCCAAACTGCGCCGGGGTGGGCACATTCAGTTCATCGTTGAGCGCAACCAGCTCCTCCAGCAGTTTCTGGTTGGCCTGCTCGGCGCTGTCCTGCTCGTTGGCGACCCCCATGGCCCGGGCACAATCGGCGTAACGCTCGGGGGCGGCGGGAATCGAAAACTCGGTGACGCTGGGCAACAGCATAGCGTTGGAGAGCCCGTGGGGGACGTGGAAGGCCGCGCCGATGGGGCGGCTCATGCCGTGAACCAAGGCCACCGAGGCGTTGGAAAACGCTATGCCAGCCAGGGTGGAGCCCAGCATCATCGCCTCGCGGGCTTGCTTATCGGAACCGTCGTGGTAAGCCCGGCGCAGGTTGGGACCGATCAGGCGCATGGCCGACAACGCCTGGCTATCACTATAGGGGTTGGCCTTTTGGCTGACGTAGGATTCGATGGCATGGGTCAGTGCATCGATGCCGGTGTCGGCGGTAGTTCGTGATGGCAGGCTCAGGGTCAGGCTGAAGTCGATAAGCGCCGCCACCGGCATAAAGCCGATACCGACGCAGAGCATCTTCTCGTCGCTCTTTTCATCGGTGATGATGGTGAAGCGGGTCACTTCCGAACCTGTGCCAGCGGTGGTCGGCACTGCGATGATCGGCAGGCCAGACTCAATCACCACCCGCGGGAATTTATAATCCTGCATCTTGCCTCCGTGCTTGGCTAGGATCGCGATCGCCTTGGCACTGTCAATCGGGCTACCACCGCCGAGGGCGATGATGCAGTCATAATCGCCATTACGAGCCTTATCGACACCCGCCTGAATAGAGCTGACAGTAGGCTCGGGTACGGTATCGTCAAAGACATCGGGGAAGATCATATGGTTGGCCAGATGGTCCTGGATACGGCTGGTGTAACCCAGCTGCACCATAATCTTATCGGTGATGATCAGCGGGCGTTTACAGCCCAGGCTGGCCAGTACGTTGGGGATCTCTTGGCTGGCATTTTCACCGACCTGCATGATGCGCGGGAGAATCACTTGAGTAGACATATCGACTCCTAAATTCGGGATCATCAGAGACAGCAAACCCTCTAGGCTGAGAAAACTCATAGCTATGCCCTGATTGAGTGGTGCACCGCCGCCAGTTGGTAGCAGTGCTGATTAGCGTTAAACGCAGAAGATAATCTTTGTGCTAGCGGTGCCGGAAAACCGGTGCGCGCTTGGCAATAAACGCATGCATGCCCTCTTTCTGACCTTCGGTAGCAAAGGCCGCTTGGAACAGACGCCGTTCATGACGTATGCCCTCAGTTAGGCTGGTCTCGAACGCGACATTGACGGCTTCTTTGGCCATGCGTACGGCGGGGTCGTTGTACCCGGCAATGGTGTGAGCCGCTTCAAGCGCGGTCTGCAACAGTTCCTTCCCGGGCACCACCCGGGCTACCATCCCGGCGGCTTTGGCTTCATGCACGTCGATGGTGCGTCCTGTCAGCACCAGGTCCATGGTCAGGGCCTTGCCGATAGCATTGGCAAGACGCTGCGACCCACCGATGCCGGGCAACATGCCGAGCTTGATTTCTGGCTGGCCAAATTGAGCATCTTCCGCGGCGATGATGAAGTCGCACATCAGCGCCAGCTCACAACCTCCGCCTAGGGCGTAACCTGAAACAGCGGCGATGATCGGTTTTTTGATTGAACGCAGTTCATCCCAAGGGGCAAAGATATCGTCGCAGTAAAATTCTGCGTAGGTCAGGTTCGCCATCTCTTCGATGTCAGCTCCGGCGGCAAACGCGCGGGCACTGCCGGTAATCACAATCGCTCCGATGTTCTTGTCCGCATCGAAGGCTTGGAGGGTCTCCAGCACTTCTCGGGCAAGCTGCCTGTTAAGGGCATTCAGGCTCTTGGGTCGGTGAAGGGTGATAATCCCCACCCGTTCACGTCGCTCGACCAGAATGGTAGTCGGGGCATCTGCGGCCGACGCAGTGGTGGCTGTCGATACGGCATGGGCCTGGGCTTCGACACTGTTCTGTTCGGAGCTGGCTGTCTTAAGTGGGGTGCTGGTTTTTGTTTTCATCATGAGTACCTAAGGGTCTGGGATATGAGATTTAGACTGCAGAAACGGCTTCGTAGAGAGCTACTTGCCCCGTGTCATCGACATCTTCATGGGCGTGCGTTGTGGGTGCGTAAGCACCGTTATTAGCCATCAGTTCTTCAAGGATCGCCTCGCGATGCTCGTTAAGCGCGGGAGACTGGATCGGTACTTCGGGATCAATCTCGGACAGGGTGCTCATCTTGATGGGATTACCGGCGGTACGCACCGGCCGCTCATTTTCCCCTTTCACCTTGACGATCATGTTGCGAGCGAGAAGTTGCGGGTGGGTGAAGAGTTGATCGATGGTGTTGATCGGTGCGCAGGGTACCCCGGCTTCATTGAGGGCGTCGATCCAATGCTGCATCGGTTTGGTTTGGGTGATCGCCTCGACGTCCGTGACCAATTGTTTACGATTTTGAACCCGTAGATCATTGGTAATAAATTCGGGTTTCAGCGCCAGGTGCGGCGATCCTAAGGCGTCGGCCATCAGCAGGAACAACGTGTCATTGCCCGCGCAGATCACGAACTTACCGTCACCGGCCATAAAGGTTTCAAATGGCGCCAGCGAGGGGTGATTATCACCGGTCCGCGTCGGCACGATCCCTTCCACGTCGTAGCGAGCCAGTGCCGTTTCCATCAAAGCCGCCTGGCAGTCAAGCATACCGATGTCGACTCGAGCGCCTTGCGCATCACGACTCCGACTGTAGAGTGCCGCCAGAATACCCACCACGCCGAAGAGAGCGGCCCCTAAGTCGCCAAAACTTGTTCCAACGCGGGCGGGCTCCTCATCGGGCCAGCCGGTCAGGCTCATGACCCCACCCATCGCCTGTACCACCATGTCGTAGCCCGGCAATTCACTGAACGGACCACTGTGGCCGAAGCCTGAGATGGAGGTATAAACAATATGGGGATGGGTTTTGGCAAGCCGCTCGGGTCCGTAGCCGAGACGCTCCATGACGCCGGGGCGGAAGTTCTCAACCACCACATCACAACTGTCTAAAAGGCGCTCCAGAAGTTCCCGGTCACGTGGCGACTTGATATCGAGAGAGATGCTCTCCTTGCCTCGATTGAAGCACATGAAATAAGCGGAATCGTCTCCCACGAAAGGACCGAACGCACGCGTGTCGTCGCCAGTGCCAAACCTTTCAACCTTGATTACCCGTGCGCCAAGATCCGCCAACACCATGGTGCAATAAGGACCTGCAAGCACCCGTGAGAAATCCAACACGGTAATTCCAGACAAAGGGCCCTTTTTTTCTTCTGTTTCACTTGATTGATCCATAAAGGCTAATCCTAAGGTTAGTTTCTATTGGCGTCTAATAACGATACGAAATGTATCATATCTGAAGAAAGTTCAAAAAACGACCAATTTTTCATACAAATATACGTTCGGCCGAAATAAGACGAATGACGAGGAGAGTGGCGTAATTAAAGGCTCTGTCCCAGTTAGCTGTTGTGGCAGTAGCTCGCGCTAGTCTGAAACATAGACGCCTGGGCTGCGAGATCAGGCGGGGCCCTGTGGGAGCCGAACTCCCACGTGTCATTGGCTGAGATTTGTGTGTAATCAAGTATCTTTTTGGAAGGCTTGAAACAGCAATCACAGCATCAGGGT
This sequence comes from Marinobacter sp., assembly GCA_018066865.1. Classification (GTDB taxonomy): domain Bacteria; phylum Pseudomonadota; class Gammaproteobacteria; order Pseudomonadales; family Oleiphilaceae; genus Marinobacter. Next base: position 1,745 of record JAGPVT010000085.1, on the reverse strand, counting down.
TCCCCCAACCCCTCCCCCGCGCCCATTCTAAGACGATGAAATACAAGCTGAAAATGCCAGCAGGGTCGAGCTAGGGATAGCGAGACTGGCAGCTGAGGCAGGATGCCGAATCTGTCAGCCTCAGGCTGAATTTCATAGCGCCGCAGGCGCGTACCCGCAGGGCGGTTTAGCAGGGTCGCAGTTTCTTTTTCGCGTACAAAGAAATGAAGCCGCTGGGAGGCGGAACATCGCTTGATAGCAAAAATAGTAATGCAGAATTAACGGTTCGCAACAACTAGACTTAGAGCAGATCTCTCCCCATCGGAGGTTGTGCTATGAACGACAAAGCCTTTCACCTGCTCATTTTGCAACTAAGCCAACTGACACCCAGTCAGCGGCATTAACTACAAAGCTATTTTCAATAGATCGATACAGGTGCTGCGGACAAGCTACTCGCCGAGCACTCACCTGCCTGTTGTCCGCATTGCTAGGCTTCACAGCTCTGCAAAGTCGATACAGCAGTAATACATAACTCCTGAATTGGGGCGCCTGAGCACCTACTAGAAATTGCGTACGGAATGTTGGCAGCCAGCACTTCATGAAAATTTTGCATGCAGTGGAGCAGTGGAAGAGTCAGTAATGATGGCAGCTCTGTAGATACAGCTGCCGATAATGGAAGCCGTCGTGATGGTCGCTCTGTATTTCGACCCTGAAGGGGTCAGGCCTGAATAGTTGAATAATTGCCGATCGAATCTATACGTTGCTCATGGCACGCAAACCCCGACTACATCTTCCCGCTGGTCTCTATCACGTTTTGCTCCGTGGTAACGATGGCATCGGCGAAAGGCAGCGTATGGAGTTTCATGGCGGTAAAGCCTGGCGGTAAAGCCGATAGCCGGGTATTGGGTGATGATCGCTTTATCGAGCAAACCCTGGGTAAGCCAGCTTTATCGTCCATCAGCCCGTCACCCTCGCTCGATGAAATCGAACAGCGTGTTTGCGTCGTTTGTGGAGTTGAGCAAACAGAGTTGGCGAGTCCAGGAAGAGGACGCAAATTAGCCCAGGCGCGAGGCATAATTGGCTGGCTCGCCATGCAGTATGGATTCGGTCCATTGCGCGAGGTGGCGGAGTGTTATCATCGGGACGCGTCGTCGTTGACCGTGGCGGCTCGCAAGGTGTATGAAAAGGCCCGAGCATCCAAGGAATTTCGAAAGCAGGTCAATGCCTTAATTCTCTGCTTAATTCTCGACGCTGAAGAGTATTCAACTATTCAGGCCTGACCCTGTGTTCTGTGTTCTGTGTACTGATCTACAAGCGGACCAAAAATTTGCGAGCCGTTCAGTTGCTGCTGGGGCACGCCAAGCTTGAAAGCACCGTCCGGTATCTGGGGATTGAGGTAGACGATGCGCTAGAGATGGCAGAGCAGACCGAAGTTTAGCTTGAGTAGGGTTGTGTAGTGCTCATGACAACGGGCGCTTCACGGCCCATTGCCGTCACTTGGAGTCTGAGAACGCCGCTACATGTCCATCTCATCAGAATCGATAAAGCATAGGTAATCGGGCCGACAATACGCGACATGCTCATCATAATGTCCTTTAGCGTCAGGACTCTTCGAGAAGAGTGTAGTGGTCAAGTAATACTGGCTACGATTTTGCCCCCTTTGCCTGCAGACTTTAGTCCGCAGCCTTGCTGTAGCGAGCATAGATCGCGCTACCTACGAACGTAACGATGAGTAGCCACTTGATCGATACCACGGTGCCAGCAAC
>JAGPVT010000078.1 GCA_018066865.1 Marinobacter sp. | reverse complement strand
CAATGGGGGAAAGGGGGAGTTGTGCCTGAATGCCGGAAACTGGCTAAATAATCGCCAACTTCGACCATGACCACTCGGATCTGGCACTACCAGGCTTGGTCTGCGAAGGTTGTTGGAGCACTATGAGAAATCCGGGCTAGGAAACGTCATGCAGACAGCCCCTCAATCATCTGCTTGATCCTGTCGGTACAATGCTTCAAATCCGCATCAATCTCTTCAAGCGGCCGCGGCGGCGTGAACTCGTAGAAGTGCCGGTTGAACGGAATCTCGAAGCCCACGATACCCACTTCACCATCCTTCTCATCCCGCTTGGATTCATCGATCCACGCATCCGGCACATGGGGCTTCACTTCCCGGTCAAAGTAATCGTAGACCGACTCGGTTAGCGGCACATTTTCGTAGTCCCTCAGGCCAGTGTCAGGCTCCGGATTGCCTTTGCTGTCGGTACAGACCTCAGCCCCTGGGTCACGCTCACTCAGTGCGTTTAAAAGGGCTTTCAGTTGTGGAGCGCTCGGATACACCTGATGATCAGTCAAGGCAGATTTGAGAGCCCTATGGAATGCTTTACGGTTGAGGTAAACCGTCTCGGCATCCATCGACTTGCAGGCTGCCAGAACCTTCTCTTGGTCCTCCTTATCCAGCTTCTGTATCGCCTTCTCATCAAGGATCCGTTCAATCCGATCTTCACTGGTCTGGAAGTTCAGCTTCAGTGGACGCTCAACCGTGATACGTCGATAACCGAAGGCTTCGATGGGGAAAATCTTGCTCTTCTTGGTTTCTTGGAAGTCCCCATACATCCGCACGATCTCGTCCTGGTCGGACTCGCTGACAAACTGGCGCTTACTGCCAAGGGACTTACGCATCTTGGTCGCCCGGTCGGTAGCATCGATCAACTGGACCTTGCCTTTGCGTTCAACCGGTTTGTTATTGGAAAGCACCCACACATAGGTGGAGATTCCAGTGTTGTAGAACATATCCGTGGGCAGGGCCACGATGGCTTCGACCATGTCGTTCTGCAACAAATAGCGCCGAATTTCGGATTCGCCACTGCCAGCACCACCCGTAAACAGCGGGCTACCATTGAGAATGATGCCGATCCGGGAACCGCCTTCACGGGCATCTCGCATTTTGCTGACCAGGTGCATCAGGAATAGTAGGGAGCCATCGGACACGCGGGGTAGCCCAGGCCCAAAACGACCATCAAAACCTCGATGCTTGTGCTCATCAGTGACCTGCTTTTGAACCTTTTTCCATTCCACGCCGAACGGCGGGTTACTGAGCATCAGGTCAAATTTATTGGAAGCCAGCTGATCATCTGACAACGTGTTGCCTAGCTTGATGTTGCTCACCTCCTGCCCTTTGATCAGCATGTCGGCCTTACAGATAGCATAAGACTCAGGGTTCAATTCTTGGCCGTGAAGCGAAACGGTGACACTCTCGCTGATCTGTTGAATGTACTCGTCGCCTTCGGACAAAAACCCGCCGGTACCCGCCGTTGGGTCATAGATGGTCACAATGCTGTTGGGCGTTAGCCGACTCTCCTGTCCGGTCAGGACAAGGGAGGTGGTCAGGTGCACGATATCCCGAGGCGTGAAGTGCTCCCCGGCGGTCTCGTTTGAGCTCTCCGCGAATTTTCGAATCAACTCCTCAAAGATGATCCCCATACCGAAGTTGCTGATGGTTTTCGGACTCAGGTCAATGCTGGCAAACCGCTGCACCACCTGGTAGAGCAAGTTGTTGGCGCTGAGCTGTTGTACGAAGTCTTCGAAATGGAAATGCTCGAAAATCTCCCGAGCATCCTGGCTGAACGACTGAACATAGCTCATCAGGTCGTCAGCGGTTTGGCTGTCAGACAGGGTAGCCAGGCTTAATGGCGAAGCATTAAAGAACTGCTGGTCAGCGGCCCGGAGTAGGAGCTTCTCACGAACCGCATCTGGTTTGGTCTGATGTTCTTGAGCTGCTGACAGTACCTGAGCTTTAGTTGGCTCCAGCACGCACTCCAGGCGGCGCAGTAGGGTAAACGGCAGAATCACGCGCCCATACTGGCTCTGCTTGAAATCACCACGCAGAAGGTCGGCAACCGACCAGATAAAAGCGGCGGTTTGGGAGTGGTTGGTTTTGTCGTCAGTCATCCGTGGAGCTCCATTACAGCATGTCGTAGGGCAAACCTTTATTTCAGGCTGCATCCAATCTTTTTAAGGAAGAATTCAATGTGGCTCGGGTTACGCCAAAGTGGGTAGCAACTTCCGTTTTCGTGATGCTGGGATCCGTTAACATCGCTGCAGCTTTACGAATGTCAGAGTCGGACAACACAGGCTTTCGCCCTCCTTTGCGCCCTCGGGCCCTGGCCGCTGCCAGTCCTGCTTGAGTTCGTTCTCGGATCAGGTCGTGTTCAAACTCAGCCAAAGCACCAAAGATATGAAACACCAGACGGCCACCTGGGCTGGTCGTGTCGATGGATTCTGTAAGCGACTTAAAACCAACTTCTCGCTGGCTGAGATCCTGGACAATCTCAACCAGGTCTCTCAGTGACCGGGCCAATCGGTCCAGTTTCCACACGACCAGAACATCGCCCTTACGGAGCATACGGAGGCAGAGCGACAATTCAGGTCGCTCACGAACTTTGCCGGTAAACTTTTCTTGGAAGATCTGTTCACACCCAGCTTTCTCCAGAGCATCAATCTGGAATTCCGGATTCTGATCCTGAGTGCTTACCCGCGCATAACCTATGATCATTAAACGCCCCTTTTTTATACATAGATTTTTATACGGGATTTTTATACGCAAAACAATGGGAAATTCGACTATTTCGGGCGACCACGGCTAGCGTTCAAAAAACGACCGTTTCTTGCTATCACGCAGTTGCATGCTTCATTTGGATGTATTCGCGAGGTAGTGGAGTTTAGCACCGCTGCAGCATGCTTCCTGTAACGGCCTGAAAATGCAATGCCCTCGGCGCTCCAGCTTCCATTGGCCAATCGCAAAGAGATAGGCCGGGATATCGACGAGACGCTTCTGCGGCATCTTTCTCCCTTGGGCTGGGAGCACATCAACCTGACCGGCGACTATATCTGGCAGCAGGACAAACAGGTCGAACAAGGAAAGTACCGATCGTTACGAACACTGCAGAGG
>JAGPVT010000074.1 GCA_018066865.1 Marinobacter sp. | reverse complement strand
TAATGTCCGCGCCCTGCCCGGCCCCACCTCTTCCAGGTACTTGGGTACGAAGCCGTCCCAGTCGACGAATATTCCGCGAATTTCCCGGGAGGTTCCGAACCTGACCTTGATGTCGCAAGGCCCGATTTCGATAGTAGCCTTGCCCCGGAAATCCGGGCCTTCCACTTCAATTTGGGCGCCCAGGCTGATACTGATACGGATGGTGCCAAAGAAGGTTTTGATCTTGATACCGGCGGATATCCTCGCATAGGCATCCGCCATGAAATAGAAAGGATCGAAATAGACAATTGCGTTGGCACCAAAGGCTATTCGCGCCCAAGCCCAGCCAAAATCCGCACTGACCTCGATTTCGACACCTGCCATCAGTGCTTCGGATGTCAGCGCAAAGTAGGATTCACCTTTGATGACAATCGCATTGGACACCCTCCACAGAAGCCCAAGCCGCGGAACCACCGGATAACCGTCGCGATGGAAGCTGGGGTGATAGCCACCCAGTGTCAGAACAAATTGGCCCGCATTTGGCCCCAACCACCAGGTTGCAAAGGCAAAACCGCCTGTCAGGCGCACTTCCGGATACAGCAGCCAGCTGTTGTCGGTAAGCTGTGCCTGTATCAGGAAAAGTCCTTCCGACGACGAGAACCGGGCTAATAGCCCCAGCTCAATAGAGACCAGAGCCGCCTGGGGCCTGGGAAGTGCCAATCTCGCCAAGCCAAAAAGGTTCAGCTCCAGGCCGTTTCCAACCGAAACCGAAAGAACCGCAACGCCGTCTACTAACGAAAAGCTGGTAAAGCTGATGCCTGCCGCAAACCAGAAATTGCCAGGTTCCGGCGGGAAATAGGCCGCCAGTTGTCGCAATTCTTCCAGGGGATCGTTTGACAGGCTCGCCGCCGGGTCCAGTGCCTTGATAAAGGGGTACTCACCAAACCGGGACAGGTCGTCGGGCACACGCAACCTCCGTTTGATTCCGAGCCCTCCGCCGATACCCGTCAGGAAAAATGCCGGTGGCCCGCCAATCGGACCCTGAATGGCGCCAAACACGAAGAAAGACGGTAATCCGTTATCCTCGTTGTAGCCTCCGAACAGTGACAGCCCGTATACCCCAAAACGGCCCATCAGCATTCCAACGTAGCCGATCTTTCCATCCAGATCCGTTTTCAGAAGCCCACCGGAGATCGACAAGCCAGAGAAGTCTCCTGACACGCCCAGCCCTTTGAGGTCCACGGCCCAGTTATTAAGTTCAAACACGTCCCCGCCCAGCCAGTGCAGTCCCAATTCTTCAACTGAGGCGGTCAGACCAAACAGAGAGACGCGGGCATCAAATAGCAGCGAAATGCCCGTGACGCTGCCATTCAACTCGGATACGTCAAACCCGAATTGCTCAAGGTACAAAGGTCCAAGTTGCCTCTGAATGGTTAACCACCATGGCCCGGGCTGGTCTCCAGCGCTAAGAGAAATTCCGAGATCCTGCCCAGGCGGTTTCTGAATGGCCAGTGACGGGCTGAACGCAGGGCGGGCGGAGGGAGAAGCATCATTGCCTGCATCGCTCATAATGTTGTTGGCAACGGCGTTATCGCCGCCGGCTGCAGAGGGAACAAGGGCAAGCCCGTCAAGCTGTACCTGAACGCCACCGCCCAGCCCAGCGGGAACTGCCTCGCCATAAACGTGGACGCCTACGGCATCAATACTCATGATTCCCAGGTTTAGAAGCGGCCCCGCATTCTTGCCAACGCGGACACCAAGACCTGCAAGCGAAAAACCGGCGTTGAGTGTGAACTGGTCGCCCACTTTTTCCACCAGAAATACGGACAAACCCGGCGCAATACCCGGCGAGTTGACCCAGTTTGCTACGACTTCAAGATCCACGGTGGGGTCGCTACTGGTCAGGGCTATACGCTCACCCTCCGGCAGGGAGAGGAAAATACCCACCAGATTGCCGTTGCGGGTGAATCCGATGTCGACTTTGCTGTCGATGGTGATCTTCAGGTTTTTATCGGCCAGGTTGAAGCCAAGCTGGAACAACCGATGTAGCAGGGCCTCAGGATCTGAAAAGGCGTCAAACAGGATTGGGTCGAGGGTGGCGGAACCGCCCGTAAACAGAACATCCTGTAGAGCATCAATGGCATCGGCGCCCAGTGTTCCCATGGCATCGAGAGTGATTCCGGCTGCCATGGATATGGCCTGAGAAAGAAGCGCCAGACCGACTGAAGCGGGGTCTGTGTCTTCAGTTTCACCGGTCAGACTTTTATTAACCAAGGCAATTCTTGGTGGCGTATCGTTGAGCGCCCAGCGAAATTGTACGGATTGGTCACCGACGCCATCGGTCACCAAGCCAATGCCGGCCAATCTCTGAAAACCCGAGCCGGAGACGCCCGCGTCAACACGGGCAACAGGGCGCAGCACCAGGCCGTTGCCTACATCAAAGCCTGATGCTGTATAGGAAACAGAAACCTGAACGCCCGATTCGCTCAATCGAACCCTGTCAAACCCGATGGCTCCGACATCGGTAATTGACAGGAATGCCGTGACTTCGATGGCGGGGCCTGCGCTGCTGGCATCCAGTGTGATTTCCACTGGATCTGAGCTACCCAGGGCTAACCGGGAGACGCCTGGCCCTACCGATGTTGCGCTGACAAAGGTGCCTGATGGGTCAAGGGCATTCGCCAATTGACTGATAGCAGACACCACCAGGTTCGGCAATCGGGCGAGCAGAACGCTCGCCGGGTTACCGGCGAACACCTGTATTTTGGCGTCAGCGAACTGATCTGACTCAAGCAGGTCCAGTGCGCTGCCCAGTTCATAAATTGCTGCGGCCACATCTTTTGTTAACGACGGTGACGGATCACTACGCTCTGCGATCAGCGCGTTCAGGACCACAGGAATAGCCATGCCCGCGCCCGTGGAAAGAAGAGCGCCTATTCCCGGTCCCGCCGGATAGACAGGCATTGGCGCCGCAGGAGCCGCGCGAATCAGATCAATACGGACGTCCGGAGAAACAGCCAGTGATATACCCTTGTCGTCAAAAGTAACGGTCGTTGCCATCACTGGCATAACCGAACCGGACGTCGTAATCGATAATCCGCCCGCAATGGCAATGTTTACCGGAGTCGGCCCCATCGCATGACTGGTTTCGATATTGACAGCCACCTCAAACCGGCCATCGTTGACACCATAGTTGACAGAGACGTCATTACTGATCTCGAACCCATCCCCTGCAAACCCGGGAATCAGCAATTGCCCCAGTGCATTCAGGGTCTGGACAGACTGGCCGAATGGGTCGAGTGCCCACTGCCGGGTTCCAAACTTCAACCAGCCCACTGGGTCGAGGAACAGCGCCCATGGCAACAGGATTCGTCGGGTCGCGAGTTCCGATACTGGCGCCAGCAAACCGAGGCCGTTGAGCAAGGTTTCAATCGCTTGCCGGGCGTCTTCGGACGCGTTGTCACGAAGGTGGTCAGTAAATCCGGCAAGAACTGTTGCGGGTATGAGAGAGGCGCCAAGCCTTGCGAGGTCGTCAAGCTGAGTTGGTTCGAGCAGATTGATGGTTTTAGTTGCAGGTGCACCCGGTAACCGCCATTCAACCCCCAGACTTGCGGGTGAAGGTCCGGTTTGTGCACCCCCTGATAACCGAAGCCCTCCTGCACCTTCCAGTATTTGTCCGAGGCTGGCAGATATAGTTGCGGAGGCGGCGGAGACCGACACGGCCAACGAGAAGGGCGATAGATCTACAGCAGTGTGTTCTACACCCACCTGGATGTTTCGGTTCGCGAGGTTTACGGTGATGCTGGCGGCATCAATGGTCCATGAAATTTCAGCACCGGTGCCGGAAAAATCCCCAAGCGCGCGCACGACACCGGCCATCGACTCGGCAGAACTGCCTAGCGCCGCAGACACCGCAGCACCCGCGTCTACAACAAGCTCATCCAGCCCCTCCGGATTATAACCCCCGGCCTGAACCAGCCCGATATTGGCCAACAGTTGTGCCAGTGAGGACGATGCTGACGCCAGACGCGAAACCACTTCGGCCATGATCAGGTGGATCTCTGGCGTTGGCAGGGTGGAATCTGCCAAATCCGCTCCGTTTTCAATCACCCACCGCTCCCGGCGAATACCGAAGCAGTTGGCCTCATGAAGTATTATCCGGGCGCCTGAAACGCGAGCGCTGCCCTGAAGCGGCAAATACAGTCGGGCGGAAATCCAGCGTACCTCAATATCAGTCTGTTCCGCTCCCGGGCCCCCAATCAACCAGCCGTCATGAACGCCAAAGTGCAGATCAACAATCAACTGGCGCTCTGTCTGTACCGCAAATCCGCTACCGCTTTCTCCCCTGTCACAAGTGGCAAGTTCCAAAATTGCGCCAACACCAACCAACACGCCGCCGAGGTCCGCATCAAAGACCGGAAGATCAATTCCAAGGTGAAGCTTTTGAGGCGGTGTCTCGGGTGTTTCAAACTGTTCGTACCGGTAATCAATAGCGTCGGCAACCAAGGCCGCCATTCCGGCTTCGAGCGTATCCGCATCCAGTGAGCCAAACACTGCGTGGACGGGCATTCCCGGGCGACGGGTTTGCTCATCAGCCCGCGGCAGCTCACCCAACCGCCTGGCTGCAAATCCCGCTGCCGCAACGGCACGGTCGACCACATACCCGAACTGCAACGTTGGCCCCGATTCGCCTGCGATTTCTTCTTCTGCGAGGGTTTCTTCATTGGGGCGACGAATAAGCTCGACCAGTCTGAGGGCATCGCCACTCAGCCCTGAGGTTAATCCATTCAATGATACCGGGTTCCAGGGCGTGCCGACGGTGATCACATGTTCTACGTTAGCTACGATGTTAGCAGCCTTGAGTGCTGCAGCCCCCGCAGCTCCGAATGCAACGACGGTAACGGGTGCGAGGCGGCCCTCCAGAACGGTAACCAGCCGTTGAGCCTGCTCCTCGACGGCGCCACGGTCGGGACGCACTGAAGCGGCGGCGGCTGGGCTGGGAAGACAAATCGACCAGCGACCCTGAGCTGAGGCAGGAATAGTCAGCTTCTCGCTGGTGGTGCGGATGTCGAAACTGTCCGCCCCAAAACAGTCAGCCCAGATTTCCTCGCAACCCACATAGAGCACCGAATCCGGAGCAATGCCAGCCGCTTCCTGGGGCAACAGGTTCAAAACACCGTAAGCCATCAGCTCCCGATAACTGAGCCCGGCCAGATCGACACCGTTGACGCCATCCGGCAGTGACGCCGGCCTGCCAAGCAGTCCATCGGTGCCTGTCAGGCGATCCAGTAACGCCTTGAAAGCATCGCCCAAACTAGCCCTGCCAGTCATCAAATCATCCAGTTCTGGCAACTCGGTCCCTGCGGATTTGAGAGCCGCTGCCAAGGTCGAGGGCTCCGGAGGCTCGCTGAGATCGAAGTGTCCGGCAGCGGGCTCATAACGCTCACGAGGGATGGCGCAGCCGGGATCCAACCATGCTGCAAGTCCCGGTGCCTGTACCTCGGCGGCTATTGCTGCCCGGAAGGGCGTGCGCTCGTTTCCTGTTCCCAGAGGAGCCCTTTGCCTGAAGCCACTCAGGAGGTAGGCCAGTGGGCTCATCGCATCGCGGACATGGTCGCAATCGAGGACAAGGTCCCCCACCCATGACTCCAGGGCGGATTTGGGATCAGAGAGTAATGCGGAAAGAGAGAGACGTGCGCCAGTGCCTGACCAGCCCGTCAGATCAAGACCAACATTGACTACGGGGGACTCCATGCGCTGGAGCAGCGCAGCGATGGCCTGTTCAATGGCCTCCCAGTCCGGTGCAAAGGTCATGCTTCCGTCGTTATGGAATTCGGGGAGCGGAACCGGTACAGAAACTGTCGAACTGCTGGAGTCCTGAACGGCTTCAAGTTCAACGTGAAGTCCCGGCGCTTCCACCACTGCACTCAGCCCCGTAGAGGCACTCCAGCCAATCGCTACGCCCACCGAGCGGGTGATGAGGTCCATAGGCCCGAGATCCAGCCTGAGGTTGTCTTCGCCCGGCCCCCGTAGCCGTGTACCTGCTTTAATCCGGCTAAAAAACTCAACCGCCGGACGACTGAAATTCATCTTGAGCAGGCGTGCTTCAACAAACACATCTGCGGTCTTTCCCTCAAATACGCCCTGCTCTACACTCGCCTGAAGGTCGAAATGAACCCAGTCACCATCCAGAGAGACAAGAATATTTACCGGATCAAGGTCGATTTCCCATGGGTTTTCCGATGTACCATCACCTGAAACTGAGGATGAAGAACCGGTTATAAGTTCTTGTATTGCAGTTAAAATTAGGGTCATCGATGCCGGGGAAGTTCGCAGAGTATTCCAGTAGGCAGAAATCTGACCCAACGGATCGGTGAGCAAATTAATAGCAGATGGCCCGCTGATACCGGCTGGCGGATCAAGCCCTAAAACCAAGGCAGAAATTTCCCCGGGCCTTCCCAGACTATTCAGTGCGGCAACCAGAGCGCCATCAACTACGCCATCGGCGGCGGCCAGTGCCGCCTCAGGACTGGAGAGGTCCAGCACCTCGTGGTTCACCCCTCCCAACGTCACATCATGCGCCGTCAGCGCAAAAGCGGGTCTGCCATCTTTGAGAACCAGCCCCACTTTGACGGATCCCAGCCCCGGATCACCCGTGAGAAGCCCGGAACCCAGCCCCGCCTCCTGCCCAAAAACTGCTGAAAAGGAAAGGTTGGGCAACGCCGTGACGGATGAAGCCAGGGTCTGCAGGATCAACAGATCAACGTGAGCTTTTACCTCTGCTCCAGACTGAGGGCGTAATGCACCCTCCAGCCAGGGCGTGATAATCAAACCCCCGCCCGAGGAGGACTCGACTCGCAGACCCACAGACCCGGTTAGCTGGCCATCGCTGAACTCGATCGCACTGCGAGTGGTATTAACTGATCCGCCAAGCAACGCAGCCCATTGCCCGAGCCAGGCATTCCGGGAATCGGTATTCGCCAGGATGGATTCAAGCCAGTGTGTTACCGCTGGGATTCCCGTCGAAATCAGTTGTTCCAGAGGAAATGCCGGAATGTGATTTACGGCTCTGAGTCCGGCCAAAGCTGTCAGGGCAGCGAACGGAGCCGTGGCGGGGTTGGTTGTATCCAGTGCTTCAGCCTGGGCCTGAATAAGGCCAGTCATGAATTCGAGGAATTCGCCGCCGAGCTCGTCGATGGAATCAACGGTTAGATTGAAGTCTTTTGGTGCGCTGCTGCCAGGTAACTGGAGGCGCCTTAAACCAACACTGAAAGCCAGGTCATCGGAAGGGTCGGTTGGAAGGTGAAGCGCCAGGTACACACCACCGATGAACAGTTCGCCCGGGGTCGGTGCGTCGTTGGAGATACCAACTTCCAGGGAAACTTCGATGTGAGCGTCTGCCCGCCCAAGCACAAGCCAGTCTGGCTCGGAGCCAGAGGTATCGAGTGGACCAGCGCCTTCACGTTCAAACTGGAACACAGGAACGTGAGCTCGAACCGCTACAGAGGGCGTTTCGCTGCCACTTTCGTATTCGATTCCGAAACCCGCTCGCACGCCATCACTGGCCTGTTGGACCACCAAAAAAATGGTGGCGCCAGAATCCTTGAAGAGTGGAACCCAGATGGCATCTCCTTCTGTGTCACGTTCCGCGGTGCCCAGCACGTCGTCAACGAAGGTAATCAGAGCCTCACGTTGATCCTCCAGGTACATCATGGAGCTCAGGCCACGCTTGCTTCCGTTTGGTGTGCCGAGCGGATCCTGGAACCACTGTCCCTGAAGCTCGCCGTCGCGGGTCAGCCCAACGGCCTCCGCCAGGGTCGCAAAAACATCGAGATTTTGTTCTGCACCCATGTCAGGCCCCCGGCATCAACGAAAAGCGGGAAACCGGTTGCAACAATAGCCGGTTCGGGGAGGCCCCCATTGATCCCGGGACTAACGGCAATCCCCGTTTATCGTTTCCTACCTCCGCACAGATCACGCGCGCAATCTCCAGCAACGCTTCCCACACAAACGCAATGATGGCATCGCTCCAGGCAGCAACGAGTTCAGCAGGGCCTTCCAGATCCTCAAAGGTGGCCATAACCAGCCCGGTGGGCGACTGTTTGGTGCCGACGCCTATGGGCACAGGGATGACCAGCTTGCCGTGTTCCTCACACTCAACGGTGATGCGCAGCGTAACCACGCCACTGGACAAACCAATGCGGGTTTGGTCACTGTGAACCAGAAGTTCACTGTCACCTTGGGTCCAGACCACTAGAGGCGTCGAATTCCGGGGAAGGTCCAAAACCAGCCGCACGGTTTCACTGAGGACCCGTTGGGCATCTTTGGTTGGAACGGAAAGCAGATCGGGAGACCGGTCGCCAACATCAAGAAGCAGGCTGGTATCCAGGGGTTTCAACCATTTGAAGCGGCTGAAATCGATCGATGGAGATCGAGCGAACGTTGCCATAGCCTTCCCTCGCGGCAAGTATGCGCAGGCTAATTGACCGGTGAAGGATCAACTTCCTTTCCTCCGATTGCCCGGACTGCACAATCAAAACCCTGTTGCGTGGATTCGGGCCAAGGGCCCATTAACAGCAAACAGCGTCATGACATCTTGCTATGACAGAAATTCAGTATAGGCAGAGACTGGCAGTGTGCAAAAAATTGTTATGATTTATTTACACACTGCAAAATCAATATCAAAAGCTTTTCAATGCCTTCACGCTATTAATGTAATTTTCCCTGAACATGTCCATAAAGTTGACACTTCAGTCCATCCAGAGATACGCTCTCGCTGAAGAGTGCCTTCAAGGTTTTTTCCACAACGGAGGAACCCATGGAATGCCCGATTACGCATGCCTGGTCCCCTCTGTTGTAATCAACCTCATCCTTCAGAATTTGGCCAATTTGATTACCGACTTTTGTGATTATGCTGTCTTGTACGGAATACAGGCTTGCAAATACCAGTAGATCCAGGATGTGGGTCAGCAAAAAACTGCGCTGATCATCAGCTGGTTTGGCTTTCTCGATGAGCCCATCAAAGAAGTCTTTTTCTTTTTGGAAATTGGCGTTTTCGCTCATGCGATTTGAGAGGAGCTCGAGTTGCTCTACCCAGTTACCCAGAAGCCTCTCGATAGCATCGTTGTAATGGATGGAGTAGAGCTTGATGTCATGTCTGGGGCGGTAATCGTGGTTTGTCTGGAGATTGTTCCAACGATCCAGGAACAGGTCATTGAACGATATATCCCCATCATCTGGTGAGTTAATCCAGTCATCGGTGTGTGAACCGATACCGTGCACACAAAGCACGTGCCGAGTCGCCATAGCAAAGCCCTTTTCATTAATATGAAATTTGCTCTACAGCGAGACAACGCAAAGCGAAGTAGTTACAAGCAAGATGATAGAAGAGAGCCTGAATTTTCGCCACTAGCCCAACGCAAGCCAAACGCCCACCAACATCATCAAGCTCCCGGAGATCCGGTTCGCCAGGCGAACACTGCCGCCTTTTCTCAACGCACGACTCAGCGTTTTGCCGCCGTGGGCGTATATCTGCAGGCAGATAAACTCCAGCGTGAGAATAATAATAACCAGCGCGCCCAGTTGTGGCGCAACAGGCAGAGAGCTATCAATAAACGGCGGCAGCAGTACGACGAAAAACGCCCAGCCTTTAGGGTTGGCAATTGCCGTAATAAACCCCTGCGCCGCTAACTGCCAGCGCGATGCAGTATTGGGCGCCGCGTTTTGCTCGGGCATGGCCATTTTGCCTCGTGAACGCCACATCTGAACGCCTAGCCAGATCAAGTAAGCGCCGCCAGCATACTTGAACAGTTCAAATGCCGCCGGGTAACGCAGCATAAACGTTGCGACACCAATTGCGGATGCGGACGCAACTATTGCCACGCCTACCAACTCCCCTGCCATCATCCACATTGCCCGCCGCACGCCGATAGTGATACCCAGTGACAATGCCAGAGTCATACACATGCCGGGTGTGATTGAGACTAAAAAAAAGGTCGGGATAAAGGCTGATAACAACGACAGGTTCAAAAACGCCACATCAGAGCACTCATAAATAAATTAGGGCGGGTTCAGTAGAATCCATGGTAGTTCATCCATTCCTTCCATCCCAGTCAGTACTGGACTATCTTGCTCCCTGATCCGCATACGCTCTGACAGGAATCAAAAACCAATGCTTTCAATATCAGCAAACGAACGCTACGTTTCGACCTCTGCCGGTGAGCTCTATGTAAAGAGCTGGACGCCTTCAGCAGATTCCAATACTGAAACCACTGCGCCGATCGTGCTATTCCACGACTCGCTTGGAAGCGTGGAGCTTTGGCGGGGTTTTCCAGAACAACTGGCACGCACTCTCGGTCGACAGGTCATCGCCTATGACCGGCCCGGGTTCGGGCGTTCCTATCCCCGCACGGACATTCTGGAAGCGGACTTCATTATTAACGAAGCAACCGGACCCTTCACAGCCATACGCAGTGAACTTGGCATAGAAGATTTTATCGCCTTCGGGCATAGCGTAGGTGGCGCCATGGCAGCAGTGTGTGCCGCAACCTTCCCCGCTCACTGCGTTGCGCTGATTACAGAAGCGGCTCAGGCGTTCGTTGAAGATCTTACGGTTCAGGGTATCCGCGATGCAAAGCAGGTTTTCGCTCAAGAGGGCCAGATAGATCGACTTAAAAAATACCACGGTGAAAAAGCGGACTGGGTTCTGCGCGCCTGGACGGGGACATGGCTATCAGAGAACTTTCAGCACTGGACCCTGAACGAAACACTCTCCAGAGTAAGCTGCCCTGTTTTGGCCATTCATGGGGAGGACGACGAATTCGGCTCCGCAGAGCACCCGGAACTTTATACATCACTTCCGGCTGGTCCTTGTGTTTTGGAGATGCTCAAAGAATGTGGGCATGTTCCGCACAGGGAAAAACCGGATGTTGTTTTGCGCCTGGTGAATGATTTTATTGAGGAACACTTGAAGCCCTGTTAATCAGGGCGCCAAGTGTCTTGGCTAATCAGCCCCGAAGCTTGCTCAGTACCTCCTCAGCAATATCCACCCTCACCTTCCCCAGTTTGACCAGATCTCTTGCCACGGCTTCGATCTCCGTGCCAATAGCACCTGCCATCACCGCAATGTTCTTGGCGTGCAATGCCATGTGGCCTTTCTGGATTCCGGTGGTCGCCAGGGCTTTTAGGGCGGAAAAATTCTGTGCCAGGCCAACGGCCGCAATGGTGCGGGCTAATTGATCTGCACTTTTCACCGCCATTATATCCAGCGCAATGCGCGCGGTCGGGTGGGATTTGGTGGCGCCGCCTATAAGCCCTACCGGCATGGGTATTTCGATCATACCGGTCAGGTTGCCATCCCGATCGGCTTCCCAATGGGTCAAAGAGCGATAGCGACCGGTTTGTGCCGCGTACGCGTGCGCCCCGGCTTCGACAGCACGGGTGTCGTTACCTGTAGCCAGAACCACGGCGCTGACTCCGTTCATAACACCTTTGTTGTGTGTTGCTGCACGGTACGGGTCGATGTCTGCAAACTCATAAGCGGCAAGAATGCCGTCCCGGACCGACTCGCCGCCGATAGCATCGAGTGTCCAGGTTGCACGGGCTCTCGCTAGCCTGCGATCCGCGAGATTCGAGAGAATGCGCAGGTAAGTCCGCCCACCGGTCCATTTTGCAATCAGCGGCGCTACGGCCTCTGCCATGGAGTTCACGGCATTAGCGCCCATGGCATCGCGAGTGTCGACGATGAGGTGGGTGATCACCATGGTGCCTGTGTGGCTGCCTTCCAGAACGCGCACTTCCACGTCACGAAATCCGCCCCCATGCTTGAGCAGAACCGGATCGGTTTCGTCGCAAATCTGTTTGATATCCGCTTTGTGCTCAAGAATCTGCAGGCGCGCAAACTCCGGGTTTGGCACATCAACCAACTGCACTTGGGCGATCATCAGCGAGCCCGACATGGAGGTGATAAAACCTCCAGAATCCCGGCATTGGCGCGCAGCGTTGCAGACTGCGGCGACCACCGACGATTCCTCTGTGGCCATCGGAATCAATGTGTCCTGCTGATCCACCACCATGTTGGTGGCAACACCAATGGGAATGTTCATGGTGCCAATGGCGTTCTCGATCATCGAATCTGCGATCTCGCCGGTGAGGTTGCCGGTGTTGCCCATGTGATTGGCAACATCCGGGTTGAGGCCGGCCACTTCGATGACTTTCTCCAGGCGCTCGGCCATGGAGAGGTTATGAAATCCGGAAATACGGGAACTTGAGGTAGACATGGAATCAATCTCCGCGATTAAGGAATCAGGAAACCAGACGCTGGGACAGCTGATTTGGCAGCCAGGTCACCAGATCCGGGAACAACATGAACAGAATCAGCGCCAGTATCTGCAGTACGAGGAACGGCAGGATTGCGCGGTACACGGTCTCCATTCCTATACCAGGCGGCAGTACGCCTTTGATGTAGAAAAGGGTGTAGCCAAATGGCGGAGTTATGTACGCCATTTGTGCGGTAATCAGGAACAGCACGCCAAACCACACCGGATCAAAGCCGAAGGCAGCGATGATTGGCATGAACACAGGTACACACAGCAGAATGATGCCGATCTCATCCAGGAACAGGCCCAGCAGAACGAGAATGCCCATCATCGAAAGCAAAACCAGCCAGCGGTTAAGTTCGAGGTTTTCGATAAACATCAGCAGCGAATCCGCACCACCGGTGCCGGTGAATATCGAGACAAAGATCTTGGCCCCGATGGTGATCCACATAATCATCGTTGTTACGCGGAGCGTGTCCATGGCCGCATCGCTGAGATTTGCAGTGGTGAACTGGCCCTGCAGCATTGCCGACAGCATAGCCCCCACTACGCCAACCGCTGCGGCTTCCGTCGGCGTGGCGATTCCGGCGTAGATGCTGCCCAGAACACTGAACACAATCAGAGTGGGCAAGAATAGAGATTTGAGTGACCCGAACATCTCGAGCCAGCCTACTTCGATGTTGTCCGGAGCAGGCGCAAGGCTGGGTTTAAGCATGGTCCGAATCACTACGTAGCTCACGTAAAGACCGGATAACACCATGCCCGGCACTATCCCGGCGGCAAACATTTTGCCCACGGATATCTGCGCCGTAGCGGCGTAGACGATGGTGATGATCGAAGGTGGAATCAGAATGCCCAGAGTGCCGCCGGCACAAATTACTCCCAGTGCCATCTTTTCGTCATAGCCACGACGCAGCATGGACGGCAGCGCAAGAATTCCCATGGCAGCGACTGCAGCCCCAACGATTCCGGTCATGGCGGCCATCACGGTGCAAATGGCAATAGTCCCAACCGCAAGGCCACCGGGCAGGCGCCGGAACCAGAGTTCCATCGCCTTGTACAAGGCTTCGATAATTCCGGAACGCTGAAGAATGCTGGCCATCAACACGTAAAGAGGAATTGCCAGCAACACGTCAGACGTCATGACGTCGTAGGTCTGCAAAACCGTCAGCACCAGTGCGTCCAGGCCCCACAATAAAATGGTGAACAACACGGCAAGCGAGATCAGCACAAAGGCCAGGGGCATGCCGCTCAACAAAAGGAGCAGGAGCGAAAAGAACATGGCGGAGAAAACAAGTGTAGAGCTCATGCCCTTGCCTCTTCGCGACCGCCGATGCGTTGAATTGCGGTAAGCAACTCAGCGATGGACTGAAGCAGCAGCAGGCTGAATGCCACCGGTATCAGAGTCTTCACCGGCCAGATAACCGGGTTCCAGGATGAAAACGAGGTTTCGCCGGAATCGATGGAGTTTTGAGCGATTGGAATGCTCTGATAGATAAGAATGCAACTGATCAACACGATCACGGCGTAAATGCCTGTGTCTGCGATCGCTGCTATACGTGGTGACAATTTGCTATACAGAATGTCGACGTTCACATGGCCGGCGGTATGCAAAAAATAGGGCCCAGCGAGTAGAAAGTAAGGGCCGAGCAGCAGAGTTGATAACTCCAGTGCCCAGATCGTTGGCGCATCAAAAAAATAACGAGCCACGACTTCATAGGAAATAACGGCGACCATTATGAAAACCAGCGAAGACGCGGCAATGGCCAGCCAACGGTTCACCTGCGTAATAGTTTGGCAGTAGCCGTTAAGAATCTGCATACGGAAGCCTCAAATGGAGGGAGCATCAGCCCGGCTGATCCGGGCTGATCAAAGCACATCTGATCTGGAGCCCTACTGGATAAGGCCCAGTTCCTTCATGAAGTCGATCTGGCTTTGCAGTACTTTGTTGGCGAGCTCATCGTCGCCTGCGGCTTCCTTCCACGCTTCCATGGCGGTTGGGCGGGCACTGGCTATGACAGCCGGATCAAGATGGATTATTTCAGCGCCCTGCTCCTGGAACTTTTTCAGTGCTATCGCATCCTGCGCAATAATATGCTGTCGAAGTGAACCTGAAATTTCCCGTGCGGACACTTCAAGAGCTGCTTTGTAGGAGTCTGGCAGCTTGTCGTAGGCTTTCTGGTTTGCCACGTAGCTGGTCGCGGTCGTGGGCTGATGGAAACCAGGCACAATGACGTACTTGGCAACTTCTCCAAGCCCTGCTTCCAGGTTGGCAGTCAGGTCGCCCCGGTCTGCAAAATCGATCACGCCCTTTTCAAGCGCCTGGTAGACCTCGGCAGTCGGGAGCGGCGTAACGGCAACACCAAATTTGCTCATCACTGTGCTGGCGAGACCGACAAATCGGCCCTTTTTGCCTTTTACATCATCAGGCTTGTTAATTGCGAACTTTGAGTGAATCGGCTCCTGGCCATAAACAGTGGGAGCAATGTAGAAGAGTCCTGCCTGGGCGTAAGCTTCCCGCGCATATTCCAGCCCGCCTTTTTCGTAAAACCAGGCTTCATACTGATCCGACTCGGGAAAACCAAAAGGTATAGTGCTGGTGAAAGCAAATGTCGGAATTGCACCGGCTTTGTATCCGTCGAAGGTCTTCATCATCTCGAACGCGCCGCCCCGAACAGCTTCAAACGCTTGTGCTGATGGTGCCAGTTGGCCCCCGCCGAACAAACGAATGGTGAACTTGCCGTCAGTGAGTTGGGATACCCGCTCCACAAACTTCTTCTCGTATTCGTAGGG
Source organism: Marinobacter sp. (assembly GCA_018066865.1). GTDB lineage: Bacteria > Pseudomonadota > Gammaproteobacteria > Pseudomonadales > Oleiphilaceae > Marinobacter. The sequence goes on along the minus strand of JAGPVT010000074.1, from coordinate 40,459 downwards.
TGTTGTGCCAGCATCCCAAAGGGCCTGCATACGCCAGTTAACGGCAGGTTGTTCTGCTGCCACGGTAACCCCGGAAGCCAGCGCAGCCGCTGCTATAACGCTGCTTATCGTGCGCCGGATGTAACCATGAGCCTTGGGTTTTATGTGCAGTTTCATCTCATTCTCCAACTTTGTTTTTATGTGCTCATTGGCGTTATTCGCCAAAAACTCCACCGCATTATTTTGTTAGTGTTGCCTGTACAAACTAGGCCAGACAATTAGAATCAACAAGGGACAGTTAGACAATGTGTACCACGGACTGTACCAGTGCAACATCTGGTACACTTTTGAGGTTGATATAAAAGTGAGCATTTCTCGCGCACAACAAATTGCAGACAGCCTGATTCAGCAAATTGATTCTGGCCGGTTACTTCCTGGTGCCCGTTTGCCTTCCATACGTGTAGCGGCGGAAGGTCATGGGGTTTCCAAGAATACCGTTACCGATGCCTACGACCGGTTGGTTGCAACCGGCTACATTCATCCTCGTCGCGGTTCCGGGTTCTATGTACAGTCGGCGAGCCCTGCCCCGTCTATTTCCCGTTCCGAACATGTGATCGAGGCAGTAGATGTGGTGTCTTTATTGCGGGAACAACTCAACCAGCACTACGAAGTGCGTGCCGGCGACGGGCGGCTGCCCGCCACCTGGATGGAAAGCTCCGAAATTGGCAGATATCTGAAGCGTACGTCCAACGCCGCCGATTATTCTGATGATTTTGAATATGGTCGGCCACAGGGCCTTGAGGTACTGCGGGAGGATGTGGCCCGGGCTTTGAACGACCGATCAATCAACACCAGCCCGGACCAGGTGTTGATGACCTTTGGCGCAAATCATGCTCTGGATCTGATTGTTCGGCATTTTGTGCAGGCGGGCGATACGGTTCTTGTCGAAACTCCGGGCTACTACCCTATGTTCAGCAAACTGAAGCTCCAGAAAGCGAAGGTTGTGGGCGTAAACCGACAATCGGACGGGCCGGATCTGGACATGCTGGAAGAGAAAATCCGTGCCCACAGGCCCAAGTTGTTTTTCGTACAGCCGATGGCCCATAACCCGACCGGAACATCCATGTCGCTGCAAAAGATGCACCGGCTGCTCACTTTGGCTGAAAAGTACGACCTGGTGATCATCGAAGATGACCCTTTCGCTGACATTCTGCCGAAAGCGACACCGCACCTTGCGTCCCTGGACGCACTGAACCGTGTTATCTACGTGGGTACTTTTTCAAAAACCCTGTCGGCGAGCTTGCGCTGTGGCTATATTGCCGCAAGTCCGGAACTTATTGCGTCGCTGACGGACATCAAAATGCTGACGGTAGTGAGCAGTTCGGGTATTACTGAGCGTCTGGTTCACGAGATGATTGTTCGTGGGCGCTATCGCCGGCATTTGAAACGTCTCAGGGACCGGGTTGCCAATGCCAGCATTGACGCAGTATCTGCGCTGCATGGGATAGGGCTGGATCGTGTGGAAAGCCCTACCGGAGGCTATTACATCTGGTGCCCGTTGCCCGTGGGCGTAGACTCCATGGACCTTACCGTTCGGGCTGCGCGGCAAGGCATCTTCCTTGCGCCGAGCCGGTTATTCGAACTGACCAGCAGTGCTGGAAATGAAGCGCTGCGGGTCAATATTGCCCACGCCAATAATCATAAGTTCCTGAACTTCATGAAAAGCGCACTGGGTTCTTAATATGAATCAGGTTGTTTCATCAGCCTTGATGATTTTCGCCTGATGCTGCTCCACCAGATCCTCCAGGCTCATGTACTCGCATTCCCTGGTGGCGATAAAACTGTCTGAAGAGTCAATCAGTATGTTGTCATCCCTCATGAACCTGCGACCGAGCAGCACTGGATAGGAAAAGTTGCCGCGATCTGTCAATGAGAACTGGGTTTTGTGGCTGGTGCCGGAAATGCAGAAATCCATGATCACTACGTAGCGTCTCTGTGATGGCGCTCCTTTGCGCTTTATGAGGACAGTGCGCTCTACCGGCCGCTCAAGCTCAAGAATGATTTCTTCATGGTCAATATCGCCTTCCGACGGTTGGTCCTTGTGATCCGCCAGCGGAATCTGGAACTTCACCCATTTCTGGTCATCCTTCTTGAACCCCTCCACGTTAACGGCGTGCAGAGATGAGGTTTTTGCGCCGGTATCCAATCGCGCTTTAAGCCTCAGACCCGTATCGTTCATTACAACCCACTCTACAAAACCGAGAGTCTCGGGAACCGGCGCCTCACTTTCTGACGCTGGTTCGGCCAATGCTGCTGTTGGGATAATAAGCGCCATAACCAACGAAAAATGGATTAGAAACTTCATTCAATTCCTCCTGCAAACTTCTGTAAATCTGGGAAAAATGATAAAAAATGTGCTTCAAGCTCGGAATGCAGTGGTCGTATTTCGTCAATGATTCCGGCAAACGAATTCTGGAACCGGATGCGTGCTGCGACTCTGTCCAGCGCATAGCCGATGTTGTCGAGATCGCGGTAGGATCCAAACCAATCGTGAGACACCATGTGTCGCGTTGTTCTGCTCATATCTGGCGTCATCAGATCTTCGTTGTCCTGTAGCTCTGAATAAACCCCGGTAATAAACGTGTTCTGGTCGGCATCGGTAAACTCGTTCCAATGTTGAAGAAGAAAGTGGTCGTACAGGACATCCAGAGCAACGCCCGCAAACTTGCGGCGTTGCCCGGAGAACAGCCGTTTGCTGGCCAGGACATCCGGATGTTTGTCGGTGTAACTGTCTACCGCCAGATGATGGCGAACGCCCAGCCTCACGGAATACGGCAGTGCAGCCAGATCCAAGCCCCGGGTAAAATCGCCCAGAAGGCTACCGACTCGCGCTTCGGGCGAGTCAGGGGCAAGAAACAGATGGGCAAGATGATTCAACGCTGCGTTCCCGGGTTGGTCAATTTGTTTGCTATGAGTTACTGAGATTGCATCAATCTGTATCGCTTTTCCACATTCAGAACCGTGATTACGCCTTTACTGACGGTGTTTTAATACCTGTGTAACATAGCGGCAAGCCACTTGTAACCTTGCGGTTGGGGGTCCCCACAGGTATTCTGACGCCCTCTCTCGGTTCAGCTAGCTCGAGCATTCATTGAGAAACCTTTATCCAGTTATTTTTATTGTAAGCATCATGTTTGTGCTGTTAAGCATATTCATGACGCTCCCGATATTTCTCCTGCTTGGCTCGGAAGCGCCGAATACTGTGTCGTTTGTGGAGTCCGCTGCGATTGTTTTCGGCATTGGTGTGTTTGGTATTGTTTCCACCTACCGGAAACCCAGGGATTTGAAACCGCGCTACATGTTCGTGCTCACGGTGTCCTCCTGGTTCATTATCTCCCTGCTATCCGCACTTCCTTTTTACCTTAGCGACCATGGCATTTCTGCTGCGGATGCGTTTTTTGAGGGTGCGTCAGGCATAACAACCACAGGTGCGACGGTATTCAGTGGCCTGGATACCATGGACAGAGATTTACTCCTTTGGCGTTCTATACTGCAGTGGATAGGCGGGATCGGGATAATCGGTATGTTCGTAGCCGTACTGCCGTTCCTGCGAGTTGGTGGTATGCGGCTATTCGCCACAGAATCATCGGAATGGACAGATAAAGCCCTCCCCAGAATGAAAACCCTGAGCCGCGGCCTGCTCGTTGTGTACGTGTTTTTCTCCGTCACAGCGGTAGTAACTTACTGGTTTTCGGGAATGACGCTGTTTGATGCGTTCAATCATGGCTTGACCAGTATCGCCACCGGTGGCTTCTCTACCTCGGATCAGAGCATGGGCAAGTTCAATGATCTGATTCTGGTGGAAGCTTCGTTTTTCATGATGATCGGCAGCTTGCCGTTCTTTCTCTTTGTACGCGAACTCCACGGCCAACGTGGGGTGTTATTCAGAGACCAACAAGTAAGGCTGTTTTTAACCATCCTGCTTGTCATACCTGCGCTGCTCACGCTGTACCGCTGGGCTGTGTCCCCTGTGCCTTTTGACCCGGCTCATAACTACGTAGCCACCTTGTTTAATGTTACATCTGTTGTAACAACTACTGGTTACGCTTCTGAGGATTATTCAGCCTGGGGGCCGTTGACGTTTGTGTTGTTTTTCTTCCTTATGTTTATCGGTGGGTGTTCCGGATCAACCTCTGGCGGCATGAAGATTTTCCGGTTCCAGTTGTCCCTGATCATACTTCGCGAGCAAATGATCCGGTTGCTGCACCCACGGGCCGTGCTAACCCGTAACTACAACGGCCGCGCAGTCAGTGACGATATTATCGCGTCGATGATTGCCTATACCTTTATCTTCTTGCTCTGCCTGTCGCTGATCACCGTATCGCTGGCCGCCATGCAGCTGGACTTCATCACATCTTTGTCCGGTGCGCTTACAGCGTTGACCAACGTTGGGCCCGGATTGGGTGATATTATTGGGCCAGCGGGGAATTTCGGCCCCCTGCCCGATTCCGCCAAGTGGATTCTGGCAGTCGGTATGCTGATGGGGCGCCTGGAGATTCTGAGCGTGGTGATTGTACTTTCACCGGCATTCTGGCGCAGCTGAATACCAGTGAGTTTGCAGATGTTGCCTTACAGGGCGTGCTTTCGGATGAAACGCCCGATCTCCTGAACTTCCTCAAGGCACACGCTGTGCTCCATGGGGAACGTCATATAAGCCGGCTCGAAGCCCATTTCTTTTAACGTCTCAACACTGCGAACACCTAGCGCCTCCGGCACCATCGGATCAAACGTTCCGTGATAGATATTAATTGGAATACCTGCGTTTGCTTTCGAAGGCTGCACCGTTTTCGCAGTGGCGAAGTAGGTTGAAAGCGCCAGAATCCCCGCGAGCCGTTTCGGGTATGTCAGGCCGATTTCGAAAGCAACCGCCCCACCCTGTGAGAAACCGGCAATAACGATGTTTTCGGAAGGAATGCCGCGTTCGATTTCCCGATCAATCAGTTTTCCAATAGCGCGGGCAGAATCCATCAACTGCTCGGTGTCCACAATCCGGTCAATGTCCATCGCTTTGATGTCATACCAGGCTGGCATGGTCATACCGCCATTGATGGTAACCGGCAGGTTGGGGGCGTGCGGAAATATAAAGCGTACGGCAGCGTCGTCTGGTAAACCGAGCTCCGGAACGACAGGTTCAAAATCATGCCCACTGGCCCCGAGACCGTGCAGCCAGATTACTGCGGCTGTCGGGTTGGCTCCGGTTTCCAGCTCAATGTATTTAAGATCCTGCACGCGATACCTCTTTTTTTTCGAAAGTGATTGTCCGGATTAATCCGGAGTGTTTTGCCTGGTGTTTGCATCCAGCGCGGTCTGAACCGGGTTGGCGTACATGTCCAATAGGTAGGGGCGAATAGCAGGATCGCAAGCCTCCAGCCTTTGTTCCATTTCCAGGCGGGCGATCTGTATGTCCTCCGCTGACCAGTTTCCAGCAGTCACTACGGAGTCTCGGATCGCTTCAAGGCTGTTAACCTCCTGCGCAGAGTCGTGCGCAAAAAGGAGCCCCCGTTTTTCATAAGCTATGAGATTGGATGCGTGCAAGTGGTAATTGGCGTGCACTTCCCTGTCGATCCGCGCTGCGAGCTCTTTTGCGCTTTCGGGAGCATCGATAATGGGTGCGCCGAAGTGCACATGCACATGGCCTTTGAAGCCCGTGAGGCCTTTCATTATCTGTTCGGTGTCTTCGCCTTCTGCTTTCTTGTAGCTGCCAGCACGGGCCTTGGTTTCCAGCTCGCGGGCTTTGTCACCGTCGCACGGGTCATACTCGTAGGATATGGAAACCGGAACAATGCGGAGCTTGTTCATCGCTTCGGAAAAGCTAAGACCGCTTTTTTTGCAGCTCATGTAAAACATCTTGATGATCGCGGGATCGGTGAAATCCAGGCCATCTTTGGCGCGCCCCTCACGCTGAGCGATCCAGATATTTTCATTTTTGGCAACGCTGTGATTGATAAAGCCCGAAAGCGTAATGTAGGCGTCACGCATCTCACGGGGGCTGGTCATATTGCGACGAACAATAAAGCTCTTGTTCAGTCGCATCATTTCAGCAAACACTCGATTGGCAAGCAGGTTGTCGCCAATGGCTATTCTTGTAGTGCGCAAGTTGTTTCGGAACAGCAGATAATTGACCACCATGGGATCAAACACAATGTCCCGGTGGTTGGATATAAACAGGTAAGCTCCCTGCTTACTGAGGTTTTCTACGCCGCTTGTTGTAACGCGCGTGGTGGTGCTTTCAATCAGATCACCAATGTATCCGGAGAGCCCGGCCTGCAGGTCGTCCACCTGTGTGAAGTGGCCAAAGCGGCCAGAAAGCCAGCGGCGGGTGTAAAAACGCAAGAGTGCCGGCGCCCAGCGTGCCAGTGCCGGCGACTTGAAGCGCCCCACCATGTCCAGAAACTCCTGATCGTTGACCAACCGTTGAATTGCGGGACCGGTTTCTTCGTCCGAATAGGGACGGATGGTGTCAAATTCCTGCATGGATACCCTGTTCTTGTAAGTAACGAATATGATAAGCCATGTAGCCGTGGCTTAAAGCCGCGATATTGTATCGTTTCTTCCTCGGCTTTGCCTCCCAAAAGACAGCCTGTGCGGCCATTCCTTGCGTTGAATCTGGTATGATCCGCTACCAGATTTCACCTCAGCTTAGCGATTAACCGGTTAATCTATGTATCCCGACCAGGACTTTGAACAACTTTCTGCTCACCGACCAACCACCTCAGGCAGAAGCCCCGAGCAGGTTTTGCATGAGGTGTTCGGGTATGAATCCTTCCGACCGCTGCAGGGGGAGATTATCCACGAGGTAGCCTCCGGCGGTGATGCGCTGGTGCTGATGCCCACTGGCGGCGGTAAATCGCTTTGCTATCAGGTTCCTGCGCTCGTTCGCTCGGGCACGGCCATCGTTATTTCCCCATTGATTGCGCTGATGCAGGACCAGGTTGCGGCGCTCCGGGAGCTGGGTGTCCGCGCCGCGTTTCTGAACTCAACCATGGATTTTGAGCAGGCCCGCGCCACTGAGTATGCCCTGAGTACAGGCGAACTCGACCTCTTGTATTGCGCGCCAGAGCGGTTGATTCAGCCTCGCACTCTTGAGCTGCTGCACGATGCTTCCATCTCGCTGTTTGCCATTGATGAAGCGCACTGTGTTTCCCAGTGGGGGCATGATTTCCGTTCGGATTATTTGCAACTGGCAGTGCTGGCTAACGAATTCCCGTCGATTCCCCGGATTGCACTGACGGCCACTGCCGACGAGCGCACCCGCAAGGAGATCGCCGAAAGGCTTTCGCTCACAGAAGCACGGCACTTTATAAGTGGCTTTGATCGCCCGAATATTCAGTACCGTATTGCACCAAAGACCAATGCAAACAAACAGTTGTTGGACTTTATCAAGGCTGAACACGAAGGCGACTGCGGCATCGTGTATTGCCTGTCCCGCAACAAGGTTGATGCCACAGCAAAGATGCTGGCACAGAAAGGCTATACCGCACTGCCCTATCACGCTGGGCTGCCGTCCAACGATCGCGCTCACAACCAGGAGCGTTTTCTTCGGGAAGACGGAGTGATTATCGTTGCGACTATTGCTTTTGGCATGGGCATTGATAAACCCGATGTGCGCTTTGTGGCGCATCTGGATCTGCCTAAAAGCCTGGAAGCTTATTATCAGGAAACCGGCCGTGCTGGCCGTGACGGTAAACCTTCCACCGCGTGGATGGTTTATGGCCTGCAGGATGTCATCAAGCTGCGGCAGATGCTGGAGGCGTCCCAGGGGAACGATCATTTCAAACGGGTAGAACGGCAGAAGCTGGACGCCATGCTGGGCTTGTGCGAGGTGACAAAATGCCGTCGCCAGGTTCTGTTGAACTATTTCGGTGACGAGCTTGAGGTTCCCTGCGGTAACTGCGATACCTGTCTGAATCCGCCTGAAACCTGGGATGGCACGGTTGCCGTGCAAAAAGCACTGTCCTGTGTGTTTCGTACCGGCCAACGGTTTGGCGTCACTTACCTGATCGATGTCTTGCGGGGCTCGGAAAACGAGCGGGTTCGGCAATCGGGACACCATCAGGTTTCGACCTATGGCATAGGAATAGAGCTCTCTGTTACCGAATGGAAGTCGGTATTCCGGCAACTGGTGGCAAATGGCTACCTGCGAGCAGACCCGGAAGGCTATGGTGCGTTGCAACTGACCGAGCAATGCAGACCATTGCTAAAAGGCGAACACAAGGTTGAGCTGCGGAAAGATCCGGTGGTTAAAAAATCAGCTGGCCGGTCTTCAAGTGGAAGATCCGGTAGTGCCGTCAAGGATCAGGTTACAGATCACGTTGGTTGGGAGGCTTTGCGGGCATGTCGTAAGGAGCTTGCAGACAAACAAGGGGTGCCGCCCTACGTAATCTTCCACGACACCACTCTGTTCGATATGCTTGAACGCAAGCCGCAAACGCTCGATGAGCTTGCCGGCGTAAGCGGCGTGGGCGCTGCCAAATTGGAGAAGTACGGGGAGATTTTCCTCGCTGCCATTGCCCGGCTGAACCAGGCTTGAGGGCCTGCCTCCTGCCATATTCTACACTGCAGGCTGAAACCCTTTCTTGCGAACCCGGTACTGCGCGATGGATGTCGCAACGTGGTTACCCTCCATGTCACGCAACTCCCCCTCCAAAGTGAACTTTGCCCGACCGGTGGCGTCGGCATCTGCGAGAATTGCAGCAACGTCTTCAGTCAACGCCGGACAAACATCGCAACACGCTCTTACAATATTTTTGAAGGATTAACATTCATTGGATTCATTCTGATCTAAAGTAATAGGGGTTTCGAATGAATAGACAGCAATGTACTTTGGAATAGAGAGCGATGACCATGCAGTCATGCTGACGGGCTGCAGGAATGGATTCGGAAAAGTCAGGCAAAAGGGTTCGGAAATTGCGATATGCCGACGGCTCATTAATGTGTTTCAAAGCGAGTTTCAGGCCCCTGGTCTATCTGGGGTTTTTGCTCGCGTTTTTATCAGCGCCGCTATGGGGCCGCGTTAATGAGATAAGTGATGCCAGCGATATCATTGAAGTGCCCTCGATACCGCAAAATTCCTCTGCCTTTCCGGTTCCGATAAATCCCTCTTCCCAGGACTACGTGCTTTGGTACCGGAATTACGACAGTCCGGCAATTCACGCCTTGGTTAGCCTTGCGCTGGAGAAAACACCCGAGTATGGAGAATTTCGCATTCTTCGAAGCGGGGAACTCAGCCAGGGGCGTGCCCTACGTGAGCTCGCGCGAGACAGCAATCGCATGGTGGATATCGCCAATGTGGCGACGTCGGTAGAGCGCGAGACCTTTCTTACGTCGATACCGATTCCCGTGGATGGCGGGTTACTCGGTTTTCGTGTGTGCGTTGTTACACCCGAAAGCCTTCCATTATTTACGGACATTCTTTCTCTTGAGGATCTTCGCGATCGAGGCGTGAGAATTGGTCAGGGTACGCACTGGCCCGACACGCTGGTTTTGAAAGAGAACCACATCCCGGTAATAACCCATTCACGTTATGAAATTCTGTTTGGAATGTTGAGGAACCACCGTTTCGACTGCTTTGCCAGGGGCGTCAGCGAGGTTGTGAATGACCTCGCGGTTGAGAACGATTCAGGGCTGGTGATAGAGCCAAACCTGGTATTGGCTTATCCCATGCCCTCATACCTGTTTGTGGGGCCTGATGATCATCTGACCGCCCATCGACTGCAACTGGGGATGGAGCGTGCCATCCGGGACGGCGGTTTTGGTGCTTTTCTCCAACGCTATTACGGTGCGGCAGTGGAAGCCCTGAACCTGAGTAAACGCACGGTGATCGTTCTGGATAACCCGTTCCTGAGTGATGAGTCTGGCAGTGTCGGGCGCCAGACACTGAATAATCTGCGCCGGCGCCTTGAGTTGCTTAATCGCTGATTACTCGCCTATCAGAATCAAACCCTGAAGCGGGATACGTTACCGTCCAGGGTTTGCCCGATCTGCTCGATTTGGCCGCTGTAAACATCGTTTTCACTTGCTGCAGCCGCAGCCTCCTGGCCCAGGTCAGCAATCCGGGTAATCGAAGAATTCAGCTCTTCCGTAACCGACGTTTGCTCTTCCGATGCCGTGGCAATCTGGGATGTCATCTGGCTTATTGAGGTGATTGCGTCCGCAATCCGATTCAGCGACTCCATGGCATCCTGAGCCTTCTCCATACTGACATTGGAGACAGCAGTGGACGCTTTCATAACTTCAACGGCATCTTTGGCGCCTTTTTGCAGGCGCTCAATCATGTTATTGATTTCTTCAGTGCTGCTCTGAGTGCGTTGGGCGAGGTTTCTCACCTCGTCAGCAACAACCGCAAACCCGCGCCCGGCATCACCGGCTCGAGCTGCCTCAATCGCCGCATTCAGGGCCAGCAGATTCGTCTGCTGGGCAATGCCCTGGATGACTTCGAGCACGGACGTTATGGATGTAACATCTCTACCCAGTGTGTCGATTACCTCTGCAGCGGCACTAACTTCACGGGACAGTTTCTGGACGGCATCCCGCGATGCTGCAACAGTTTCCAGAGAGGCGCGGCTATCTTCATCAGCCGTATTCGCAGCGTCAGCTGTTTGCTGGGCGTTCTGGGCGATTTCGTTGGCGGCTGCGGACATTTCGTTAATGGCCGCAGCGACCATATCCACTTCCGCCTGCTGGCTATCAACACTGTTGCGGCTGGTTTTCGCCGTATTTCGAAGTGAAGTTACGTTTGTTGCGAGTTCTGTGCTGCCCTGCTGCACTTCAAAAACAACATCGTGAATCTTCTTCACAAACTGATTGAAACTTGCCGCAAGCTCGCCAAACTCATCACGGGCACTGTCATCAAGCCGTTGGGTCAGGTCCGCATCGTTTGAGCCGATATCTGCCATCGCAGCATTCAGGCGCCGAACCGGGCCCATCAGAGCGCGTATGCCCAAATGAAGAACAACCAGAGACACCAAAAGCCCGATAATCGCGATAATCAGGCCCGTCAGGATTGCACTGCGAACCGGGGCGTTCAGCTTGTCTTCGTTAACGAAGGTTCCCAGGTACCAGTCCACACCACGAGCCTGACTGATGCGATGGAAGCCGGCGCTCCAGGGAGTGTCATCTTTCTGATAGGCATGCTCGCCCCCGTCCAGTTTCGGGGCTTGGCCGAGCAACGAACTGATGTTTTTACCGATAAGATCCCGTTCCGGATGGTAAAGCACAGTACCCTTGCGGCTGATAAGTGCGGCATAGCCCGTGCCAGCCAGATTGATTACAGACAGCATGTCATCAATGGCTTTCAGCGTAATATCACCACCTGCAACACCCGTATTTTCGCCGCGCGCGATGGGCGCAAGTGTGGAAATGACGATCTCACCGGTGGCTGCATCAAGGTATGGCTCGGTAAATGATGAGCGCCCGAACTCTATGGCTTTCTTGTACCATGGGCGCACTCGAGGATCGTAGTCTGATGGCAGAGAAGCCTCATCTGCTTCTGTTTTCATGAGCATGTAGCCATCGTTACGGCCGACATACACATCCTTGAAGTTACCCCCGGTCGAAATTGCCTGGAGCAAGGTGCGGGCTTGCTGATCTCCCCTCACCGTTTCCAGTGCCTTGGCTGTGGCTTCGGTCATCTTTAGCCGAGTATTGAGCCAATCGGCAATACTTGACGTATTCTGCTCCACCGTGTTTTCAATCAAGGCATCGACATAGGTTTCAGTCGTGTTCTGCAACCTGAGATTGCCGGAAATGGTGAAGGCGGCCATCACCAGAACAAGCAGGATACCGAAGGTGACCAACAGCTTTTGACCGAAGTTTAGATGCACAGTTTACTCCCGATGGTTGTTGCACTGGTTTTCGGCAGCGTGTGCGAACTCTTTAGTGCCTTCTGATAAACTTGGTCGTTAATTCCATTCCCCGCCATACAGGAGCCCCGCTGAATGGCCCATGAAGAACTGCATCTCAATCTGCGCAACCTGACACTCGATGATTACGAGCAACTTCAGGTGTTAATGGATCGTGTTTATGACGATATTGGCGGCGCCTGGCCAAAGGACACCATCAAGGCACTGGTTGAACAGTTCCCGGATGGCCAGATCTGCATTGAAGACAAAGGCCAGCTCGTTGCCGTCGCGCTCACCGTGTCTGTTAAATATGAGCGATTCAGCAACCCTCATACTTATGACGATCTGATTAAACGGAACGAACAGATCAGGCACGACCCGAAAGGTGATTCCCTTTATGGGCTGGATGTATTCATTCACCCGGAATACCGCGGCTACCGCCTTGGGCGGCGGTTGTATGAAGCTCGCAAAGAACTCTGCCGGTCCATAAACTTGCGCGCCATCCTTGCTGGTGGGCGCATACCTGGCTATTTCAAGTATGCAGATCAGTATTCGCCTGCTGAATACATTGACCGGGTCGATCGCAGAGATATTTACGATCCGATTCTGAGCTTCCAATTGTCGAACGACTTTCAGGTCACCCGGCTGATGCACAAATACCTCCCGGAGGATGAAAAATCCCAAGGGTACGCCACCTTACTGGAATGGCGGAACATCCTCTATACCCCGCCCTCCTCGGTGCTGAACGAAAAGAAAACGCAGGTCCGGATGGGCGCAGTTCAGTGGCAGATGCGTGAATTCGGATCCGTTGAAGAGGTGCTGGAACAGGTTGAGTACTTCGTGGATGCGCTGTCTGATTACAAGAGCGACTTCGCACTCTTCCCTGAGTTTTTTAACGCACCGTTGATGGGGCTGACCGATCAGGTGGATCAGACTCGCGCTATTCGCTTCCTTGCAGGGTTTACCCAGCAGTTCCGGGACAGAATGTCTGACATGGCGGTCAGCTATAACATCAACATCATCACCGGCTCCATGCCACTGCTTGAGAACGACCGGGTTTATAATGTGTCTTACCTGTGCCACCGCGATGGCCGAGTGGACGAGCAACGCAAGATCCACATTACGCCCCACGAACGTCGTGACTGGGTTGTTGAAGGCGGGAACAAGTTTGAAGTCTTCGATACAGATTCCGGGCGGGTCGCGATTCTCATCTGTTATGACATCGAGTTCCCGGAACTGGGTCGAATCGCAGCGATTAATGAAGTCGACATTATCTGTGTGCCCTTCTGGACGGATACCAAAAACGGCTATTTGCGGGTTCGTCATTGCGCCCAGGCGCGGGCCATTGAAAACGAGTGTTATGTGGTAATCACCGGCAGCGTAGGGAACCTGCCTAAAGTAGAAAACCTCGACGTGCAATATGCCCAGTCGTCGGTGTTCTCACCGTCTGACTTCGCCTTCCCTCACGACGCCGTGATGGCAGAGACAACGCCCAATACCGAGATGATCATGTTTTCGGATATGGACCTGGAAAAGCTCACATTGGTAAGGAACGAGGGGTCAGTAACCAACCTTAAAGACCGCAGAATTGACATGTACGAAATTATCATCCGTTAGGTGTTGAAGAACCGCCTCAGAGGTTTATCGTATGGCACTGATGGCGTTGCAAAACCTTTGGCCAGTGTCTATTGTTTAATCAATATCAAGTCAGCCTTTGCAGAGACTCAGTATTCATGAAAGAAGCGTTGCCCGATCTTGTCGCCCATTTCAGAATCCGGCAGGGCCTGTTCCGCAAGGAGCAGGTCGAGGCCGCGCTTTTTGAATTGGACGCTTACGGTTGCGTTATGAAGACGGACAAGATGTTCAATCCCGGCGATACCGTTGTGCTTGATCTGATTATGGACATGCCGTTTGATAAAATTCGTGCTGAAAATATTACAGGCTTAATTACCGAGCGTAGAAAGCACTGCAGCAACTTCTTCTATTCTATTGATTTTATTGACTTGGAGTCTGATGGCGGTACGGCACTTGAAGAAAAGCTGCGCCGTATCAGAGAAGTACTTTCGAAAAAGCAGTCGTTGAAATTACGTCGTTCTTCAGGTTCCATGCCCGGCTTCCGGCAGATGGCCTGATCACTATTGTTCGTTTTACCTGCCTGCAAGGAGACAATCTCATGGCGAAGAAAGCCAAAGCGAGTGTTGAAAAGATCGTAAAAAAAGTTAACAAGGAATTTGAGAAAACCTCATCCCAGATCGAAGGTCTGGTCAGCGATGCGATGAAGCAGCTCGATACACTGCAACATCAGGTTCAGGATCCGATTCGCAAACTTCTTAAAGAAGTTGATGAATTGCGCGAGCGGGAAATGAAACGTTTTAATGACGAATTCGAGCGTCGTCTGGACGAGTTCCACGAACTGCAAACCAACATTCTTGAACGTCTGGGCGTTGCTTCGAAAGAAGACATCCGCAAGGCTGAAAAAGAAAGTAAAAAAGACAGCAACAAAGCGAAAACGGCTAAGGCAAGCACCTCTGCCCAGAAGCCGGCAGCTAAAAAAGCAACGCCTAAAAAAGCGCCGGCCAAAAAGCCTGCTGCAAAGAAAGCACCTGCGAAAGCACCTGCTGCCAAGACTCCAAAGCCTGTGGATAAAAGCGATCTCACGCTGGTGAAGGGCGTCGGACCGGCGACCGCCAAAAAGATGAAAGAAGCCGGAATCACATCCATCGATCAGATTGCCAACCCATCGACGGCTGATCAGGAAAAGCTGAATGCTTTCTCGAATATCAAAGGATTTGATCAAATCAGTGCCGAAGCCAAGAAAATTAACTGATGCGAACGCCTGACCAGCCTGTTTTACGGGACATTGTCCTGATTGGCGGCGGGCACAGCCACGTCGGGGTACTCAAACGGTTTGCAATGAAACCGGTTCCCGGCGTTCGGCTGACCCTCATTTGCCGCGATACCCACACGCCCTACTCCGGAATGCTGCCTGGCTACGTGGCAGGACACTACAGCTACGACGATGTGCACATCGATCTTAGCCGCCTGGCAGAGTATGCGGGTGCACGCTTTTACCGAGCCGAAGCCTCTGGCATTGATCGCTCCAGCAAGCGTGTGATCTGTAAAGGCCGGCCTGATGTGCCTTACGACATACTGTCGATCAATATCGGTTCATCCCCCAGAGTGAATGAAGTGGACGGGGCGTCGCAGTACGCGGTGCCGGTCAAGCCAATTACAGGTTTCAATAACCGCTGGCTCGACCTTCTTTCACGCATTGAAAATCATGAAGGACCGCTCACGATTGGTGTTGTGGGCGCGGGTGCTGGTGGTGTTGAGCTGACGCTGGCAATGCAGTACCGACTCAGAAACGAGTTGGAGCAGCGTGGCCGGGATCCCGGCCAGCTGCATTTCCACTTATTCGATGCTGTCAACGAAATTCTCCCCACTCACAATGAAAAAGTGCGCGAGATCTTTCGGAAGACCCTCTCCGAACGTGGGGTAAAGTTACATCTCGGCTCGCCAGTAGAAAAAGTCAGTGAAGGGTTTTTACGCACAGCCGCTGGCGAATCCTTGCAGACAGACGAAGTTCTCTGGGTAACCAGAGCCGGCGGCCCGGCATGGTTGGAGGAAACTGGGCTGGCACTGGATGACGGCCTGTTCCTCAGAGTGCGGGACACCCTGCAGGTTGAAAATGATGACAATATATTCGCTGCGGGCGATATTGCTAATGTAGCCAATCACCCCCGCGAAAAAGCCGGTGTGTTTGCGGTGCGCCAGGGCCCGCCTCTGGCAGATAACCTAAAGCGCATGGCTTTGGGCCAAACGCCCAAAGATTTTCACCCTCAGAAAAAGTGGCTGGCGCTAATAAGCACCGGCGACAAATACGCTGTCGCCTCTCGCGGCGACATGCAGTTTGATGGCGCCCTGGTGTGGCGCTGGAAGGATTGGATCGACCGTCGCTTCATGCAAAAGTTTACAGACCTCCCGGCCATGGATGAAGGGGGTGCTCTGCCCGATACTGCCGCCGCACAGAATCCGGAGGAAGCGTCTCAGGCTATTTCTGCCGTTGCCATGCGTTGCGGTGGTTGCGGCGCAAAGGTTGGCAGTACGGTGCTTTCAAGGGCGCTGGGTGAGCTCAGGCCCATTGAGCGGGACGATATTCTTATTGGCCTGCACGCACCAGATGATGCCGCCGTTCTGCGGGTTCCACCCGGCAAAGCCGTAGTACATACCGTGGATTTCTTCCGCGCCTTTATTGATGACCCCTACACGTTTGGTCGCGTTGCTGCCAACCACGCCCTGGGTGACGTCTTTGCCATGGGCGCCGAAGCCCAGAGTGCGACTGCAGTGGCCACGGTACCTTATGGTATCGAGTCCAAAGTGGAAGACGTGGTTTTCCAGATGATGTCTGGTGCCGTGGATGTATTAAATGAAGCCGGCTGCGCCTTGGTCGGTGGCCACACGGGTGAAGGCCGCGAGCTTGCTTTGGGTTTTGCGGTGAATGGTCTTATTGACCCCGATGAAGTGATGAGCAAAGGCGGCTTGCGGGCCGGTGATGTGCTGATCCTCACCAAACCCATTGGTACCGGAACCTTGTTTGCCGCTCACGCACGCCTGGCTGCCAAAGGTCGCTGGATTGATTCCGCCCTCGCCTCAATGGTGCAGTCCAACAAAAAAGCCGCAGATTGTCTGCGCAGTTTCGGCTCCAAAGCCTGTACGGATGTGACCGGTTTCGGCTTGCTGGGCCATCTGGTGGAAATGACGCGGCCGTCCGGTGTGGACGCCGAGTTGGATCTATCAGCAATCCCCATTCTGCCGGGTGCGGAAGAAACGGCAGCAGCAGGTATTCTCAGTTCCCTGCAACCGGCCAACATACGGCTGCGCCGGGGTATCCGGGATCAGGAAAAGTGGGTAAAGCACCCGCGCTACGCCCTGATCTTTGATCCACAGACTGCCGGCGGCTTGCTGGCGAGTGTCTCGGCCGATAAGGCGGAAGACTGTGTCCGGGAGCTCAAAGCCCTGGGTTATCCACACACCGCAATCATCGGGCGGGTTTTGCCTCAGGATGAAAGCGGGCCGATTGAGCCGATTACTCTAAGAGAATGAGCTTAAAGGCTCCTCTCGGAGCTGCACTGCACCGCAAGGGACAGCGCCTGCTCCAGGGATTCCCGCTCTTTTTCCTGCGTAAACAGGTTGGCAAGCTGAGCAACCTGCTTACGCAACTTCTCCAAAAACTCCGTATCACTTTCCGCACGCAAGAGTAGTTCGGCGAGTGCCTGCGTGTCCCCAACCGGGTAGTAGCCGGCGTAATCCTCGCCAAGCAAGCCGGTATTCCCGGAAATATTCGATGCAATAACCGGCAGGCCGGCACGACAGGCTTCCGATACAACGTTCGCCCCACCCTCCATCACCGAGCTCATCACCAGCAATTGGCTTTCAGCCATCAACTTGTCTATCTGCCCTTTTTCCAGTTCGCCGAGCCATCTGAAACGTGGGTTCTCCTGCATTTCCTGTTTCGCGAGATTTTCCCAATGTGCATTGTGGGGTTTGCCCGCACACGAGACGCGGATGCGAGATTTGGATGGTAACAGCCTGGACGCCAGAGCTGCCCGCAGCGAATCTTTTTCATCCCGCAGATGGCCGATGACGCAAACATCAAAACAAGACGAGTCAGAAACCGCTGTTCCAGTGAAGCCGTCAGACTGTTCGGCCGACTGAAAAAGCGTAACCAGTTTGTCCCGAACACTCTCTGGAATATCGCGGCCAACCTGTGCGTGCAAACCAATCAACGCATCAGCCTCCTGCATGGAATAGAGGGTTTGTTCCGGATATTCGTACTGGTGCCGGTAGATATCCGTTCCTGTGAGCGCCACAACCAGGGGCTTGCCGGGCCAAGTGTCCCTGAATAGGCGAACGGCCTCATGGCTGCGCCAAGCATGCAGAGCGATAAAAAGATCACAAGGCTCACCGTTATAGGCGGTAACAACAGAGACCTTATGCCCCGCCTGTTCCAGCAACGTTTGCCAACGCTCTGCGGTTGCCCTGTTGCCGGCTTTCGAGCCTGGGCCTGCCGGCGTGATCATGATGATATCCATAGCGCCCTTTGGTATAACCAGACCCTTTCAGGGCCGGGATGGAATTTTGATAGACTTGCATGGAATTTCATGAGAATAGTGCCCGGATACTTGACCTATTTAAACCCGTAATCCGTATAGCTGTTCAGGGTTGAGGGGAATCAGAGTATCCTGACCTTCGCTTTATCAATCACATAACCGATCAAGGATTTCAAATGGCTTTGAATCTTATACGGAAGTTGATGGTTTCCAGCTTGCTCTGTTTCACCGCCGCTTCGGCAACGGCAGAGACGTTTGTGTTCACTGCGATCCCCGATGAAGATGAAACAAAACTCGTAGAGCGGTTTCGCGGTGTAGCGGATTATCTCTCTGAACAGCTGGATGTGGATGTACGCTACATTCCGGTCAAGTCTTACGCGGCAGCTGTTTCAGCGTTTCGTAACAACCAGGTTCAGCTGGCTTGGTTCGGCGGCCTTTCAGGCGTTCAGGCGCGCAGGCTGGTTCCGGGCTCTGAAGCCATTGCCCAAGGTGTGGAAGACAAGGCGTTTGAGACCTACTTTATTGCCAATACCAATACGGGTATCGAGCCAGCCGACGAGCTTTCCGGGCTGAAAGACCAGCTGCAGGGTAAAACCTTTACCTTTGGCTCCAAAGGTTCAACCTCTGGCCGGCTTATGCCGGAATTCTACGTTCGCGATACCTTTGGTGAGAAGCCTGAAGATTTCTTTTCGCGCGTTGGTTTCAGCGGTAACCACACCCGCACCCTTCGTCTGGTTGAAGCCGGCACCTATGAGGTAGGCGCGCTTAACTTCCAGGTTTGGGAGAAAGAGCTGAGTGATGGGAACATTGATACCGACGCAGTCCAGGTTATCTGGAAAACACCCGCCTACCCTGATTATCAATGGACAATCCGTGGCGACGTGGACGAGCGTTTTGGTAAAGGCTTCAAACAGCGTGTTACCGAGGCGCTGTTGAATCTTGATAACCCGGAGCTTCTGGAAAGCTTTCCGCGTTCGGGCTTTATTCCTGCCTCCAATGACGACTATGAGCCGATTCGTAAAACAGCTAAAGAGATTGGAATCCTCGATTAATGTCAGGTTTCGATCTTTCCGGCCTTACGGCCTCATTCAGCGGCAAGCGGGTCATTGGCCCGCTGTCGCTGAACGTTAATCCGGGCGACAAGATTGCACTGGTTGGTAAAAGCGGTGCGGGTAAATCCACCCTTATACGGCTGATTCACGAACGGGTTGACCGGGATTCTTCCTTGATTCCTCAGGATCTGGGATTGGTGAATGCCCTTTCCGTGTTTCATAACGTATTCATGGGGCAGCTGGACAAGCATTCAACCTGGTACAACACCATGACGCTCGCCCGCCCGTTCGCGAAAGACCGTGCCGAGGTGCACACTCTGCTGCAGTCCCTCGGAATGACAGAAAAGCTATGGGCTCCCACAGCCTCTCTTTCTGGCGGGCAACGCCAGCGTGTAGCCATTGCACGGGCCCTCTATCGGAACGCGCCAGTATTGCTTGCCGATGAGCCGGTTTCTGCTCTTGATGGCCCCATGGCTAACTCGGTTATGACGGATCTTCGGGATCGCTTTTCAACCAGTATTATTGCGCTGCACGATGTGGAGCTGGCGCTGAATTATTGCACCAGGATCGTTGGCATACAGGACGGTCATATTGCTCTGGATCAGCCCAGCGAAAATCTTGTAGCTTCAGACATCATGTCTCTTTACTAGGTAACATGGCCCGTTTCATGTTCTCTTCCCCAACGGTTCGTACCAGCCTTATTTTCCTCGCCATTGCTTTGGTGGGTTTACTGTTCGCGGATATTGCCATTACCGCATCAAACCCATGGCGGGATCTGGGTAACTTTTTCCTTGGCATCGTAACGCCCAACTTTTTCAGCAGTGAAGGCCTGATGACCGCGCTGTTGAGAACAGTAGCGTTCGCGTTTGTTGGGGTTGCTCTTGGCAGCATCTGCGGGTTCCTGCTGGCGCTGGTTTATAAATCGTTGCCCGTACGGATTTTCTCTGCCTTTATTCGCGCCATTCACGAGCTCTTCTGGGCGCTGATCTTCTTGCAGTTTTTCGGATTTCATCCGCTGACAGGCGTACTGGCCATCGCCATTCCTTACGCAGGCATCTTTGCCAAGGTTTATTCCGAGATTCTGGAAGAAGCCGATCCGGAACCGGGTCGTGTCCTGCCGCCTGGCACGGGGAATATCACGGCGTTTCTCTATACGCGTATCCCGGATTGCTGGGTAAAAATACGCACCTATACGTCCTACAGGCTGGAGTGTGGCCTGCGTTCAAGTGCGATACTTGGTTTCGTTGGTCTGCCAACACTCGGTTTCTACCTCGATGCGTCGTTTTCTCAAGGCCTGTATTCTGACGCCGGTGCCATGCTGATTCTGTTTTATGTGTTGGTCGCCACCATGCCACTCTGGGTGCGGCCAAAGCTTCTGCCGGTGTACGTATTGGGAGCCCCCTTCTTTCTGGGCGAGGGTCTTCCGATTGTGTGGGGCAACGTAGAGCGCTTTTTCACCGAAGACATTGTGCCCGCGCCCCTGCGAAACGGCGAAGGTCTGACGGGGCTTATGCCCTGGCTGAATGATCTGATGATCAACGAGGCCATGCCGGGAATCTGGAACACCATTGTGCTCACCCAGATTGCACTCGTGGCTACGGGAATTCTCTCGTTGCTGGCGTTCCCTCTGATCTCCAGCCACTTTGGTGGCCCTTTGCGGCGCAACGCAGGGAATGTCGCTATGGTGATTGCCCGGTCTACGCCTGAATACATCTTGGCGTACATCCTGCTGCAGCTCTGGGGACCGTCAATGCTGCCTGCGGTCGTTGCACTGGCGCTACACAATGGTGGCATTATCGGCCACCTGATTGGCCGACAAACCAATTCCATCAAGCTCCGGGCCGATGCGGCAACCGGATTTAACCGG
The DNA here is from genome assembly GCA_018066865.1 of Marinobacter sp. Taxonomy (GTDB): domain Bacteria; phylum Pseudomonadota; class Gammaproteobacteria; order Pseudomonadales; family Oleiphilaceae; genus Marinobacter. The sequence continues at coordinate 19,551 of JAGPVT010000074.1, read as the reverse complement.
TATAGCTGGGAGTTGGTGCCTCGTGTTTACCGCTCGTTTCTGGCGTTTCTGTTCTATCGCTGGGAAATCATCATGCGGGAAACGGCCATTCTGGGGATTCTGGGCATCTACACGCTGGGGTTCTATGTCGACAGCGCCATACAGAACATCCGGTTTGATCGCGCCATGGTGTTGATCCTGGTAACCGCCCTGCTCAACATTGGCGTTGATACGCTTGGTCGATACATCCGGCGCAAGCTTGCTCTGCAAACGATGCCAACCTGCTGAAACCCGTTCCCGGAGGCCTTGGCTTTAAAGAACCGGGCCAATGGTCGCAATAACGTTGTGCCATATTCTTTTGTGGTAGTGCCACGCAAGAACCGTGGGTAAGCCGACCACTTCAGAGCGGCTGACGTAAGTCTGCTGCCGTTCTTCAATTGCCAGGGTCGTGGCCTCGTCTTGCAGAAGGATGTTGTTTTCATAATTCAGATCAAAACTGCGCAAATCGAGATTTGAAGACCCGATCAGACTGATCTTTCCATCGATCGTGAGGATTTTGGCATGAAGGAGTCCGCCCTTGAACTCATGGATGGTGCAGCCTGCATCAAGTAGTCGGTGGTAATAACTGCGGCTGGCAGCGGCGACAATCAAGCTGTCATTTACCTTGGGAAATATCAACGAAACCGACACGCCCCGGTAGGCGGTTGCGCACAGTGCTTCCAGAACCGTTGCATCAGGCACGAAGTATGGTGTGGTTAGTGTCAGTCTGTCCTGGGCACAGGCGATCAGGTTGGCAAAGAGTTGTGGTGTGGCTCCGTGGCGCTCCGTAGGCCCAACGCCCATGACCTGTGCCGGGAATCCTCCATCGGTGGGCCCGCGAGCTAACGCAATGCCATCCAGGGCTTCATTGGTTGCCTGCATCCAGTCGCTGGCAAACAGCAACTGGTTCTGAACCACCACCGGCCCCGTAAAGCGGAGCATGATGTCTACCCAGGGTGCGTATTTCGCTTTAACCAGAAATTCCGGATCGGCAGAATTTCGGCTGCCGCAATAGGTGACGCGTGAATCAATCACCGTGATCTTGCGGTGGTTACGAAGATCCAGCCGGCTGGTCAGAATGGTGCGGATCGGGTGCTTCAGCGACAGAGCTACAGCAAGATGGACGCCTGCCCCTCTCATACGCTGCCAGAGCGCGGAGTTAATCATCGCACGTGACCCCAGGCCATCCGCCATAGCGCGGCATGTAACGCCTCTGTGGGCTGCGCGGATCAGTGCTTCGGCGATGGCATGGCCGGTATTGTCATCAATCCATATGTAATACAGCACGTGCACATGATCAATGGCGGCATCAATGTCGGCAACCATCCGGGTAAGGGTTTCGTCGCCGTCAGCCATCAGTTCGGCGGCATTTCCCATGGATGGATGAAAGCCATTAATCGAACCCGCATACTGGAATGCCGAGAGGTAAACCGGGTCGATCAGTTTCTCTGTGTTGGTCGCCTCGCCCATAAACCAGGAGGCTTTGGCTCTTATTTCTTCGAAGATTTCTTTGTGTCGCTTATCCGCACGGTCGCCAAGGTCCGTTTCGCCAAAGAGGAAATACATTGCACTACCGAAATAGGGCAAAAGGTTAAGTACGACGAACCACGCCAGTCTTCCCGGAGGCGAAAGGTCATCGCGGAGAAGAATCCGGATCGTGAATAAAAGGACCAGAAGTGTGTGGAGTAAAAGAATAACGCCCATCAAGCTTCCTTTGAGGATACAAAACCCAAACAACTATCAGAAGTGCTATCGAGGGTGCTATTGAGAGTGCCATTGAGAGTGCTCTCATCAATCTTTGCGACTTTGCTCCAACACCCAATCAGTTCCAAGCTCAATCGCCTCTGCTCCATCCGGCGTGTCTGCAGAAACTCCAGCGACCCTCGGGCGTGTGAACCTGCCCTCTTCTGTGGTTGCCATGGACTCCACATCAACAGACAGAACCAGATATGTAATGCCGCCTGAAATAACTCTGGCCCGGTGAGTAAGGCCGAAAACAAACCGGCAGTAGTCCAGCTTTAATTGAAGAAGATCCTGTTCCGCTTTTCGGATTTTTCGCAAAAGCACTTTTTGTACACTTTCCCCGTAATCCATCACGATTTCTCTGAAGTTGGCTTCAAGTCCAGCAGGATTCTACACCTTCCCGCCAGCTTTAGTGATCCCTTGCCTTGAAGATGAGCTTCAGTGGGACCGTTTCTGAAAGTGGCTGTTGGCCTCGTTGAAGGTCTATGCGCCAGACCATCTCGGAGCCAGTTGTGCAAAGTGGAGCAGCAAAGTGCGCGGAATACCGGCCATCATCTTCCCGTCGTAGTGGTACTGGATACTCCCCCATATACATGGACTCACCCCGCAGTACCGCCAGAAACCGCTCCGGTGCTTTAGGTGCGTGAACGCTTAGCAGGTATTCTGTGCCCTGCTCCCCGTTGACCATAACGTTCAGATCCACCTTCCAGAGCCCGGTTTCCGTTTGCCACTCACAGGGTCCTGCCAGAAGATCACAAACGGGATAGTCATTACCAGAGGCGTCTGAATCTGCGGTTTGCAGCCATTGTGAGCCCAACAAAACCACTGAAATTACCCCCACAATGATACCTGCCACCACTATTGCTCGTAACATACCCACGCCCAGTTGAAACCGATGAGGCATTATGGACACTATCGACCTCAAGGCAAATTTCTAAACCGGCGCCAGACATGAGAAAATGCTGCGCTTTCATATCCGACCCACTTTCAGGAACAGGATACACCCGTGCAACCGGATATTTCTGTCAAGAACCTCAACAAGGTTTATGAGGGCGGCTTCCAGGCCCTCAAAAATATCAATCTGGAAATAAACCGGGGCGAGATTTTTGCCCTGCTTGGCCCGAACGGGGCAGGCAAAACCACGATGATCAGCATCATTTGCGGCATCACCAACTTGTCTTCCGGTGAAGTCAGAGCGGCTGGCTACGACATCGTAAAAGACTACCGAAAAGCCCGTGGGACCATCGGTTTGGTGCCACAGGAGCTGAATACCGATTCGTTTGAAACTGTCTGGAACGCCGTGTCTTTCAGCCGGGGTCTGTTCGGTAAAGCGCCCAATCCCGCACACATTGAAAAGGTGCTCAGGGATCTGTCTCTGTGGGACAAACGCAATAATCGCATCATGACCCTTTCGGGCGGTATGAAACGCCGGCTGATGATCGCCAAGGCGCTCTCTCATGAACCCCGGATACTGTTCCTGGACGAGCCCACCGCAGGCGTCGACGTAGAGCTGCGCCGGGATATGTGGGAGATGGTCCGTAAGCTACGGGAAGACGGCGTAACCATCATTCTTACGACTCACTACATCGAAGAAGCCGAAGAAATGGCGGATCGTATCGGGGTTATTCGCCAGGGCGAGATCATTCTGGTGGAAGATAAAGATCAGCTGATGAGCAAACTGGGTAAGAAAGAGCTTCGCCTGCAACTGCAAAACAAACTCGACAAAGTGCCCGGAGAACTCATCCTGGAGCCCGTGGAACTTTCCGAAGATGGCTACGAGCTGATCTACACGTTCGATTCCCAGCAGGAACAGGCCGGCGTGGCCCGTTTGCTGCGCACCCTCGGGGATATTGGTATTGAATACCGTGATCTGCGCACCCGGGAGAGTTCCCTGGAAGAGATTTTTGTCGGCCTGGTGCATGAACAAGCCGCGGGCTAACTGGAGAAACGCATGAATTTTTACGGTGTAAAAGCCATCTACAATTTTGAAATGTCGCGCATGCGCCGCACTCTTATGCAAAGCGTGCTCTCGCCCGTTATCTCTACTTGCCTGTATTTTATTGTTTTCGGGTCGGCCATTGGCTCGCGCATGGGCAATATCGATAGCATCGAATACGCCGCATACATCATTCCCGGGTTGGTGATGCTTTCCCTGTTGATGCAAAGCATCTCCAACGCTTCTTTTGGCATCTATATGCCGAAATTCTCCGGCACGATTTACGAAGTGCTTTCCGCGCCAGTGTCCTACGTTGAGGTGGTACTAGGCTATGTAGGCGCTGCGGCCACCAAGTCCGTAATACTGGGCCTGATCATCCTGGCCACTGCAAGACTGTTTGTGGATTACAGCGTTCTGCACCCGTTCTGGATGCTGTCCTTTCTTGTACTGACCGCCGTAACCTTCAGCATGTTCGGATTCATCATCGGTATATGGGCCGACGGCTTCGAAAAGCTTCAGATTGTGCCCATGATGATTGTGACCCCACTGACTTTTCTCGGCGGTACTTTCTATTCCATCGATATGCTCCCGGAAATCTGGCAAACCATCAGCCTTTTCAACCCGGTGGTGTACCTGATCAGTGGATTTCGCTGGGCATTTTATGGCGTTTCGGATGTGCACGTGGGAATTAGCGTGGGTATGACCCTACTGTTCCTGGTGGCTTGCATGGGCGGAATCTGGTGGATATTCAAAACCGGCTACAGGTTGCGCACCTGATGTGGGCCCGTTGCACCCTGCCCTGTTTTATGGCGTTGCTGGCAGGATGTTCTGCTGGCACTGGGGCCGAAGAGCCGGCAGCCGGATTGCCGGTTGTCACAGGGTGCTTCGTGACCGGATCCGGCGCAGTCGATGTCAGCCTTGAGCTCGCAAAGGCTCCGAAGGAAAGACAGAAAGGGTTGATGGGCAGAAAATTCCTCGCGGCCAATTCAGGCATGCTGTTTCAGTACCAGGACCAGCAACGTCCGGATCATGGCTTCTGGATGTACCAGACACTCATCCCGCTTGATATTGCTTACCTGGATGAGAACGGTGTAATCGGCAACATTCGCCAGATGAAGCCGTGTACATCATCCAATGGCGCCAGGTGCCCGAGCTATCCGGCAGGTGTTGAGTTTGTCTCTGCCGTGGAGATGAATGCCGGTTTTTTCGAGATGCACGGAATTGCTTCCGGAGACCGCCTCAAGCCAGGGCAACAGAACTGTAAAGCCCGTTAGCTGTCCTTCCATTCCGGTTGGCGCTTATCCAGAAACGCACAGATACCCTCCCGCGCATCGTCTGCTCGCAGGTTTTCTGCCATCACTTTGGCCGTATATTCATAAGCGCCCGCCAGTGGCATTTCCAACTGCTTATAGAACGCGCCCTTACCGATCTTCAGCGTATGCCCGGATTTCTCAGCAATCGTGCGAGCCATTGTGTAGACCGTCTCGTCCAGCAACGACTCATCAACGACCCTGTTTACCAAACCAAGCTGCTCCGCACGAGTGGCGCTGATCATCTCACCAGTGAGCAACATTTCCATCGCATGCTTGCGAGACACATTACGGGACAGCGCCACCATTGGCGTTGAGCAGAACAGGCCGATATTTACGCCTGGAGTTGCGAAACGCGCAGAATCCGCTGCTACAGCAAGATCGCAACTTGCCACCAACTGACACCCCGCCGCTGTTGCGACACCGGCTACCCTGGCAATCATCGGCTTCGGAAGATTCACAATTTGCTGCATTACCTCACTGCACCGGTTAAACAGTGCCAACTGAAACTCCTGGCTATCAAGCTGATCACGGATCTCTTTGAGGTCGTGCCCCGCACAAAACACCTTGCCCGCTGCAGTAAGAACCACAACCCTCGTGGCGTCGTCCGTTGCAATATCCGCCAGCGCCTCAGACAACGCATTAAGCATGCCCATGGAAAGGCTGTTACGCCGATCAGGCTGATTCAGTGTGAGTGTGGTAATGCCGCGCTCGTCGGTATTTCGTGTTAGCAGGTCTGTCATAATTAACTATCTCGTATCTCCGGAAACCGGGGGCTATCAACAAGCACTCAGTATCGGACAGGATGCCCTGGCTGTCGAAGCGACTTTTGTAGAACGCCCAGAGGTGGGTTGTTATAACGGGGCTGAGTCCATAGGCTCTGTATAAGAACTAACGAATCCAGCAGCAGGAGGTTCCAATGTTTAACTCCAACCTACTCAGAGCGATTGTTGCGGTAGCGATAATTGCGGGTGGAATCTACGTGATTATTAAAGATGAGCCTGCGGTGCCTACCGGGGACATCAATAGTATTCAGCCGCTGCCAGAGCAGGATAAGCCTTGAGTGAGAGCAGTGACCGGTGCTAAGAACCTGCATTCAGTTCATCAACTCTTCCCCAGGGTTCCGTTTTATCACTACCGCGCCCTGCACCGCGATATTGAACCTATTATTCGGCAGCAGGGAACGCCAATTCTCAGCCGCAAACCCTTGGATCCCAAAGTAAGCCGCTGATCATAACCTGCACTAACAGCGGGCGCGGTCAGAAGCCTCTAGACTATGACGGAGAGTAAATTATTTTGAGAGTATGCGAGTTTACCGTTGGTGCGGGTGGCTGCGGAGGTGAAAGCTATAGAAGTGCAGACTTTGAAAACTGAGAAGAACACATAGGCGTCACCTGGCTCAACGGCGAAGAATATGAAGTCTGGAGAAAGGTTGGTTCCACTTCTTCAAAAGCGGATTCGGTAAAGAAGGTTATCAGGGAGTAGTTACCGAAAATATGGTGCTCCGGGCCGGAATCGAACCGGCACGACCGTGAGGTCGAGAGATTTTAAGTCTCTTGTGTCTACCAATTCCACCACCGGAGCATTCGGGGAGGTTTTGAGGGCCAGAATTGTATAAGGCCATGGGTAATAACGCAATTCGAAATTCCGTCGGGTGTTAGTGATGGCGCGTTTTCATCGCTTCTTCACGCTTGGTTTTTCATGTCCAGGCTGAATGGTTAGTAGGGTTTCCGTGCGATCCCCTTATAAATATAGCCGGCTATTTTCGGTGCGCTGGGCATGTAAAAATTTTCCAGTTCCGTTAGCTCAAATCCTGCGTGTCGGATCAGGTCTGCGATACGGCGGTTCAGGTGGCAACCACCGGCGAGCTTTTTCCAGCCAGGTGTAATCCGGTGTTGCCATTTGCGGGTGTTTTCATGGGGTGCTTCGCCGTGTTCCAGAAACAGAAGCTCCCCTCCGGGCTTCAGTACCCGCTTCATTTGCCGAAGCGCAGTGTTCCAGTCGGGTATGGTGCACAGGGTGAAGGTAAGCAAAATGGTATCCACGCTGTTGTCATCCAGAGGGATTTGCTCGCCCGGCAGGCTCAGCCACTCTACGCGTATTGGCGAGCGCTTCAGGTTTGGTAACGCTTTGCGTCGCATCCCCTCAGAAGGTTCCAACCCGTAGACGATCTCAACGGTGTCCGGATTGTAGAACTCCAGATTAATACCCGAGCCCATTCCCACCTCAAGCACGCGGCCTTTTGCCAATGGCACAAGTTGGCTGCGCAACTTCATAACCTGGCCCATTGAGCAGGCGCGATCTATGATGTGTGGCAGGATTCGTTCTTCGTAAAAGCTCATGCTTTTCACCATAATTGTTTTAAATCAATGGGTGCGACAATCTGCCCTATCGATTTTGCTACCATATCCAGTAGCATGCACTTTATCTGTCGGTAATAACAATATAACAATTAAAGCTAAGGCAGTGGCTGAACGGGTTTTCTTAGCTCGTTTATTGTGACGTTAACATTACCGGAGCGTTCCTATGGAACTAGATCCTCTCATCCTATCGCGAATCCAGTTCGCGTTTGTCGTGTCATTTCACGCCATTTTCCCAGTGTTTACCATCGGTCTTGCTTCGTACATAGCCGTACTTGAAGGGCTTTCGTTTAAAACGAGGAATCCGGTTTGGATGACGTTGTCCTCATTCTGGACCAAGGTATTTGCCGTGGTTTTCGGAATGGGTGTTGTATCCGGTATTGTGATGTCGTTCCAGTTTGGAACCAACTGGAGTAACTTTGCTCAGGCTTCCGCTAACTTTCTCGGCCCAATGCTGAGCTATGAGGTAATTACTGCCTTCTTCCTCGAAGCAGCCTTCCTCGGCGTATTGCTGTTCGGTCGGGATCGTGTTCCGGCGGGTGTTCACCTGTTTGCGGCGGTTATGGTCGCGACCGGTACTTTCATTTCTTCGTTCTGGATTCTTTCAGCGAACAGTTGGATGCACACCCCTGCTGGCACCGAACTGCGGGACGGGATGTTCTTCGTAACTTCCTGGAGCGAGGCAATCTTTAACCCGTCCTTCAAGTACCGTTTTGCTCACATGGTTACGGCCTCTTTCCTTACTGGCGGCTTCGTCGTCGCAGGCGTCAGCGCCTGGTATCTGCTGAAAGGGCGTGAAGTAGAAGCGAACCGCAAGGCACTCTCGATGTGTCTGTGGTTACTCTTGTTTCTTGCCCCCACGCAGGCGGTTATTGGTGATTTCCACGGGCTCAATACCCTTGAGCATCAGCCCATGAAAGTCGCCGCAATGGAAGGCAACTGGGAAACCTCGCCGAATGTTCCCCTGCTACTGTTTGCCATTCCGGATAAAGAAAGCCAGAGCAACTTATTTGAAATCGGTATTCCCGGTCTCGCCAGTCTTATTCTGACTCACGACTGGAATGGCAAGGTGCCAGGCCTTGAGGAGGTTTCTGTAGAAGAACAGCCACCTGTTGCCATTGTGTTCTGGTCGTTCCGCGTTATGGTCGGCCTCGGATTGCTGATGATCCTGTTCGCGTTAACAGGATTGGTTTTGCGGGCAGGTGATCGTTTCTGGCGCACTCGCTGGTTTCTTCAGGGCATGCGTTTTATGAGTGTTACGCCTTTCATTGCGGTGCTCGCCGGCTGGTTTGTGACCGAGATTGGTCGTGCTCCGTGGCTAGTGTACGGCATGATGACTCAAGCTGAAGCGGTAACACCGTCGCTCACCGGCGGCATGGCACTGTTCACACTGGTTGGTTACGTGGTGGTTTACTCTCTGGTGTTCTCAGCGGGCGTCTATTACCTGATGCGCGTGCTCTACGTAGGGCTTGAGGATGATTATGACGAGGAGCCGGATCAGGCCGAGCGGCCGAAGCGGCCCCTCTCTGCCAGTCACGTGCCCTTTGAAGTGCGTGAAGGCTCAAAACCCAATCCAGCCAATCCAGCCAATCAGGGAGATCACTGATTATGGAACAGTTTGATCTTGTTTTGATCTGGGCATTTATCATCGGTTTTGGCGTTATCATGTATGTGTTGATGGACGGCTTCGATCTGGGCGTGGGAATCCTGTTCCCTTTCGCTCCGTCGGAGCAGGATAGGGATACGATGATGAACTCGGTTGCGCCCGTATGGGACGGCAACGAAACCTGGCTGGTGCTCGGCGGTGCCGGGCTCTTGGGGGCATTTCCTCTGGTCTACAGCATTTTGTTGCCGGCGCTATACATTGGTGTGTTTCTGATGCTGTCCGGTCTGATTTTCCGTGGCATTGCGTTCGAGTTCCGCTTTAAGGCGCGCAGCTCCCGTTATCTATGGAATTGGGCGTTCGCCGGAGGTTCCACTCTTGCGGCGTTTGCACAGGGTGTGGTCGTGGGCACCTACATTCAGGGTTATGAGACCGCTAATGGCGTGTTCACCGGCGGCGCTCTGGACTGGCTCACACCCTTTACGGTGCTGACGGGTCTCGGGCTGATTGCGGGTTACGCTTTGCTGGGCTCTACCTGGCTGATCCTGAAGACCGAAGGCCGGCTACAGGAATGGGCTTACAAGATCACCCTGCCCCTGCTCGCAGCGGTGCTGGTGGTCTTCGGTATTATCAGCGTATGGACTCCGTTCATTGACGATATGGTGCGTGACCGCTGGTTCAGCAACCTGAGTGTAATCTGGGTGCTGCCAATACTGACTCTGCTGTGTGCTTTCCAGATTTTTCGGACTGTTCGCAAAAGGAAGGAAGGCATGCCTTTTGTAGCCACCATGGGGCTGTTTATAACCACCTATCTGGGGCTTATTGTCAGTCGCTGGCCATACCTGGTGCCGCCTGATTATACCGTGTGGGATGCCGCCTCGGCTTACAACTCGCAGATGTTCCTGCTGATAGGCCTGGTGATTGTGATTCCTTTTGTGCTGGCTTACACAGCCTGGACCTATTGGGTATTCCGGGGCAAGGTACGTGCCGGCGAGGGTTATCACTAAGTGACCGAAATGCAGGTCGAGAGCAGTGCTGTAAAGCGTTGGCTCTCGGGGCTTGCCAGCGGAAACCGGCGCTGGATTCAGGGCTCGGTTGCTGCCGGCACCCTCGCTGGCGTCGCTACCATCGTCCAGATGATATTTCTGGCCCGGATTGTTCATCTTGGTGTCATTGAGAAAGCGTCAGCCGCAGTGCTGGCGCCTCTTTTTGCCGGCCTTGTTCTGGCAATCGTTTCTCGTGCCGTTGCCCAAGGCATCCAGACCCACCTCGCAGCAAGATGCAGTGAACAGGTGCGTCGCACCGCACGCCGGCAGATTCACCGGCACTGGCGCAACAGCGGCCCCCTCGTACTGGGGCAAACGTCTGCCGGCAGTCTGGCGCGGGAGTGGATTGACCACGTTGATGCCCTGCACGGCTACTTTTCCCGCTTCCTTCCGCAGATGACGCTGTCTCTTATTGTGCCTTTGATGATTCTGGCCCTTGTGTTCTATCTGGACTGGCTCGCTGGAATTTTCCTGCTACTTTCTGCCCCACTGATTCCCCTTTTTATGGCGCTTGTGGGAATGGGAGCTGAGAAGCTTAACCAGCAGCATTTCGAGATTATCAGCCGGCTGTCTGGCCAGTTCCTGGATAAGGTTCGAGGGCTGACCACGTTACAGCTGTTCGGGCAAACTGACAGCGCTGCAGAATTGATTCAACAGAGGTCAGATCACTACCGCAGGATTACGCTGAAAACGCTTCGTGTTGCGTTTTTATCATCAGCGGTTCTGGAGTTTTTCGCATCAGTGGCCATCGCAGTCATTGCCATTTACATCGGCTTTGGTCTTCTGGGGTATATCACCTATGGGCCATCCTCGGATCTAACGCTGTTCTCCGGCCTGTTGATTCTGCTGCTTGCACCAGAGTTCTTTCAGCCGTTGCGCACGCTTTCCCAGTACTATCATGACCGCGCGGCCGCTCTCGGCGCTGGTGCAGAGATTCTGGCAAGGCTAGGTGATAAACCAGCACCCAATCCCTTGGCGGGCGGCAACGAAGACACAGTCGACTATAGGCCTTCAGTCAGCAACCAGGTTACGCGCCGCGAGTTGATTGAACTGAATTCTGTATCGCTTGCACTGCGCGCAGACCACCCAATCCTCAGTGATGTCTCGCTGACCATCGGTAAAGGTGAGGTTATTGCTCTCACTGGCCCTTCCGGGAGTGGCAAGTCCACCCTCTTGCATCTTCTGGCGGGTTTTCTTACGCCGGATAACGGCGACATCGGTCTGTTTGGTAAACAGGCGGGAAGCTTCGCCTTTGGCTGGCTTGGCCAGAGTGGTTTTCTCGTTCACGGAACCTGGGCCGATAACCTTCGGCTCACCAGCCCGGATGTATCCGATGTGGCTATTGAAACCGCGCTGCGTAACGTGGGTCTTGGCCCTTTGCTGGATAGCCGCGAGGAAGGTATTTTCAGCAAGGTTTCAGAGGATGGCCAGGGTCTTTCCGGAGGCCAGGCACGACGCCTGAGCCTGGCGAGAATTTTCGTCGCGGATTACGACGTTATCCTTCTCGATGAACCCACAGCCGGGCTCGACAGCGACAGTGAGATCTTTGTGCTGGAGGCGCTGCACAAGCTGGCGCTGGCAGGCAAAACACTGATTTTCTGCACCCATCACCACGCGCTTCTGGTTCTTGCCAACCGGGTACTTTTGGTCTCTGGCGGGGAGGTGACAGATGTCTGAGCTGAAACCCTGGCTAAAGCTGATCTATGCACGCCCTGGAAGGCTTTTAATCGGCGCCTTGCTGATGTTGGCTGCCCTGCTCTCGGGTCTCGGGCTGTTGGCGCTCTCTGGCTGGTTTATCACTGAAACGGCACTGGTTGGCCTTCTGCTTGCGGCCAGCCTGCCGGCCACCATCAACTTGTATGTACCTGGCGGCGGTATACGGTTTTTTGCAGTTTCGCGTACGGTTTCCCGTTATCTGGAGCGGCTGTATAACCACGATACGGTGTTAAGGCTCTTAACCGATATTCGTGTCGCACTGTTTCGCAAACTGGCCTCTGCCGACCGTGGTCGAAGGCGCGAGCTAACCGGCGCGCAGTGGCTGTCCCGGCTGACCAACGATGTTGACGCGCTGGATACACTGTACTTGCGCCTGATCGCTCCCGCTGCGCTTGCCGCTTTTGTCACCCTGCTCATAATGGTTCTGGCAGCGGTACTTTTTGATAGTGTGATCGCGATCGGAATCGCGCTGATACTTGGCGTCGCATTTCTGTTGGCGACGCTGGCTGTCTACCTGCGTACCGCAAAGATCACGTCGCGCCAGAGTGATCAGCAAGAATCGCTGCGTACCGCAGTTATTGAACACCTGGAGGGCTTTGCTGAACTGACCGCCGCTGGTCGTACCGGCAAACACGGTGCATGGCTTCTGCGTCAGGCGCACCAATCCTCATCCGGGCAGGTAAAGGCAGATTCCCGCGTTGGCTGGCACCAGGCCGGTTCGAATTTACTGATTAACCTGGCTGCAGTGTTTGCGCTCTGGAGCGGTTTTGCTTTGTTTCGCTCGGGCGTGATTTCCGGCCCGGTTCTGGTGTTACTGCCTATTGCGCTGCTTGGGCTCGCTGAAGCCTACGGCATGCTGCCGGAAGCTTTTGGTAAGCTGGGTGCTACACAAGCTTCTGCCGCACGCCTGAATCGGGATTGCAGGGAAGATGATTCCAGGGTTGCAGCAGAAATCATTGCCCTGCCTGAGGGCGGTGCCCTGATAGCGAACGATCTAACGGTAAAATACCCGGAAAACGCGCCGCTTTTCACGCACTTTGATTTGCAGATAAAAACAGGCGAACGAGTGGGTATCCTGGGGCATTCCGGGAGTGGAAAATCGTCCCTGGCAGATGTTTTCTCGGGACTTTTGATTCCTTCAGGTGGGGCCTGCGCCAGCGTACCCTGTGCCTATCTCACACAAAAAACCGTGCTGTTCGAAGATACCTTGCGGGCCAATCTGTTATTGGGTTCACCCGATGCAACCGAAGCGGAACTTTGGCGTATTCTGGAAATGGTTGACCTGGCTGAACGGTTTCGTTCAGAGGTTGATCAACTCGATACCTGGCTGGGGAGTTCCGGTAGCCGGCTTTCCGGCGGCGAGGCGCGACGTGTTGCTCTTGCCCGGGTACTTATGAGCCCTGCCCCGCTATTGATTCTGGACGAACCGTTTACCGGGGTGGATAAGGTCACAAGAGAAAGGATTACCCGGCAAATTGATGCCTGGCTTGAAGGCAGAACAGTCATCAGCCTGGCACACGGTCCGGATGCCCTGCCGTGCACCGACCGTGTGATTCATTTGGGGGTTTAAAACGCCACTGTTAGCGGGTTTCAACCACCTCAAACGTCAGACCTGCTTTGCTGGTCAGTCGCTCCAGCAACTTGTCGTTCAGCACTGATGCAGGAGTCCAGAAACCACCAGCTTGATCAGCCGGGATATCGAACGCCAGGCACATGCCGGCCTCGCCAAGCATCTTGCTGGTGGAGCCGTAGCCCGGGTCCGCATCACCGGTCACTTTCGTGATCATGGTTTTGCCATCCTGGGTGCGCCCTACAAAGCGCAGATCGTAGAACCCGGCCTTCTGGGCTTCCGGGGTCGGGCCCTCACCTGGCTGGGGTACAAACTTTTCAACCAGCCAGCGCGAAGGTTTGATAGCAGATGCCGTGAAAAAACCTGCCAGCGCAGCGATAATACCGTAAGCCGTCAGGCGCCCTTTGGTTCCACTGCCCGTCATCATGGCTTCGTCGTAGGTAAATTCCTTGCCGTAACGAGCGCTTTGCATGGCGTTAGAACGGTGTACGATGCGGGTGTTGATTGCGCCCATTACAAACGGCGCCAGCCACACGTTAAATGTTTTGTCGAACTCTGCCCCTTTCAGGCTTGGCTGACGCACTGTTGAACGGTGCTCCGGCGGGCAGATAGAGAACGGGTTGGCCAGCTCTTTGCGCAGTTTCGGATCTGCTGCGGCTTCTTTGGCTACGTTCATCATTGAAGCAACGGTGCCACCGGAAAGACCGCCTTTCACGACTTTCACCCGCATGCGCACATCAAGGCAGGGCTCACCGAATGTTTTTTCAGCCTGTTGCTGCAGGAACCACACGCCCATATCCGACGGAATGGAGTCAAAACCGCAGCAATGCACAATTCTTGCTCCCGATTTTTTTGCCTGGTCCTCATAGCGATCCACCATACGGCGAATCCACTGCACTTCTCCGGTCAGATCGCAGTAATCGGTGCCTGTCTCTACGCAGGCTTTAACAAGAGGCTCGCCATACAAGGCGTAGGGTCCGACCGTAGAGATAACTACGCGAGTTTGCTCACACATAGCCTTCAGTGCACGGTCGTCAGTGGCATCTGCCAGAATGACCGGCAGTTCACCTGCATTGCTCCCCAAACCGGACTTAAGCTCGCTGAGCTTGGATTCAGAACGCCCGGCAATGGCCCACTTGACCTCACCTGCAACACCGTATGAATCGAACAAATATTGCGTAAGTATCTGGCCAACGAAACTGGTAGCCCCGAAGACAACCAGATCGTAGGTTGTATCTGTTGGTTTAGTCATTGCCTGTCCTTCGGTCTAAGGAATATCGATTTTGAATCAGCGCACGTTGGAGAGCGCAGAGAAGTCGTAATGATCTGATCTTAACAGCTTTGCACCCGGGTTCTAACTTCACGCTGACAACCTGGTCGACGTCGTCACGGCCAATCGCACAGCCTGGTCTATCAGGCACACTGATAAACACCGATCCAAACCGCTTGTCAGTTCTTTCTGATGCGCCTGAGTATGACATCAACGGTAACGGTAAGTGATTCAAGTTCTGCTGCGCGCGCCAAGCCGTCCGCATTGGCGCGATAAAGATGCGGCGTCATGGCCAGCAGATCGGCGATGGAGCCCTTGTCGGGCAGCGCCAGGGTGTAGCGAATAACGGATGTATCGAGGTTCGTGAACCCTTCGGGCATCGCCTTCTGATCTGGCCGTGGCGCCCGCAGTTCCGGATAAATGATTTCCCGAAGCTCACGAAGATGGTCTACCCCGGCATCCATCTGGACGATCTCCCCACCTGATTTCAGCACTCGTGCGAACTCCGGATACACCGGGAAGCCAAACAGGCACAGAATGCGATCCAGTGTTTCCGGCAGCACAGGCAGGTTGGCGTTACTCCCGACAACCCAGGAGGAGCTCTTGTCCTGTTTAGCGGCTGATAATACGGCCCATTTGGATATATCCAGCCCCATCAGGGCAAGATCTATTATTTCGGGTGTGCTGTGAGCGAGTTGGCGCATGTAATACCCCTCCCCGCACCCCGCATCCAGGCAGTTTATGGAGGATTCATTGAATTCTTCGTGGAACACTGCGCGGCTCATAGCGTCTGCCAGGGGTTGATAAAACCCCGAACTCAAAAAGCGCTGGCGCGCCGCCACCATTTCCTTGTTGTCGCCCGGATCTTTGGAGCGCTTATTTTGCACAGGCAGCAGGTGAATATAACCCTGGCGGGCAATGTCGAAACTGTGGCCGTTAGCGCAGCGCCAACTCCTGCCAGAGATCTGCAGCGCAGAACCGTCGAGTGGGCAAGCAAGAGCTTCAAACGGACTGATGGTCATTGCAATATATCCGATAAAACAAAAGGCATGCGGGTTTGCTTCAACAGTTTAAGACTCTGCAACAAAAAAGACACCCGAAGGTGCCTTTTTTGTTGCCTGACAGAAAGTTACAGAACTTTCTTCAGCTCTTCTTCAAGTTGCGGTACTGCTTCAAACAGATCCGCGACCAGGCCGTAATCGGCAACCTGGAAGATCGGCGCTTCTTCATCCTTGTTGATCGCAACGATCACCTTGGAATCAGACATGCCGGCCAGGTGCTGAATCGCACCGGAGATACCTACCGCCACATACAGCTGCGGCGCAACAATCTTACCGGTCTGGCCTACCTGCATGTCGTTCGGCACAAAACCTGCGTCAACAGCGGCGCGGGATGCACCCATACCGGCACCCAGAAGATCAGCAACCTTTTCCAGCATCTTGAAGTTCTCGCCGTTCTGCATGCCACGACCACCGGAGATAACAATACTGGCACTGGCCAGATCCGGACGGTCAGACTTGGCTTTTTGCTCGCCAACGAACGATGAGAGCCCGGCGTCTTTCACAACGTCCAGCGCCTCTACAGAAGCGGAACCACCTTCAGCGGCAACCGGGTCGAAACCTGTCGGGCGCACGGTGATTACCTTGATGCTGTCGCTGGCCTTAACCGTTGCGATGGCGTTACCGGCGTAGATCGGACGAACAAAGGTGTCTTCCGACTCAACGCGGATAATGTCGGATACCTGGGCAACGTCCAGCAGCGCAGCAACGCGCGGCATGAAGTCCTTACCTGTAGTACCTGCAGATGAAAGGATGTGGCTGTACCCTTTGCCCAGCTCAGCAACCAACTCGCCCAGGTTCTCACCCAGGAAGTGGCCATAAACTGCGTTGTCAGCAACCAATACCTTTGCGACACCTTCGGCCTTGGCTGCTGCTTCTGCAACGGCACCACAGTTTTCACCGGCAACCAGTACATCAATATCGCCGCCGATGGCTTTGGCAGCCGCTACAACACTCAGGGTCGCCTGCTTCAGGCTGCTGTTGTCGTGTTCAGCAATTACAAGGATGCTCATCAGATCACCTTCGCTTCATTCTTCAGTTTATCGACCAGCTCGGCAACATCAGCCACTTTTACACCTGCCTGACGGGCAGCCGGTGCTTCAACTTTCAAAGTGGTCAGGCGCGGCTTGATTTCAACACCAAGGTCAGCCGGGCTCATAACATCGAGTGGCTTTTTCTTGGCTTTCATGATGTTCGGCAAAGACGCATAGCGCGGCTCGTTCAAACGCAGGTCTGTGGTTACAACCGCTGGCAGGCTCAAAGAAAGGGTCATAAGACCACCGTCTACCTCACGGGTAACATTCACTTTTTCGCCATCAACAACCACTTCGGAGGCGAAAGTGCCCTGACCCATACCGGTCAGTGCAGCCAGCATCTGGCCAGTTTGGTTGTTGTCAGAATCGATGGACTGCTTGCCAAGAATGACGAGTTTTGGCTCCTCTTTCTCAACCACGGCCTTCAGCAATTTGGCTGCGTCGAGAGACTGAACGTCCTCATCGACTTCAATGTGGATACCACGGTCAGCGCCCAGCGCCAGCGCAGTACGAATCTGCTCCTGACAGGCCTTGGGGCCAATGGAAACCACGACGATTTCGTTTGCAATACCCTTTTCCTTCAGACGAACCGCTTCTTCAACAGCGATTTCGCAGAATGGGTTCATTGCCATTTTGACGTTGGCGAGATCAACACCAGTGTTATCCGGCTTGACGCGTACCTTTACGTTGTAGTCGATTACTCGTTTTACAGCGACCAGAACCTTCATAGATTCCTCGTTCTTCTACGATGGGTTAATGACTCTCAATCAAAAACACTCTAAGACTGGCCCTGTATGGGCGGGTTACAGAGCATTCTCGATTGCTGCGTCTCGGCAAGATACCGGAATTATGGGTATTCAGACCGAACGTTACAAACAGCGGCCTCGCACTGGGGCCATCCGTCACGGCGCACTAATACTGAAGGCAAAGATTAAGTGGGTCAATAGTCCAGTTAGACGCCCCACGCATGTTTCCCGTGCCAATCAGCCTTTATTAAAGCACAAAACCACAATGCCAAAGCCGCGGCCAAATTTCAAACAAACGTTTGTTTGATTCATTGAATACGCTATCCTTTGATTGTATAAAACTGGAGTATTCAGCTAAGGGTAGTCGTCTGAGGATACTTTTAACGGTATGATGACACACCAGAAATCAAGCCTGCGGGCACATAATATCCATTAAAGATGTTTGAGGAGACCAACGTGGAACGCGAATCGATGGAATTTGATGTTCTTATCGTCGGCGGCGGCCCTGCTGGCTTGTCGGCAGCTTGCCGAGTTATGCAGTTGGCACAGGAAGCCGGCGAAGAACTGACCGTATGTGTAGTGGAGAAAGGGTCTGAGATCGGCGCTCACATACTGGCCGGTACTGTATTTGAGCCTACCGCCCTCAACGAGCTTTTTCCGGACTGGAAAGAGAAAGGCGCACCGCTGAATACGCCCGTTACCCGCGACGACATTTTCCTGCTGAAAAACCAGGAGAAAGCCACAAAGATTCCGAATGCCTTTGTGCCCAAGAACATGCACAACCACGGCAACTATATTATCAGCCTCGGTAACCTTTGCCGCTGGCTTGCCGAGCAGGCTGAGGCGCTGGGCGTTGAAGTTTATCCGGGTTTTGCCGCAGCCGAGACCATCATTGAAGATGGTCAGGTAAAAGGCATTCTTACCGGAGACATGGGTGTCGCTCGCGACGGCTCCGAAAAAGAAGGCTATATGCCGGGCATGGAGCTGCGAGCAAAGTACACGCTGTTCTCGGAAGGTTGTCGTGGGCACCTGGGTAAGCGCCTGATCAGTGAGTTCAAACTGGATGAAGGCAAAGACCCCCAGCATTACGGCATTGGTATCAAGGAACTGTGGGACATCGACCCGGCCAAGCATGAGCCAGGCCTGGTTGTTCACACAACCGGCTGGCCCCTGAATGAAAGCGGCTCCACTGGCGGTTCTTTCCTTTATCACCTTGAGAATGGCCAGGTTTATGTGGGCCTGATTTCAGATCTTTCCTACAGCAACCCACACTTGAGCCCGTTCGAAGAATTCCAGCGCCTGAAATTGCACCCGGAAATCCGTAAGTATCTGGAAGGCGGTAAGCGTGTGTCTTACGGCGCTCGTGCTCTGACCAAGGGTGGCTACAATGCTCTTCCGAAAATGAGCTTCCCGGGTGGTTTGCTGCTGGGTTGTAATGCGGGCACCCTGAACAGCTCCAAGATCAAAGGCTCCCATACTGCGATGAAATCTGGCCTGCTGGGCGCAGAAGCGGTGTTTGAAGCCCTGAAAAATGGCCAGTCTGGTGAGGAAATTACCAGCTTTGGTGATCGCTTCAAGGAAAGCTGGCTCTACAAGGAGCTGTATGATGAGCGCAACTTTGGCCCGGGAATGCACAAGTTCGGCAACATCATCGGTGGTGCGATCGCATACTTTGAGCAGAACATTCTGCACAGAAGCCTGCCGTTTACTCTCCGTGATCTGACGCCAGACTACGCGACGATGAAGCCGGCGTCTGAGTGCAAAAAGATGAATTATCCGAAGCCGGATAACAAGCTGACCTTCGACCGCCTGACGTCGGTGTTTGTTTCCAATACCAATCACGCGGAAAATCAGCCGATTCATCTCAAGCTGACGGATCCGGATATCCCCATCAGCGTAAACCTGCCGAAATACGATGAGCCTGCTCAGCGTTACTGCCCTGCCGGGGTTTATGAAGTGGTTGAGAAGGATGACGGAAGTGGTAAGCAGTTCCAGATCAACGCGCAGAACTGCGTTCACTGCAAGACCTGTGACATCAAGGATCCTTCCCAGAATATCACCTGGGTAACGCCAGAGGGTGGCGGTGGACCGAACTACCCCAACATGTAGTTTCGGAATCAGGATCAAAAACGGCCCCTTGT
>JAGPVT010000011.1 GCA_018066865.1 Marinobacter sp. | reverse complement strand
ACAGTATCTGCAGCACTGGCACGATCGTGGTCTGCGTTTATACGTTTACTCGTCCGGTTCGGTAAAAGCCCAGAAGCTGATTTTTGGCTTTACTACGGTCGGCGATTTGACACCCTTTTTCTCCGGTTATTTCGATACCCGAATTGGCGGCAAGAAAGAACCGGAAGCCTATCGTAATATTCTCAGTGAACTTGGTGTAGAAGCCAGAACGGTTCTGTTCCTCTCGGATGTTGAAGCTGAACTCGAAGCCGCTGAGGCCGCTGGGATGAAAACCGCCTGGCTGATTCGGGATGGAGGATTACCGGAGACCAATCGCTTTGCTGCCCGGAATTTCGCCGAAGTGGACGCTGCTCTGCTGCAAAAGCGGTAGCCGTTCGCCAGCCAATGCGGCTGGTGCCAGGAGGTAAACATGTCAGCAATCCGATCTGCCAGACTGCTTGCCTCCGCCCTGGTCGTGCTGCTGCTGGCGGGTTGCAACCCCTTCTCAGATGCCCGCCCGATGATGGATGAATATGTTGAGCGGGTTGGCCGAGTGCTGGACGCTGAACCAGTGTTTTCTGAGATTCCCACTGCACAGACAATGCCGAGACGCCGTAACCGGGTGCTGCCAATGCCTGAGCTGGAATTGGGTATGCTGGATTTTCTGTCACTATACGGTTGCGAGCTGCAATACGTGGTGGGCGAGAAAAACTCCGTTATGGGCAAGGTGATGCAGCCCCTTAATCGCCTGCGCTATGAGGTTCGCTTTATTCACACCGCCGGCGACTGCCTGGAAACGGTCGAGGATGAAGAGCTTCAGGGTGTTTTAAAGCAGGCCATTTCCAGTAAGCGCGAAACACTGCCAATTGCCATCTGGAACGCAACCTGGGGCGTCGAGGAAGCGGAAACACTGTTCACGTTCGCAAAGGGTGAGTACCCGGTTGAGGTTAACGACCTGCTCTCGGATCTTGCCCGGGATGCGGGCCAGCTAAACAAAACAGTGGCGGCGCTTCTGGAGCAGAATCTTGATGTAGATCTGGGTTTCTGGGGTGAGGTGCATCAGCGTTGGCAGGCGGAATATCGGGCGGGCCAGTTGATCAACAGCGCCCGGTTGGTGGCTGTGCGCCTAGGGGATGCAACGCGTGTTATGCGCCAGCGACTGGATGACCGTCCCTTATGCCTTAACGGCAAGCCAAATAACCAGTCTGATATCGTTCAGGGTATGTTTTTCAGCATCTATATCGGGAAAGTTCAGCCTTACCTCGCCGACCTGCGGCGTGCCCGTACGGACCTGATAGAACCCTTATCCGAGTTGGCGGCCATGCAGGCTGATGTTATGCCTGAGCATTTTCAGACATGGTATCAGTCCGCGCTAGCTCTGGAAGGCCGCGAAAGTGTGTGGGCGAACCTGGATGCTGCGGTGGAGAGTCATACCAAAGGCTGGCAGGCACTGCTGGAACAATGCGGGTTGAGGCCTGGGGCATAACCCAAAGTGCTCTTTACAGTATTCTCTAAAGTACTCTTCAAAGCATTCTTCACAGCATTCTGCGATCAGCGCTGGCTTTCTGGTGTTACCCTGAGTATTTCCTCGACGGTGGTCAGGCCGCTAGCTACTTTTTGTGCGCCGCTCAGGCGCAGTGATTTCATGCCCTCCCGGTAGGCGTCCAGCCGCAGCTGTTCCAGTTCGCATTGATCGGTGATCTGGCTTGTTAGTGCGCCTGAAAGCGTCATGATTTCATACACCCCTGCACGGCCAAGATAACCCGTATTGCGGCATTCCAGGCAGCCAACCGGCTTGTGGAACTGTTTTGGCGCGGGTGCTTTCCAGGGTCTTGTCAGAGTTTGCCACGCCTGAATGTCGACCGGGGCCGGCGCTTTGCAGTGGGGGCACAGGGTTCGAACGAGGCGCTGAGCCATAACTCCCAGCACGGTTGCACGAATCAGATACGGCGGAATGCCCAGTTCCATCATTCGGGTCAAAGCGCTTGGTGCATCGTTTGTGTGCAGTGTGGAGAGCACAAGATGCCCGGTCAGTGCTGCCTGCACCGCCATTTCGGCGGTTTCAAGATCGCGGATTTCGCCAATCATGATTATGTCCGGATCCTGTCTCAGCAGAGCCCGCACACCGGTGGCAAAGGTCAGGTCGATATTCGTCTGGACCTGCATCTGGTTGAAAGCAGGCTCAACCATCTCGATGGGATCTTCAATGGTGCATACATTCAATTCGGCAGAGGCGATCTGTTTCAGCGTGGAGTACAGGGTGGTGGTTTTGCCGGAACCCGTAGGGCCAGTTACCAACACAATCCCGTGGGGCTTTGAGGTTGCCTCCTGCCAGCGCTCCCGGTCTTCGCGGCTGAACCCCAGTTGTTCGTAGGATTTCAGTAGTACATCCGGGTCAAATATCCGCATCACCATTTTTTCCCCGAACGCCGTCGGCATGGTGGCCAAGCGCAGCTCCACTTCTTTGTTGTCGGGCTTGCGGGTTTTCAGGCGGCCATCCTGTGGCCGACGTTTTTCAGCGACGTTCAACCGCCCCAGAATCTTGAGCCGGCTGGTAATGGCCATGCCCACATGTTCGGGAAACTCGTAAACACTGTGCAGTACACCATCAATCCGGAAGCGGATGTGGGTCAGTGTGCGGCGTGGCTCAATGTGAATGTCGGATGCGCGCTGATCGAACGCATACTGCAGCAGCCAGTCGACAATGCGCACAACATGCTGGTCGTTGGCGTCTGCGCTTTCCCCGGCGCCCAGGTCCAGTAATTGCTCCAGATTCTGGTGGCCTGCGTTGTTGCCCGGTGCCTGGCCGCCGCTGGCTTTGTTGACAGAGTTCGCGAGCTGGTAGAACTCGATGGAGTAACGGCGGATGTCTTCAGGGTTCGCGACTACCCTGCGGATATCCTTGCGCAAGGCCTGGCGCAGGTTACCTTCCCAGTCACTTTTGAAGGGTTCAGCACTGGCTATCAGGATTTCTTCCTGCCCGATCTCTACAGCCAGAATGCCGTGGCGTTGGGCGAATGCGTAAGACATGACCCGGGCAATCGAAGGCGTGTCTATTTTCAATGGATCAATGTGGTAATAAGACTGGCCAGCCCAGTCTGCGAGCCATTGTGTCAACCCTTCGAGATCGAGAGTTTTGCCGCTTTTTTCACTGGTGAGAGCTGCGATCGCAACCAGTTCCAGGGGGTGGCGTTTTGCTGCCTGGTTGCGGGCGGCGCCGAGGTTGGCAGAAAGCACGCGTTCTGCGTTGTCCTGGTTGATTTCGCCATCGGTGACCAGCGCCGTGCAGATATCCCGCAGAGTCAGAGTGCTCCGTGGCGGCGCGGGCGACCTTGATGGCTGCCCTGTTGACAGGTGCTCTGTTTCAGTGGGGTTGGGCATAGGGTGTCCCTTTCCGGTATTGGAGCATGTCAGCCTGTAACCGGCCGGTTCACTTTCAAATGAACCATCGCCATGATGAACAACAGGAGGGTAAGGATCATGAGAGTGACCGGTCCAGGTGCGCCTTGGCTAAGCCAAGAGGAAACCACTGCTTGGGTGAAGTAAAAGATCACCACAAAGGCCAGCCAGATGTAACCGCGATTGTGGCCACGGAACACGGGGACGGCCAGTGCCAGTAGTGGGATCAGCTTGACAGAAAGAATCAGAGTTATGGAAACGCCTTCAACCGGAACAGGGTAAAAGGTTGTTATCAAAAGGGTTGCCAGTACCGCCAAATAGAGAAACTGGGTTGCCTGCGCGGTATGCCGGGCTTTTGGGTTGTGGAGCATTGTTGGATTCCAGAAGAAAAGTATAGATAGCTTTACGCTGTGCGGCTGTGTTTGTGTCAGTCTGCCAGTTTGAGCGCCAGGTTTGCCAGGCGTTCGCCAAAGAGCTGGCAGAGTGCCTTTTCATGTTTGCTCAGGGGCTGCTGTTCAGCGGTTCCGGCCCAGTGCGAAGGGCCGTATGGCGTGCCCCCGGTTGTTGTTTCGCTCAAATTTTTATCTGTGTAGGGCAGGCCGCACAACAGCATACCGTGGTGAAGCAGTGGCATCATCATGGTCAATAGCGTGGTTTCCTGGCCCCCGTGCAGGCTCCCGGTTGAGGTAAATGCCCCTGCCGGTTTACCAACCAGCGCTCCGCCAAGCCAGAGATCACCGGTGGTGTCCAGAAAGTGCTTCAGGGGCGCTGCCATATTGCCAAATCGGGTCGGGCTGCCAATAGCCAGGCCGGCGCAGTTGGCCAGGTCTGACTTGCTTGCGTAGGGTGCACCCTCATCCGGAACCGAAGGCAGCGAGGCTTCTGTATCCGGGGAAACCATTGGAACGGAGCGCAACTTTGCTTCAATGCCATTCACTCTTGCGACACCCCGGCTTATCTGGTTTGCCAGCTCTGCAGTCTGCCCGTTGCGGCTGTAATAGAGAATCAGAACATAGGGCAGTTGCTCGGGCATTTTAACGTCCTTCAGTCGACAGTCGTAAAATCAAAGAATCGTGAGAATATTTTCCGGTGGCCGGCCAACGGCAGCTTTGCCGTTGGCGAGTACAATTGGCCGTTCAATCAGTTTCGGGGTTGCTACCATAGCAGCAATCAGCTGCTCGCGGCGCAGAGCCGGGTTGTCCAGGCCGAGTTCCTTGTATTCAGTTTCACCGGTGCGCATCAGCTCACGTGGCTGGCGGCCGAGTGCGTCAAGAATTTCTGAAAGCTCCTGTTCTGTTGGCGGCGTTTCCAGGTAGCGTATAATTTCAGGCTCAATGCCTCGCTCTGTCAGTAACTCAAGAGCCCGGCGGGATTTTGAACAGCGAGGGTTGTGGAAAATCCGGGTGGGTTCTGTCATCTTCGTGCCTGTTTGTTTTGTTGAAATGGATGCTGCAACTGTGAATAGTGTGGCCCGCAGTCTAACAGGAGGTTTTCCCTTGCAGAACCCTGTCATCCCTCGGTTATCTCGTGGGGCCGCCATTGCAGGCGTATTGGTTTTGACAGCTTTACTGGCAGGTTGCCAGAAAATTGAACTGGAGCGCGCTGAAGGCCCGAAACTCCCTTGGGATGACCTGCGCGGTCAGTGGGTCCTCGTCAACTACTGGGCCGAATGGTGTAAGCCCTGTCTGGAAGAAATCCCGGAGCTGAACGATTTGGACAAGGCGCCGGATGTTACCGTGCTCGGCGTAAACTTTGATGATGTGAAGGGCGAAGCTCTGGTGGATCTCGGTAAGCGTATGGGCATTGAATACACCATGCTTGCGAAGGATCCGGGCCCGGAGTTTGATTGGAAATTCCCGGTTGCGTTGCCAGCTACGTTTGTCGTGAATCCTGAGGGGAAACTTCTGGAGGCCCGCTTTGGCCCGCAGACGGAAGAAGACATACGGGCATTGATTGGCGGCTGAATGCCGCAGGCTAGGCTCTCTCACGCTATCTAATGAATATACATGCAGGAACGACCTGACGTTATGTCGCAGACTTTTGTACACCTTCGCGTGCACTCCGAACACTCCATGGTGGACGGTCTTGTCCGTGTTAAACCGCTGGTCAAGCGCGTTGTGGAACTGGGCATGCCGGCTGTGGGCCTCACAGAGCAGTCCAACATGTGCTCGCTGGTCCGGTTTTACAAGACGACAACCGGCGCTGGTGTGAAGCCCATTATTGGCGCGGATCTCTGGCTGGAGAACCCGGACGAGCCGGAAAACCCCTTCCGTCTGACGCTGCTGGCCCGGGATAACAAGGGTTACCTCAACCTCACAGAGATTGTTTCCCTTGGGTATACCGAAGGGCAACGCTACGGCAAGCCGATCGTTCAGCGCAAATGGCTGGAGAGCAGGGCAGACGGCCTGATTGCCATGTCTGGCGCCAAAATGGGCGATGTATGCAAGGCTTTGCTGGCTGACAAGCCAGAACTGGCAAAAGCCCGGGCTGAGTACTGGATGAACCTGTACCCGGGCTCTTATTATCTGGAGCTTCAGCGAACGGGCCGGCCCGGCGATGAAGACTGCCTGCACATGAGTGTTGGGCTGGCCGAAAAGCTCGGGCTCCCTGTCGTTGCTACAAACGACGTGCACTTTCTGAAGGCCGACGATTTTGAGGCCCATGAAGCCCGGGTCTGCATTGGTGAAAGCAGGGCGCTGGATGATCCGCGTCGCGACCGTCGTTTCAGCGATCAGCAATACCTTCGCAGCGCGGAGGAAATGATTGAGCTGTTCAGTGATATTCCTGAAGCCGTTGAGAACACACTGGAAATAGCGCGACGCTGCTCGGTGACCGTGCGTATGGGTGAGTACTTCCTGCCCAATTACCCGGTGCCCGAAGGCATGACCATGGACGACTACTTCCGTCAGGTGTCGGAAGAGGGCCTGGAGGGTCGTCTGGCCAAAACCCTGCCGAAAGATGATCCGGAATACGACAGCAAGCGCCAGGCCTATTACGATCGCCTGAATTTCGAGCTGGATATCATCATCCAGATGGGATTTCCCGGCTACTTCCTGATCGTGATGGACTTCATCAAATGGGCCAAGAATAACGGCGTACCGGTGGGCCCGGGTCGTGGTTCCGGTGCCGGCTCGTTGGTGGCCTATGCCCAGCTCATTACGGATCTGGATCCGCTGGAATACGATCTGCTGTTCGAGCGCTTCCTCAACCCTGAGCGGGTATCCATGCCCGACTTTGACGTCGACTTCTGTATGGAAGGCCGGGATCGCGTAATTGCTTACGTGGCTGAAAAGTACGGCCGGGAAGCGGTTTCACAGATCATTACCTTCGGAACCATGGCCGCCAAGGCGGTGGTTCGGGACGTTGCCCGCGTGCAGGGCAAGTCTTACGGTCTTGCAGATAAACTGTCCAAAATGATTCCGTTTGAAGTGGGAATGACATTGGACAAGGCCATCGAACAGGAGCCAACGCTGAAGGAGTTCCTGGAGCAGGATGAAGAAGCTCAGGAAATCTGGGAAATGGCCCTAAAACTTGAGGGTGTGTGCCGGAACGCCGGTAAACACGCTGGCGGGGTGGTGATTGCGCCCACCAAAATTACCGATTTCTCGCCGCTGTACTGCGATGATGAAGGCGGTAGCCTGGTGACCCAGTTCGACAAAAACGATGTTGAAGAAGCCGGGCTTGTGAAGTTCGACTTTCTCGGTCTGCGAACGCTGACCATTATCGACTGGGCGCTGAAGATGATTAACCCACGGCGCGCCGGCCGTGGCCTGCCGCCTCTGGATATCAATGAAATTCCACTGGCCGACCCGGCTTCGTTCGTGATGCTGAAAAAGGCCGAGACGACCGCCGTGTTCCAGCTGGAATCCCGCGGCATGAAAGACCTGATTCGTCGTCTGCAGCCGGACTCACTGGAAGATATGATCGCCCTGGTGGCACTGTTCCGCCCGGGCCCGCTGCAATCGGGCATGGTTGATGACTTTATCGATCGTAAGCACGGCAAGCAGCCCATGTCGTTCCCGCATCCTGATTATCAATATGAAGGCTTGAAGCCGGTTCTGGAGCCCACCTATGGGGTTATCCTTTACCAGGAGCAGGTCATGCAGATTGCTCAGGTGATGGCGGGCTACACCCTCGGCAACGCCGACATGTTGCGCCGTGCCATGGGTAAGAAAAAACCCGAAGAAATGGCCAAGCAGAAGCAATTCTTCCTGGATGGCTGCGAAAACAACGGCATCAACAAAACCCTTGCGGAAAACATTTTCGATTTGGTGGAGAAATTCGCCGGCTATGGCTTCAACAAATCCCACTCTGCCGCCTACGCACTGGTGTCGTACCAAACCCTGTGGTTGAAAGCCCACTACACTGCCGAGTTCATGGCTGCGGTGCTGACCGCAGATATGCAGAACACGGACAAAGTGGTCACGTTGGTAGAGGAGTGTCGCAACCTCAAGCTGGACCTCGTGCTGCCGGACGTAAGTCGTTCGGAATACACCTTTACCGTGAACGATGAAGGTCAGGTGGTGTATGGGCTTGGCGCGATCAAGGGGTTGGGCGAGGGCCCGATTCAGGCCATTGTGGAGGGCCGTGCCGGCGGCGAGCCCTATCAGGACCTGTTCGACTTCTGCCGCAAGGTTGACCTCAAGAAAATCAATAAACGGGCCATGGAAGCCCTTATCCGTTCCGGCGCCATGGACAAACTCGGTGCCAGCCGGGCTCAGCTGATGGCCAGTATTCCGAAAGCGGTCCAGCAGGCGGACCAGCAGTCGCGCAATGAATCCGTGGGTATGATGGATATGTTCGGCGAAATGCTGGAAGCCAGTGAGGACGGTGACCCATACGCCGACGTCGCCGGGGTGCGGGAATGGCCCGAGAAACAACGACTGAAAGGTGAAAAAGACACGCTGGGGCTGTATCTGACAGGCCATCCATTTGATGAGTACGAGCGGGAAGTTCGGCGCTTCGTGCGTTCCTCCATTTCCGATCTCAAGCCCAATAAATCACCACAGCGGGTTGCCGGGCTGGTGGTTGCTCAGCGCACCATGAAAACCCGTACGGGTTCCACAATGTGCTTTATTACGCTGGACGATCGGAGCGCGCGGATTGAAGCTACGCTGTTTTCTGAAGCTTTCTTTGAAAACCGGGAGCTGCTGCAATCAGACCAGGTGATTGTGGTTGAAGGGCAGGTGAGCCACGATGATTACTCCGGCCAGATGAAAATGCGCGTCAGCTCTGTAATGGATGTGCCCAGCGCCCGGAAACAGTTCAGTAAGGGCCTGAAGCTGAACCTGCATGCGGACCAACTGCACAATGGCCTGCTGGACAGGATCGACAGCACGCTCAGGCCGTTTCGCTGTGATGGCAGCCCGGTCTGGATAGAATACAGTAGCCAGGAAGCCAGTACCCGGATTGAACTGGGGGAAGCCTGGCGGGTGCAGCCGGACGACAACCTGCTGCTGGAGCTGAGATACCTGATGGGCGACCAGTGCGTAGAACTGGTCTATGATTGAGTGAGCAAGGCAAAGTGCTGCCCGAAGATTAAATATTTGTCAGATTGTGGACTCATACCAATGTCCGCTTTAGACGTGAACCGGGCACTGCTATCTTTGTACCAAATTCTGTGTTGGCGGAGTGTTGTTCCGCCTGGCAACAAATGATGGAACATCATGAACCCTAATTATCTCGATTTCGAACAACCGATTGCTGACCTTGAAGCCAAGATTGAAGAGCTTCGTATGGTGGGCAACGACACCGACATCAATATTTCTGATGAAATTACCCGTCTGAAAAAGAAAAGCGTCAGCCTTACCGAGAACATATTCTCGGACCTGCACCCGTGGGATGTCGCCCGTCTTGCGCGGCATCCGCGCCGACCCTATACCTTGGACTATGTTGAAATGATCTTTGATGATTTCGATGAGCTCCACGGCGACAGGCGTTATGCAGATGATCAGGCCATTGTGGGCGGCACCGCGCGTTTGAACGACAAGCCGGTGATGGTGATCGGCCATCAGAAGGGCCGGGAAGTGCGGGATAAGGTCAAGCGTAATTTTGGCATGCCGCGCCCCGAAGGTTACCGCAAGGCTCTGCGCCTGATGGAAATGGCCGAGCGCTTCAGAATGCCCATTCTCACGTTTATTGACACCCCGGGCGCTTATCCCGGCATCGGTGCCGAGGAACGTGGCCAGAGTGAAGCCATCGCCTTCAATCTTGCGGTCATGTCACGGCTCAAAACGCCGATTATTTCTACGGTGATTGGTGAGGGTGGTTCCGGCGGTGCACTGGCTATCGGCGTATGCGATCAGTTAAATATGCTGCAGTATTCGACTTATGCCGTTATATCACCGGAAGGTTGCGCTTCCATCCTCTGGAAAAGTGCCGAGTATGCCTCCCTGGCGGCTGAGGCCATGGGCGTGACGGCGGATCGTCTGAAGGACCTCGGGTTGGCAGACAATGTCATCACGGAGCCCTTGGGTGGTGCGCATCGCAACCCTGAAAAAATGGCTGAAGCCCTGCGTGAAACGCTTGCCAAGGGTATGGCTGAGCTCAGCCGTTTGCCTCTGGATGAGTTGGTGTCCCGGCGGTATGAGCGGTTGACCCGCTATGACACAGGGCGTTAAGCCCGCTCCCGGGTTCGCCTTTTCGGAGGCTTTGATCGCGCCGGTAAAAGCTGTTTCTGGCTACCGGCGCCTTTGGGTTGCCCTCAGTGGCGGCCTGGATTCCACCCTTCTGCTGCATCTTGCCGCGCGTTGCCATTCGGGCGTGCGCGCCATACATATAAATCACCAGCTTCAGACCAATGCCGGTGAAACGGAAGCCTTTTGTCGCGACTTGTGCGCCGGGCTTGATGTTCACCTCGTTGTTCAGCCCGTATCGGTCAAGCAAGGCTCAGGCCTTGAGGAGGCTGCCCGCAAGGTTCGTTATGAGTCCTTTGAGGCACTTCTCGAGCCTGGTGATGTTCTTCTGATGGCTCACCACAGTGATGATCAGGCCGAAACCGTCCTTTTTCGCATGTTTCGCGGCAGTGGTGTGGCGGGACTTGCCGGCATGCCAGGAAGTCGCCGGTTGGGTGCAGGCCTTCTTGTCCGCCCATTGTTGGGTGTTGAACGATCGGAGCTTGAACGCAATGCTCGTCAGGGTGGTATTTCATGGATCGACGATCCGAGCAATACGGATCAACGGTTCGATCGCAACTTCCTGCGCCTCAGTATTCTCCCCCTGCTCAAAAAGCGCTGGCCGGGCCTGAATCAGCGCCTTCGGCACAGTGCGGGTGCTTGTTCGGAAAGCGATTTCCTGAATCAGCGGCTGGCGGAGTTGCAGTGGCAGTCACTGGGAGGACACCCACGCCGCCTCCCCGTAGCAGGGTTGAACGCGCTCTCTCTCGCGGAACAGAAAAACCTTCTGCGCTGGTGGATGCAGCGCGCCGGATACCGCTCTCCTTCAATCAGCGACTGGTCACAGGTATTGCACGACCTGTTGCATGCAGCTGAAGACCGGTCGCCCGAACTGCAGGCAGAGGGCTGCAGCCTGCGGCGTTTTCAGGGTGAGCTTTACCTTGTTTCCGAAATGGCGGATTTGCCTGAGGAACCTGTAACCCTCGAGCCAGGGCAGCCTGTGCGCTGGGACAAGTTGACGATTCGGCTGATGCCGGTGGCTACTGCGGAAACCGATGCTCCGCCAATACGGATATGTACGAGGCAGGGCGGGGAGCGTATCCATTTTCACGCGTTTGGCTCCTCAAAATCCCTGAAGAAATGGTTTCAGGAGCAGGCGATTCCGCCTTGGCAAAGGCGCCGTCTGCCCTTGGTTTTCAGGGGTGTAAAGGAAGAGAGTGAGCTGATCGCTATTGGCGATTTATGGTGTTCTGAGCAATACTGCGGAAGCGCCCCTGAAGCAGGCTGGCGGCTGATTGTGAAGCGGGATTGTGATTGAGTCGTTGAGGGCTTTCTGGTAGTCTGGCGTCCCATCTTGAGATGACAATCTCCCTCCTTCACAGAACCTGATAATCATGGAATCTGCATGACGCGTTATATTTTCGTCACCGGCGGTGTTGTGTCCTCACTGGGGAAAGGAATCGCATCGGCCTCTCTGGCTGCGATCCTTGAGGCACGCGGCCTGAAGGTTACTATCCTCAAGCTGGACCCGTACATAAACGTGGACCCTGGTACCATGAGTCCGTTCCAGCACGGTGAAGTCTATGTCACCGAAGACGGGGCTGAAACCGATCTTGATCTTGGCCATTACGAGCGCTTTATCCGTACGCCGATGAGCCGTCGTAATAATTTCACGGCGGGCCGGGTTTACGAAGAGGTTATACGCAAAGAACGCCGCGGTGATTATCTTGGCGGCACTGTGCAGGTTATTCCCCACATCACCGACGAGATCAAGCGCCGCGTGGTAGAAGGCGCAGCGGGCGCAGATGTGGCTCTGGTTGAAGTGGGCGGCACCGTTGGCGACATTGAATCCCTGCCGTTCCTTGAAGCCTGCCGCCAGTTGAAGGTTGAAGTGGGTTCCTCCCGTGCGTTGTTCATGCACCTGACACTGGTGCCTTACATTGCCACGGCAGGCGAAATCAAAACCAAACCGACCCAGCACTCCGTAAAGGAAATGCGTTCTATCGGTTTGCAGCCTGATATTCTGCTGTGCCGTTCCGAGCACGAAGTGGATGTCAGCTCCCGCCGGAAGATTGCACTGTTCACCAACGTGGAAGAGCGTGCTGTCATTCCGATGCGAGACGCCAAATCCATTTACGCTATTCCTCGCATGTTGCACGAGCACGGTCTGGATCAGCTGGTTATTGAGCACTTCAGGCTTGAAGCGCGCGAGGCGGATCTGAGTGATTGGGATAATGTCGTCGAATCACTGATGAACCCGGAGCAGGAAGTGACGATTGCCATGGTTGGCAAGTACATGGAATTGCTGGAAGCCTACAAGTCGCTTATCGAATCTCTGCTGCATGCGGGCATCAAGACCCGGACCAAGGTAAAAATCAATTACATTGATTCAGAAGACATCGAGCGCGACGGTACCAAGGTGCTTGAGAGTGCCGATGCTATTCTGGTTCCGGGCGGTTTTGGTGAGCGTGGTGTGGAGGGCAAAATTCGCACAGTACAGTACGCCCGTGAGAATAAGGTTCCCTATTTAGGTATTTGTCTGGGCATGCAGGTGGCGGTTATCGAATACGCCCGTAACAAAGCCGGCCTGGTTGATGCCCACAGCTCCGAATTCCGTGAGCACACACCAGAGCCTGTAGTTGGCCTGATCACCGAGTGGCTGGATGCGACCGGTGAGCGCGAAGAGCGCACCGACGATTCAGATCTTGGCGGCACCATGCGATTGGGTGCTCAGGATTGTGTACTGACCGAAGGCTCGAACATTGCCAACTGCTACGGCCGAAAAACCATTCGTGAACGCCATCGTCACCGTTACGAGGTGAACAATTATTTCCTGCCGCAGTTGGAAGCATCAGGTCTCCTGGTTTCCGGGCGTTCCACCGATGGCAAGTTGGTGGAAGTGGTAGAAGTTGTCGATCACCCCTGGTTTGTTGCTTGTCAGTTCCACCCGGAATTCACCTCGACACCCCGCGATGGTCACCCGCTGTTCAAGGGCTTTGTGGAAGCAGCGTTGGCGAACCGTAAGGAATCCTGATTATGGCCCAGAGTATCGTTACTGTTGCTGATATCGACATCGCCAACCACAAGCCGTTTGTGCTGTTTGGCGGGATGAACGTGCTGGAATCCCGGGATCTGGCGTTCGAGGTTGCCGATAGCTACGTTGAGGTTTGCCGCAAGCTGGGTATTCCCTACGTGTTCAAAGCGTCCTTCGACAAGGCCAACCGGTCTTCGGTGCACTCGTTCCGCGGGCCGGGGCTGGATAAAGGCCTGCAGATACTGGCCGATATCAAGAGCAAGTACGGTGTTCCGATTATTTCTGATGTCCATGAAGCGGCACAGGCGGCGCCAGCTGCTGAGGTTTGTGACATCATCCAACTGCCTGCTTTTTTGAGCCGCCAGACTGATCTGGTGGTTGCCATGGCGCAAACCGGCGCGGCGATCAACATCAAGAAAGCCCAGTTTCTTGCTCCGCAGGAGATGAAACACATCATCAGCAAGTGCGTAGAAGCTGGAAACGACAGGGTTATCTTGTGCGAGCGGGGCAGTAGCTTCGGGTACAACAACCTTGTAGTCGATATGCTCGGCTTTGGCATCATGAAATCCATGAACGTGCCGGTTATGTTTGATGTGACCCATTCACTGCAGATGCCGGGCGGTCGTGCAGATTCCGCCGGTGGTCGTCGAGCCCAGGTTACCGATCTGGCACTGGCTGGCATGTCTCAGGGGTTGGCGGGGTTGTTTCTTGAGGCTCACCCGACCCCTGATGAGGCTAAGTGCGATGGCCCTTGCGCCCTGCGTCTCAGCCAGTTGGAGCCGTTTTTGCAGCGTGTGAAGGCTGTTGATGACCTTGTGAAGAGTTTTAAACCTATCGACACCGCCTGATTGGCGGTGTTTGCGTTTTAGCCTTGGTGGCACGAGCAAGCTGGTAGGGCCTTACGAAACACGCTGTGAATACGTCCATGTACGCTTGGCTACGCCATCCATGGCTCCGCACAGTTTCGTAAGGCCCTACCAGCTCGCTCTTGATCAGACTTTTGTTAATGACCTTTGAAATTGAAAACCTGGAGACTCCCTACAATGACCAAGATTGCCAACATTAAAGCCCGTGAGGTTCTGGATTCCCGTGGTAACCCCACGGTAGAAGCGGACGTAATTCTGGAAGACGGTACTCTTGGCCGTGCCTGTGCACCGTCTGGCGCCTCTACGGGCTCCCGTGAAGCGCTGGAGCTGCGCGATGGTGATACGTCCCGTTATCTGGGTAAAGGCGTATTGAAGGCAGTTGCGGCCATTAACGGCAAGATCTGTGATGCGCTGAAAGGTAAAGATGCTGCAGACCAGCGCGGGCTGGATAACATCATGCTGGAGCTGGATGGCACTGAGAACAAGGCCAATCTGGGTGCGAACGCTATCCTGGCGGTATCCCTGGCAGCGGCTAAAGCTGCTGCGGAGTCTTTGGGTAAGCCGCTTTACGAGCACATCGCTGACATCAACGGCACCTCCGGCAAGTTCAGCATGCCTGTACCGATGATGAACATTCTGAACGGCGGCGAGCACGCGGATAATAACGTAGATATCCAGGAATTCATGGTGCAACCGGTTGCTGCCAAGAGCTTTTCGGAAGCTCTGCGCATTGGTGCCGAAATCTTCCACAGTCTGAAAAAAGTGCTGCAGACTCAGGGCCTGAATACAGCGGTTGGCGATGAGGGTGGCTTTGCGCCTAACCTGCCGTCTAACGAAGCGGCTCTGGCGATTATCAAGGAAGCGGTTGAAAAAGCCGGTTACAAGCTTGGTACAGACATCACTCTGGCTTTGGACTGCGCGGCCTCAGAATTCTACAAGGACGGCCAGTATGTATTGGCTGGCGAAGGCAAGAGCTTTGACTCTGCTGGCTTTGCTGATTACTTGGCAGGCTTGGCTGAGCGTTATCCGATTGTGTCCATCGAAGATGGCATGGATGAGAGCGACTGGGACGGATGGAAAGTACTGACCGACAAGATCGGCGAAAAAGTACAACTGGTGGGTGATGATCTTTTTGTCACTAACACCAGGATCCTCAAGCGTGGTATCGACACAGGTGTGGGCAACTCCATTCTGATCAAGTTCAACCAGATTGGCAGCCTGAGTGAAACCCTGGATGCCATCAAGATGGCGCAGGATGCAGGCTTTACGGCGGTTATTTCTCATCGCTCCGGTGAGACTGAAGACACAACCATTGCGGACCTTGCCGTTGCTACCTGTGCGGGCCAGATCAAAACCGGCTCTCTTTGCCGCTCCGACCGTGTTGCCAAGTATAACCAGTTGCTGCGTATTGAAGAGGCGCTGGAAGGTAAGGCGCCCTATCGTGGCCTGAGCGAGATTAAAGGGCAGGGCTGAGACTAACAGGTTCCGTTTTGGCCTTTAATCCTCCGGATTTCAGGTAACAAAATGTTAAGGCCGTCGTGCTCTGAATGAAAGTTCAGTCACGATGGCCTTTTTGTCCAATCAGTTAGAAGAATTTGTTGCTAATCTACTCTAAGGTCTATACTTGGCATCCGGTGTTTGATTTTTGATCGTTTAACTCCTGTACGGAATCGGTATTAATGAAGTTGCTCTGGGCTTTCATGGTTGTTCTCATTCTCCTGCTACAGGTGCGCCTGTGGATTGGGGAAGGCAGCTTTGCGCAGGTCTGGACGCTGGAGCAGTCGATTGCCGAGCAGCGTAAGGAGAATGCTGAGTTGGCTACCCGCAATGAGCGCCTGTATGCGGAGGTGCGTAACCTTCGCAATGAGCAAGGCGCTGTTGAAGAGCGGGCCCGGATGAATCTTGGGTTGATTCGTGACGATGAGACGTTTTTTCTTGTTGTTGAGCAGTAATTTTCGGGTTTGGAGTTCAGAGCGTCGGGTAGATCTTTTCCGGGAAACG
>JAGPVT010000107.1 GCA_018066865.1 Marinobacter sp. | reverse complement strand
CGCCTGGAAACCTATAAGCAACCGGACGGCGAAATCAGTTCTGTAAAAAAGAGCTGATGAAAATTAGTTGTTTTTCTGAACCTTGTCTATCTTGTAGAGACATGTAACTGTGCTGGGTCATCTGTGGTGTGTTGCGTTTAGCTGCACATATTATTTTGGCGTGGGCTCATGGTCTCAGGTAGATAACTAATAATCGTTCGGAGAAACAACAATGAAAAGAATGATATCGGCAGCTATCGGCATGGCGTTTGTTGCGGGTGCACTCTCGACCACAAGCGTTCTCGCGGCCACAACTCTGGAAAGCGTGAAGGCAAAAGGCCACCTGCAGTGTGGCGTGACCAGTGGTCTTCCCGGGTTCTCCCAGCCAGATGAAAAAGGCAGCTGGACGGGTATTGATGTGGATACCTGTCGGGCAGTAGCCGCAGCTGTCTTCGGAGACGCTAAAGCGGTTGAGTTTACACCCTTGACCGCCAAGGAGCGTTTTACTGCGCTGCAGTCAGGCGAAATTGACGTGCTGTCCAGAAACACGACCTGGACGCTCACCCGCGATGTGTCCCTTGGGCTTAACTTCGCTGGCGTAAATTATTACGACGGACAGGGCTTCCTGGTTAACAAGGACATTGGCGTAGACGATGCAGAGCAACTTGACGGCGCCACCGTCTGCATTCAGTCAGGCACAACCTCCGAGTTGAACCTCGCGGATTATTTCCGGGCCAAGGGCATGGAGTTCAAACCGATCGTGTTTGATACATCTGAGCAGACTGTCCAGGGCTTCGCTGCGGGCCGCTGTGATGTGCTGACGTCCGATCGTTCCCAGCTCGCGGCTTTGCGCTCCAAGCTAGCCGACCCCAGCACCGCAAAGATTCTGCCTAATACGATTTCAAAGGAGCCTCTGGGCCCCGTTGTTCGCCAAGGCGACGATCAATGGTTCAACATCGTCAAATGGGTGTTGTTTGCCCAGATCAACGCCGAGGAGTTGGGTATTACCATGGCTAACGTGGGCGAGATGCTGAAGTCGGATAACCCGAACGTCCAGCGCTTGTTGGGAACGGACGGTGACATGGGCGCTAAACTGGGGCTGCCGGATGATTTCGGTCATGCCATTGTGAAGCAGGTTGGCAACTACGGCGAAATGTACGATCGCAACGTGGGACCTGATACGGCGCTTGGTCTTGAGCGAGGGATCAACGCCCTCTGGACAAACGGCGGCATCCTCTACGCGCCGCCAGTACGCTGATATCTGAAAAGCTATGCCGGGGCACCCTCAGGGGCCCCGGTGTTTACTCTGACGCTGTGTAATGCAGGGAAGCTTTTCAGGACAAGGCATGAAAAAACAATCTATTGATTCCAGATCCGCCAAGCCCAAACCCTGGTATGACCCCCGCGTTCGGGCACTGTTTTTCCAGATTATTTCACTGGCCGTAGTGTTCTGGGCCGGCTGGGTTCTGATTGACAATACTCTCTCGAATATGGAAGACCGTGGCATCAGCACCGGTTTCGGATTCCTTGATGAGACTGCCGGCTTCGGCATCATCATGCATCTGGTGCCTTTTGATGCAACCATGTCTTACGGGCGCACATTCTGGGTGGGTTTGACCAATACCCTGCTGGTGTCTGCCATGGGTGTCGTTGCTGCAACCATCATTGGGTTCCTGGTTGGCGTTGCACGCCTGTCGAGTAACTGGCTGGTGGCCAAAATCGCGCTGGTTTATATCGAAGTCATTCGCAATATCCCGCTTTTGCTGCAGATATTTTTTTGGTACTTCGCCGTACTCGCCAGCCTGCCAGCGCCAAGACAGAGTATGGAGGTTGGC
Source organism: Marinobacter sp. (assembly GCA_018066865.1). GTDB lineage: Bacteria > Pseudomonadota > Gammaproteobacteria > Pseudomonadales > Oleiphilaceae > Marinobacter. The sequence continues at coordinate 7,706 of JAGPVT010000107.1, read as the reverse complement.
GGTGCGTTTTTCCTGAATAACCGGGGCCTGTATCTGCCCGGGCCGGTAACCCAGGACGGCTTTGGGCTGGTTTGGGGAGCAATTCTGGTGGCCATTGCGGCGGCTGTTGGTCTGCGGAGCTGGGCCAAAAAACGTCAGAAGGCGAGCGGTCAGATCTTTCCGACCGTCAAGGTGAGCATCGCACTTTTGGTCCTTTTGCCGCTTGTCGCGTTCTTTATCGCGGGCCAACCTCTGGAATGGGATTTGCCTGCATTGAAAGGGTTCAATTTTGACGGAGGTATTTCGCTGATCCCCGAGCTGGCGGCCCTTTGGGTTGCGCTTTCGCTCTACACGGCGAGCTTTATCGCGGAAATTGTACGCTCGGGTATTCTGGCGGTTAGCAAGGGGCAAACAGAAGCCTCCAAGGCCCTCGGTCTGCCAAATGGTCTGACTCTGAGGCTGATTGTTATTCCCCAGGCGATGCGGGTCATTATTCCGCCGCTCACCAGCCAGTACCTGAACCTCGTCAAAAACTCGTCACTGGCGACAGCCATCGGTTACCCGGATCTGGTTTCTGTATTTATGGGCACTACCCTGAATCAGACAGGCCAGGCGGTGGAAGTTGTTGCCATTACGATGAGCGTATACCTCACGATCAGTCTGCTGATTTCACTGCTCATGAACTTGTATAACCGGGCTGTGGAAATCAAGGAGCGATGATGACCGAATCGACGATTAAACCACCCAAAAAGAACCTCGGGCCGGTCAAGTGGATGCGCACGCACCTGTTTTCCAGTTGGTACAACACCTTGCTGACCTTGGTGGTTGGCTACCTGCTGGTTACCAGTGTCGGGCCCCTGGTGAACTGGGTGTTCCTGGACGCTACCTTCGAGGGCTCCGGCCCGGGGGATTGTGTGGGGGAGGGCGCTTGCTGGCTATTTGTAAATCAGCGCCTGAATTTCTTTATCTATGGTTTCTACCCCGACGAGCTCCAATGGCGGGTCGATATCATGTTTGCACTGTTGGCTCTGGCGTTCGTGCCCCAATTTATTGAGGGTTTTCCCGGCCGTAAATGGCTCGGAATCTTCGGTATGACCGGCCTGCCGATAATCGGTTACGTGCTGATCCCGGGAGGAATTCTGGGGCTGGAAGAAGTTGAAAGCTCAAAGTGGGGCGGCCTCATGCTCACACTCATCCTGGCTTATATCGGAATCCTGGCCTCTCTGCCTATCGGAGTTTTGCTTGCCATCGGGCGTCGATCGGACATGCCTGTTATTCGCGGCCTCTGCGTGGTGTTTATCGAAGTCTGGCGGGCCGTGCCGCTGATTACGGTGTTGTTCATGGCCTCAGTGATGCTGCCTTTGTTTCTTCCGGAGGGGGTAAACTTCGAAAAGCTGGTGCGGGCACTGATTGGCATTACATTGTGGCAGTCGGCTTACATGGCAGAGGTAATAAGGGGCGGGCTTCAGGCTATCCCTCGAGGGCAGTATGAGGCGGCTGGGGCCCTGGGCCTTGGCTATTGGCGCAAGATGGGATTGGTTATTCTGCCCCAGGCATTAAAGCTGGTTATTCCCGGCATTGTGAATACTTTCATCGCACTGTTCAAGGACACCACCCTGGTGCTGATTATTGGCCTGTTCGATATTCTCGGCGCGGTTCAGTCAACGATAGCAGACCCGGCCTGGCAAAACGTCGCGATTGAGGGCTATGTCTTTGTGGCCTTCTGTTTCTGGGTATTCTGTTTCGGGATTTCCCGCTACAGCCAGAACCTCGAACGCAAACTCGATACCGGCCACAAAACCTGATGGTAAAACTATGACGCAACATTCCGAATCTACAGAAACACAGGCGGAGAAAAAGCCGGGCATTATCCGTGTGGAAGGTATGCACAAGTGGTATGGCGACTTTCACGTGCTCAAAGACCTCAACCTGGCGGTTGATCAGGGCGAGCGCATTGTAATCTGTGGCCCTTCCGGCTCAGGCAAATCCACGTTTATTCGGTGTATCAATCGCCTTGAAGAGCATCAACAGGGCAAGATCATTGTTGATGACGTTGAGCTTACCGATGATGTCCGTCACATAGACAGAGTACGCCGGGAAGTGGGCATGGTGTTCCAGCACTTTAACCTGTTTCCTCACCTCACCGTTCTGGAAAACTGCTGTCTGTCGCCTATATGGGTGCGCAAGTTACCTCGTCGGGAAGCCGAAGCAGCTGCCATGGAGTACCTTGAGCGGGTAAAGATTCCGGACCAGGCTACCAAGTTTCCCGGGCAGCTGTCAGGTGGCCAGCAACAACGTGTGGCCATTGCGAGAGCTTTGTGCATGAAGCCCAAAATCATGTTGTTTGATGAGCCCACGTCGGCGCTCGATCCGGAGATGATCAAAGAAGTTCTCGACGTTATGATCGAGCTTGCCGGTAGCGGCATGACCATGATCTGCGTGACCCATGAAATGGGCTTTGCCAAAACGGTCGCGGACCGTGTGATCTTCATGGACGCCGGCGAGATTGTCGAAGAGGCTCCGCCCAAGGAATTTTTCAGTAACCCCAGGGAGCCACGCACACAGAAGTTTCTGCAGCAGATTCTGCAGCATTAATAAATCGGCACTTGTTGTCAGGCTCTCGGCCAGACCTACCTTATTGGGGGGCTGGTCGAGTGCCTGGAAGAGTGTCAGGAAGAGTGCGTACATGAATATCCCGCTGCGGGTAGGGGATATCGATACCAGCCTCCATCAACGCCTGAGTGATGCCTGCGTGTATTTCATGAGACAGCGGCATGATGTCCACCAGATCTTTTACAAACACCCTTACCTCGAAACTAATACTGCTGTCTGCAAGACCGACACAGAAAACCTCAGGTGCCGGGTCATCCACCACTCGCGTATTATCGTGGGCCAACTGGAGAAGTATGCCCTGCACCTTGTCAACATCGGAGCCATAGGCAACGCCCACACGCAGAATGACGCGGGTAATTGGATCCGACAGAGTCCAGTTGGTCAGATCCTGGGTAACGAAGGTTTTGTTGGGAATAATCTGTTCTTTCCGGTCCCAGTCCACTAGTGTCGTGGCGCGAATACGTATGCGTGAGACCGTTCCGGTAATGCCATCAATGGTCACCGTATCACCTACCCGAATCGGCCGCTCGAACAGCAGAATGATACCTGATACAAAGTTGGCGACGATTTCCTGCAGTCCGAAGCCAAGCCCGACCCCGAGAGCTGCAATCAGCCACTGGAGTTTGGACCACTGAACCCCTATCACGCCAAGACAGACCACCACGCCCGTGAGGACAAGAACGTAGGTGGTGATTGTTGTGATGGCGTAGCCGGAGCCCGGTTCCAGATTCATTCGGCTCAGTATCGTTACCTCCAGGGTCCCTGGGAGATTTTTTGCCGCAAGAACAGTGCCGGCTGCTACGAGCAGAGCGAGCAGCACATCTGCAAGTGTGATGGGTAGCGGGTCGCCGCCCTGCAGGTCGGTAGCGATGGACCACAAGGTGATGTTGTTAAACAACTGAAGCGCTGGAATAACGTCGGCCCAGAGCAGCAGCAGGCCGGTGATGGCGAGAGCAGAGATCACGATCCTTAGCAACGAAGAGCTTTGTTGACTGATGTCCTTGAGATTCATTTCAGGCATATCCAGGTTCTGAAACACGCCTTCACTGGATGAATCGGCGGCCTCTTTGGCCTCCGCTGCCTTGCGTTCAGCAACGCGTTGTTCCTGGAGGCGTTCGAGGGTGAGCCTGCGCTCACGCACCGAAAGTGCCCGTAAGCCCACGTAGTAAAGCAGTGAATTAAAGGCCAGCCAGCAGATGCTGATGAACAGATTGCGCTCAAGCTGCAGGGCCGTGTAGTGGTAACCGATCAAGGATGCCGAGGCCAATATAAGAGGGGCCGCAACCGCAATAACATGAAGGAGTAGCAAAAAGTTACTGTGGGATTTGTAAGCCCGCACTGCCTTCATGAGTCGCTGCGCGAATACGGCCAGTGCGATGGAAACCAGGGTGAATAGCAGTCGGCCAAGACTGTCATCAAACTGGGTGCCTTCAGGAGTTGAGCTTGTTGAAGTGGTAATAACGACCACTGGAATAACAAACGCCATCAGAAAGGGCAGTTCCCGGCGGATAACCAGTAGGGAGTTGGTATTCCAGTGAAAGTGGCTTTCTCCAAGCCCTTGTTTACGGGCCACATTGCGGATGAAAGCGAGCAAAAATATAACAAAGGCGGCCGCCGTAAAGCCTTTCGAAAGCGCAGAGTAAAATGCGTTGCCATCCATCAGCACCAAAGCAGTCAGAGAAAAGGCAAGAACCCCCGGTAATGCCAGCAGGATACTGTTGATCAGTGCCTGCAGGGTAAAAGCGGTTCGGTCGTGGCCAACGTTTCCGATATGGCGGCTGTTGTCCAGGAGGTTGTTTTTGATCGCCTTGCGCTTTAGCAGCAGCACGATTAGAAGCAGTGCCACCAACCCTGTGCGAATTCCGCGCTCACTCACCGAGCGGGTAATGGCTTCGCTCAATGCATCAAAACGCAATTGCGAGATAAACCACCTGGCAGATTCGTAAAGCTCCCCGGCGGTTTCTGCACTGACGGCGGCGGCACTGGGAAGCCAGAACAGTCGTTGCTGCAAGAGCTTCTGATATTCCTGAACCTGATCCTGAAGAGCCGTCACCGTGCTGTAGTATTCATTGAGCACATCTATGTGCTCGGTAACGGCTTTGTGCAGCTCGCGCAGCATTTGAGAACGGCGGCTGCGCAGTTGGCCGCGCGCATCGTCACCAGGCTCTGCAATCGCTTCAAACTCTTCCAGTCGCAGTTGTTCTTCTCTTGCCGTGGAGAGCTTGTCCTCAATGCCTTCAATAAGGTCGCCGGCAATACTCTGCCTTTGCAGGCGTTCGAGTCTCTGTTTTAGCAGATCAGCATAACGGGCGTTCAGGTTGAGCCCGGCCTTCTCGAGCCTCAGCTCAAAGCTTTCGTACTCATCCTGCAGACGGGACAGAATTGATTCGGCGTAGATCAATCGTTCCCGGCTGGCTCTTACCGCGGCCTGACGTTGTTCGAGCGAGGTCAGCAGTGCACGAACCTGTTCCTGAATGTTGGCATCGACCTCGTCCGGCAGTTTGATTTCCGGAGGCGTATCTGTGCTTGCTTTCAACTCCGGTTGCACTGCCGGCCTGGCTTCTTCTGGCTTCTGGGATGCCTCCCCGGAATCTTCGGCTAGGGCAGGAACGGTGGAAAAGCAGAGCACAAGAGCCCCGGCCAGCCATGTTGCAAGAAATGCATAACGGGTAGGGCGTTGCTTCATGTATTTGCGTTCCTTGCTTGGGCATTTGTGGCCGAGTGTCGATTCAAGATTAGACTATTTTATCTGGGCATCAACGCAACCAGTTGTGGAGTTTGGTTGCCAGCAACTCGGTATCGGACAGGTTTTTCCGTTCCTGAAGGATGTCGGCAAGCACCTCTGGGCGGTCCGTAATAATGTTATCCACACCCATATCGATAAAGCGTGACATCGCATCTGGATGGTTAACGGTCCATACATGAAGCTCGTTTTCCGCCCGGTGGGCTCTTGCAACAGTCGCCGGCGTTACGCGGTTTGCGCGCAGGGCCAGTATGTCGTAGTTATCTGCCCACAATGGCCCCATCACAAACTGTGCGATCAGTGCTGTTTTCAGTCGAGGCTCCCGTCTTTTGGCTTCTTGAAGAGTGAGCCAGTCTGCGGCAGCAACGATTGTTCCATCGACCGCTTCCATACGTTGGAGAAGCTCGACGACGGTTTGCGTCAGGTGCGGCGTGTTGCGGTCAGGTTTCAGCTCGATAAAGAGCTTTGCCCGCCCGTCAGCAGTTTTCACAGCCTGAGCCAGTGTGGCAATCCTTTCTTTCGCAAAACCGGTGTTGAACCAACTCCCGGCATCAAGATCCCGCATATCCTGATAACGCACATCACTGATTCGCTTTCTCAAACCAAAAATCCGGTTCATATCGGCATCATGCCAGAGAACCGGTACGCCGTCTGCGGTCAGTTGCACGTCGATTTCGATATAGTCTGAACCATCGTTTATTGCTTGCTCAATGGAGCTGAGGGTGTTCTCCGGCGCTTTCAACGAACTGCCTCGGTGCGCTGTAATTCTGACATCCTCCCTTTGCTCCAGTGCGCTAACCACCAGCCAGGCCTGGCTCAGGGCGAGTACGACCACAAGGAGTTCGGCCGTCCAGGCTTTGAGCCCGGCATGTTCCGGTATGGTGAGGCGCTTTGCCGACACGACACCACTTGTCTTCTGGTACAGGCTGACAACGAACGCACCATAAACTGAGGCGCCCAGAAACGTCGCCGCAATACCCATGAGAATATAGGCAGCGATAAAGACCAGCACCACTGTAGCAAGCATGTCTTTGTGAGCTTGCAGAGCAGCGAAGATGCCTGCAGCAATCTGGTCGAAAGCGAACGTCACCAGAACAGGCAGTAACAGTATGGCAATCAGCCCACAAATCAGCAGTCCGCTGGCATACCTTTTGTGCCCGCGGGTCAACCGTGTGCTTTCGTGAAGCGCCCCAGTGGGCGAAAAGCTTCGCAGCATCAGGCAAGGTACGGCCAATATCCAGCGCAGGTAGAGAAAGCCATTACACAAAAGAATGCCAAGGCCAGAGAAAGCCGCACAGGCAATAAACCACCAGAGTTCGGGTGGCTTTTCGATGCGCAGCAGATAGGGATCGTAAAGGTTAAGCAGCCATGACCATGCGAGCCCGGTGGCAGCAAGGAAAGGCAGGGCGATCATCAGATGTGTGAACACCTGGAGGAGGGTCAGCTTTATCAAAGGCAGAAAGCTGCGGGTCATTCCCCATAGCGCGCGCAGGGCCGTCCGGTACGGCTGGTGCTGCGGCGCTGCCGCAATGAGCGTGATGCCGGCCTGTTGCAGCAGGAACGTCAGTGCGGCCAAATTCAGGCTGACAACAACCCAGAGAATACCTCCAGGGGACACCAGGAATTCGATGATCCCACCGGTACTGATGGCGCCATCTCCCGTCACAGGCCGCAATGAGGCCAAGGCCCATGTGAGGGATGGTGTGATGATGGCCAGTGCAAGGCCGGAAAAAAACAGATAGAACGTCAGGAGCGCCCGGCGATGGAGGTGAAGAATGTTCAGTGTGCTGGCTATCAACGTTCTCATGGATCAGGGATTTCAGAGTTTCGAATGCCGATTGGCGTGCATCAGGTATTAATCAGCCGGGGTCAGCGTGGTTGCGTTTTTAAACAGTGCCAAGCGTTCATCCAGCGTAAGGAAAGGAGGCTTGTCCGCTTCCCTGAAAGATCCAAAGACCCTGTCAGGATCGAACGCCCATGAAGTGCAGCGGGTGAGCAGTTCCGTGCACGCCAGCAATTCTCCCTTCTCCCTGAGAAAATACTTGAGCCCGGTATAGGTGTCCGCCAGGAGTATATCTCTGGGCTTCTGATCGTTTCGGACCAGCAGGCTGCGGCCAATCATATCGCCTGCGTATTTGCCACGACCGGTGGCGTCCAGAATGGTCAGGGGAATATCCAGTTGTGCAGTGATTGCATGTGGGTCTGCATATCCCTGAAGGTCCTTCGGGTCTGGTGGGCGAACCGCAAGCACGCCCAGATTGCTGTTCAGTGGCAGGGTTTCATGGTCTGCCCGCACAAAGCCTCCCGACTCATCGGACGTCAGTATGACAAGGGTGTCGTCCAGTGTTCCGTTGGCGGCCAGTTCCTCAAG
>JAGPVT010000045.1 GCA_018066865.1 Marinobacter sp. | reverse complement strand
ACCGTTTAATTAAAGAAACTTCAAACTCGTTTTCTTTAATACTTTCAAACAGTTGCCCTTCTCAATACACCCCGCCTCAGCGGTGTGTCCCTCGAAGGAGATGCGCATTCTACAGACACCCGCAGATCTGTCAACGGCCATCTTCAATTAATTCTGCAGAACTTCGGTTTCCACCTATGAATACAGCAAAACAAGGTGGAAACCGATCAAAAACCGTACTACTTTTGCTGGACGCTCAGTGCTTTACTTATCTGCACTCGCAGACCGACGCAGTTTTCCGCGAAACAATGCGCGAGCCGGCCCAGACAAAGCGTAGATCAGGAACCCGGTGAATAGCACTGTCGCCGGATCCAGCGCAATTACTACGAAAATCAGTACCACTAGCAGAATCGCAGCGAAAGGCACACGCCCTCGCAGATCAAGATCCTTGAAACTGCGGTACAGCACGTTGCTGACCATCAGCACGCCTGCACCACCTACAACCACCATGGTCAGGAAGGTTAACCAGGCTGACGACTCAAACGACTGAAAGCACCAAACAAGGCCAGCAACGCATGCCGCAGCTGCAGGGCTTGGAAGGCCAACGAAAAATTTCTTATCCACAGAGCCAATTTGCGTGTTGAATCGCGCCAGGCGAAGCGCGGCACCTGCCACGTATATAAATGTAATCGCCCAACCAATTTTATCGAGGCCGTTCAGGGACCAGAAGAACGCGACAAACCCGGGCGCAACACCAAACGCAACCATGTCTGCGAGACTGTCGTATTCTTCACCGAACTTGCTTTGGGTATTGGTCATGCGAGCAACGCGCCCATCAAGACCGTCCAGAATCATTGACACAAAAATCGCAATAGCAGCGTTATCAAAAACACCACCCGCCGCCGACACAATGGCATAGAAGCCAGAGAACACTGAGGCAGTTGTCAGCGCATTAGGCAAAAGGTATATGCCCTTCCTGCGCACCGGTGCACCTTCGACCAGCTCTTCTTCTATCACCTCGCCCGGCTCTATTTCACACTCTGTCGCAGCACTGGAAGGATTCTCAGGCTCGCTGGCCCCGGAACTTAATTGAGCATCTTTTTTTTCGTCAGTCATTCCCATTACTCCGGAAAGTATTTTGGCGAAGTATATACGAAAAACGCGACCACCCGGGCCGCGTTTCATTAACCAAGCGAAACTCCGCTTAGTTTTTATCCTTATCCACGATCTTGTTGGCAGAAATCCACGGCATCATTCCGCGCAATTTCTCACCTGTCACTTCAATCTCGTGAGCGGCGTTCTGACGACGGCGCGCAGTCATTGATGGATAGTTAAGAGCACCCTCAGAGATGAACATCTTCGCGTATTCACCACTCTGGATACGCTTGAGCGCGTTGCGCATGGCTTCGCGAGACTGTTCGTTGATAATCTCGGGGCCTGTCACATACTCACCATACTCTGCATTATTGGAGATGGAGTAGTTCATGTTGGCAATACCGCCTTCGTACATCAGGTCTACAATAAGCTTGAGCTCATGCAGGCACTCAAAGTACGCCATTTCCGGAGCATAGCCTGCCTCGGTCAGGGTCTCAAAACCCGCTTTTACCAGCTCAACAGCGCCACCGCACAGAACCGCTTGCTCACCGAACAGGTCGGTTTCGGTTTCATCCTTGAAGGTAGTCTCGATGATGCCAGTGCGCCCACCACCTATGCCGCTGGCGTATGACAGAGACAGGTTCTTGGCGTTGCCAGAGGCATCCTGAAAGATGGCAATCAGATCGGGGATACCGCCGCCATTCGCAAACTCGGTGCGAACGGTGTGGCCCGGAGCCTTGGGAGCAATCATGATAACGTCCAGATCTTTGCGCGGAACAATCTGGTTGTAGTGAATTGCGAAGCCGTGAGCAAAAGCCAGAGTGGCGCCTTGCTTCAGGTTTGGCTCAATCTCAGCCTTGTATAGCTGGGACTGGAACTCATCCGGAGTCAGAACCATAACCACATCAGCTGCCGCAACCGCAGATGGCACGTCGCTGGTTTTCAGGCCATAGGCTTCTGCCTTGGCGATAGAAGAAGACCCTGGGCGCAGACCTACGGTCACATCAACACCGGACTCTTTCAGGTTACACGCGTGAGCGTGCCCCTGTGAGCCAAAACCGATGATGGCAACTTTCTTGCCCTGAATGATGGAAAGATCGCAATCCTTATCGTAATAAACCTGCATGACTAACCTCTATGATTTGTGATGGCCTTTCAGGAGGCCAAAGCGTTCGTAATATGTGAAATCGTTTAAAGGCTCAAAACCTTTTCGCCCCGAGCGATCCCGGAAACCCCCGAGCGCACTACTTCGAGCACGCCCGAAGTGCCGATCGCCTGAACAAAGCCGTCCAGCTTGTCGCTAGCGCCCGCCAACTGAACAGTGTAAACCGAGCTGGTGACATCAACGATCTGGCCCCGGAAAATATCCACAGTGCGCTTTATTTCGGCACGCTGAGAACCTGTTGCTTTTAGCTTGATCAGCATCAGCTCCCGCTCGATGTGAGGCCCTTCAGTCAGATCCACCAGTTTAACCACCTCAACGAGCTTGTTAAGCTGTTTGGTAATCTGCTCAATGACCCGGTCTGAGCCAGTCGTTGTCACTGTAAGACGAGACAGAGTCTCATCCTCGGTAGGCGCAACCGTCAAGGTCTCAATGTTGTAGTTCCGCTGCGAAAACAGCCCGACTACGCGGGATAGTGCTCCCGGTTCGTTTTCAAGCAACACAGAAATGATTCGACGCATGATCACACCCTCTCCGTCTTGCTGAGCCACATATCTTTCATGCAGCCACGTGCCACTTGCATCGGGTACACGTGCTCAAAGCGGTCAACCTGGATATCTACAAAGACAAGTTTGTCTTTCATGGCCAGCGCTTCTTTCAGCTTCGGCTCCAGATCCTCTTTCTTGTCGATACGAATACCAACATGCCCATAAGCCTCCGCTAGCTTGATGAAATCTGGCAGAGATTCCATATACGACTGGGAGTGACGGGACTCATAGTTCATGTCCTGCCACTGTCTCACCATTCCCAAAGACCCGTTGTTCAGATTGATGATTTTTACCGGCAGTTTGTACTGGTTGCAGGTAGACAGCTCCTGAATATTCATCTGAATACTGCCTTCACCGGTAATGCAGAGCACTTCATCATCCGGATGTGTCAGCTTGACCCCCATAGCCGCTGGCAAGCCGAATCCCATTGTGCCGAGGCCACCAGAGTTGATCCACCGGTTAGGCTTGTCGAACTTGTAGTACTGGGCTGCGAACATCTGATGCTGTCCCACATCGGAGGTGACAAATGCATCTCCGTTCGTGAGGCGCCAAAGCATCTCAACAACTTCCTGAGGCTTGATTACGTCCGGACTGGTTTCGTAGCGCATACCGTGGAAGGCGCGCCATTCGTCGATTTGCTTCCACCAGGATGCGAGAGCGTCTGCATCCGGCTTTTCCTTGCTCTCTTTTACCAGGGCAAGCATTTCCTTGAGAACCGCATCAACCGGCCCGACGATTGGCACGTCAGCGTCGATGGTTTTGGAAATGGACGCAGGGTCAATATCGATATGGATAATGCGCGCGCCGGGGCAGAACTTTTCCGTTGCGTTAGTTACGCGATCATCGAATCGGGCACCAACACACAGGATCAAATCCGAATGATGCATCGCCATATTGGCTTCGTAGGTGCCGTGCATGCCAAGCCAGCCAAGGTGCTGCTTGTCGCTGGCCGGATAGCAACCGATGCCCATCAGGGTATTGGTAATCGGATACCCCAGTTTGCGCACCAGCTCGGTCAGCTGCCCGGAAGCTTTACCCAGAATGACACCGCCACCGGCATATATAATGGGACGGCGCGCCGCCAGCATCATATCTACCGCTTTTTTGATTTGGCCAGCGTGGCCACGTATGGCCGGGTTGTATGAACGCAACTTGACCTTTTTCGGGTAAGCATATTCAAAACGTTCATTCGGTGCGGTCATATCCTTGGGAATATCCACAACAACAGGCCCGGGACGACCGGTTGACGCGATGTAATACGCCTTGCGAATAATTTCCGGGATCTCTGAAGGGTGACGCACACTGAGGTTGTGTTTCACGACAGGCCGGGAAACCCCCATCATGTCGGTTTCCTGGAAGGCATCTTCGCCAATCAGGGTAGACGCGACCTGTCCGCACAGAACCACCATGGGAATGGAGTCCATGAACGCGGTAGCAATACCGGTAATGGTGTTGGTGGCTCCAGGGCCAGAGGTCACAAGCACGGTTCCCGGCAAACCAGTCGCACGTGCATAGCCATCAGCCATATGCACTGCAGCCTGTTCGTGTCTCACCAGAATATGCTTGACCTTGTCCTGCCTGAACAGCGCATCATAAATATGAAGGGCTGCACCACCCGGATAGCCATATATGTATTCGATCCCCTGATCCTGCAGGGAGCGGATCAGCATATCGGCGCCAGACAATAACTCCACGATGTTCTACCCTCTTCTACGAGTGAATGAGCCGGGCACACGCCCGGTTGCCTGGGTTCACGGTTTCCCTGCTTCTTTTGAAAGCGGAACCGGCTGCTCCACACCTTGTTAAGAGGTTGTCTCTTGGCCAGCCGCCCTCCTGAGGGTTGCGGAGAACGGCCAATCAACGGGTTGCACGTAAGCAACAACCATTCCGCGGCAGATGCGCGGCACGCTCAGTGTGGTAAATAACGGGGAATACTCGCACGGGTTGCCTGCCATAGTAGCCCCAGTCTTCAGGCAATCGGTAATTCTGACAGCGCGAAACTCCCTGTCAATAGCAACAGTTGCTTTCTGCGCCCTTACTGACTAAAGGTCTGCCATAATTATCCACAACTCAGATACAGAGATTTGAACCAGGCGGAAGAAAATGCTTCGCACTAATGGCATGATAGACCAATATAAATCAATGTAACGGGCCCGGGTTTTCAGGTTACTGATTAGCCCGGGAACAGCGAACACACCGCGAGTAGAGCCATGAACAGAAAAATCCTGATGCTGACATTATTGATAGCCGTAGCACCCGGCATGGCAATGAGCGCCTCGGTGTATAAATGGACGGACGAAAACGGCATAACCCATTTCGGTGACCGTCAGCCTGTGGGTTCCAACTCTGAAACCGTCAACGTTCGCTCGGGCACTTCTTCTTCCGCAGCCACCAACCGACCCAGTCCGCAAAAACGCCTGGGCGAATTTCAGGAGCAACAACAGAAAGAAGCTGACCGTGAAAAGGAGACCGCCGTCGAGGCAGCCCGCCGTAAGCAGCGCGTGGCCAACTGTGAAAGCGCACGTTCAAACCTGAAAGTCATCGATAGCAACGCTCGTATCCGCATAGAAGAAAATGGTGAAATGCGCTATTTAGACCCGGAAGAGATCGCCGAGCAACGGGAAAAACTGGAAGAAATTGCGGCCGAAAACTGCGAGCCAGAAGATCAGTCGTAACAGCTAAAAAAAAGGTGAGAGCCGAAGCCCTCACCTTTTTTACTATCAACTCCGATCAAGCCTTTTTGAACTCCAGCTTGCCTCCATCCACAGTGGCGAGAATTGTGTCGCCAGCGACAAAGTCACCCTGCAACAGCCTTTGCGCCAGTGGGTTTTCAATCATCCGCTGAATAGCCCGCTTGAGTGGCCGCGCACCGTACACCGGGTCGTACCCGACTTCCGCAAGCAAGTCCATGGCAGCCTCGTCCAGCTCTAGCTTCATATCCTGCTCTTGCAAGCGCCTGCCGAGAATCTCTATCTGGATTTTGGCGATGCCATGAATTTGGGCTCCAGCCAATGGGTGGAATACAACCACTTCGTCCACACGGTTAATAAATTCAGGGCGGAAGTGTGTTCCCACCACCTCCATGACAGCGCTCTTCATAGCTTCGTAATTCTCTTCGCCAGCCTTCTGCTGAATAATGTCAGAACCCAGGTTTGACGTCATAACGATGACCGTATTACGGAAATCCACTGTACGCCCCTGGCCGTCCGTGAGGCGACCATCATCAAGCACCTGGAGCAGTATGTTGAATACATCCGGGTGCGCCTTTTCAACTTCGTCGAGCAACAGCACGGAGTATGGGCGACGACGAACAGCTTCAGTGAGGTATCCACCCTCTTCATAACCGACGTAACCCGGCGGCGCACCAATCAGGCGGGCAACAGAGTGCTTCTCCATAAACTCCGACATATCGATGCGCACCATGGCGTCATCGGTGTCGAAAAGGAACGAAGCCAGCGCTTTACACAGCTCGGTTTTACCCACACCGGTTGGCCCAAGAAACAGGAACGAGCCGTTAGGCCTGTGAGGATCTGCCAGGCCCGACCGTGAGCGGCGAACGGCGTTCGACACAGCCTCTACAGCTTCGTTCTGACCAATAACCCGGGTATGCAGCTCATCTTCCATGCGCATCAGTTTGCCGCGCTCGCCTTCGAGCATTTTGGATACCGGAATGCCCGTCCACTTGGAAACAACCTCCGCGATTTCCTCGTCGGTAACGCGATTACGCAAGAGCTTCATTTCCATCATTTCCGCCTGGCTCGCCATATCGAGCTGACGCTCCAGCTCCGGAATGCGGCCATACTGCAACTCGGACATCTTGCCCAAATCGCCTGCACGGCGGGCGGTTTCCAGATCGATGCGGGCCTGCTCAAGCTGGCTCTTTATCTTCTGGGAACCGTGCAAAGCTGCCTTCTCGGTATTCCAGACCTCTTCAAGATCAGCGTATTCCCGCTCCACACCCTGAATAACACCTGAAAGCTCCTCAAGCCGTTTTTTCGAAGCCGCATCAGTCTCTTTTTTCAGTGCTTCCCGCTCAATTTTGAGCTGGATCAGGCGACGTTCCAGCCGATCCAGAGGCTCTGGCTTGGAGTCCATCTCCATGCGAATCTGGCTGGCAGCTTCGTCGATCAGATCAATGGCTTTATCAGGCAACTGACGATCAGTAATGTACCTTTGGGACAACTTGGCAGCCGCAATAATCGCTCCGTCGGTCACCTCTACACCGTGGTGTACTTCGTAACGCTCTTTAAGGCCGCGGAGGATCGCGATGGTGTCCTCTTCATTCGGCTCATTCACCAGTACTTTCTGGAAGCGGCGCTCCAGAGCAGCGTCCTTCTCAATGTTCTCTCGGTATTCATTCAGTGTGGTGGCGCCTACGCAATGCAGCTCACCACGGGCCAGTGCCGGCTTGAGCATATTGCCCGCATCCATGGAGCCCTCAGCTTTACCCGCGCCCACAACTGTGTGAATTTCATCAATGAACAGGATGATCTGGCCTTCCTGTTTGGCGAGCTCGTTCAGTACCGCCTTCAGGCGCTCCTCAAACTCACCCCGGAACTTGGCACCGGCAATAAGCGAGCCCATATCCAGAGACAAAACCCGTTTATTCTTAAGCCCCTCAGGCACTTCGCCGTTTACAATTCGCTGGGCCAGACCTTCCGCAATGGCGGTTTTACCGACGCCAGGCTCACCGATCAGTACCGGGTTGTTTTTACGTCGGCGCTGCAACACCTGAATCGTGCGACGAATCTCGTCATCACGCCCGATCACCGGATCGAGCTTGCCGGCTTCCGCCCGCTCGGTCAGATCGATGGTGTACTTGGACAGCGCCCGGCGGTTTTCCTCGGCACCGGCATCATCTACAGTCTCACCGCCACGCACGGCACTAATGGCTTTTTCCAGCGCCCCTTTATCCACACCCTGCTCACGTAGAACACGACCAAGCGTGCCACGATCTTCCAAGGCAGCCAGCAGCATAAGTTCGCTGGAGATAAATTGGTCTTTGCGCTTCTGTGCCAATTTGTCGGCAATATTGAACAGGCGGCCCATATCGTTGGACATGGCAACATCGCCTGCGCTGCCGCTTACTTCCGGCAGGTTCTCGATTTCCTGTGCCACAGCCTGGCGCACCCGACCGGGCTCTGCCCCTGACTGTTTAAGGAGCGGTTTGATAGAGCTGCCCTGCTGGTCAAGCATTGCCTGCATAAGGTGCAAAGGCTCAATAAAGTTATGGTCCTTGCCAACGGCCAATGACTGGGCGTCGGCCAGTGCGGTTTGCAAAAGACTGGTGAGCTTGTCGATTCTCATGGATTCGTTTCCCCGATTCGTTCGGCAAATGCGATCAGTTATTGCGCATTCGGTTTGCTTTGGGAACTAATGTAGGGGCAATCGAGGGAAGTTCAAGGTCAACGCAGGGGCATCTGTCAGAAAATTGACGCACCTCAGGTTTTCCAGATAACCGTTGCCATGCGACCAGTCTGACCATCGCGGCGATAGGAGTAGAAACGCTGGCTATCAGCAACCGTGCAAAGACCACCACCAGAAATATTTTTGACGCCCAACGCTTCGAGCCGCTGTCGGGCAAGACTGTATATGTCGGCCATATAATAGCCCTCACGAGCACCCAACGAGCTGAAAGCGACCTCTGCCTGCAAATCTTGCGCTATAAAAGCCGCCCTGACTTCTGGCCCAACCTCAAACGCTTTTGGTCCTATGGCTGGCCCGAGCCAGGCTATCAGCGTATTGCCCGGCAACCCCATACTGACCACCAGGTTTTCCAGCACCCCACCACAGAGGCTGCGCCAGCCGGCGTGAGCAGAGGCTACCGTGGTTCCATTCCGGTCACAGAGAATGACAGGTAAACAGTCTGCAGTGAGAATTACACAAGCTCTTCCGGTTGCCCGGGTAAAACTGGCGTCGGCTTCCGGAATACCAGTGATGCCCCCGGCAGACAAATCGGCAACTTCGGTGCCATGAATCTGGTTCAGCCAACCAAATGCGCCTGGCGAAAGACCACAGGCAACTGCAAGCCTCTTGCGATTTTGCATCACGTGCGCGGGTTCATCACCCACATGACCACCCAGATTCAGGCTGGCCCATGGGGACTGACTGACACCACCTGCGCGGGTTGTGCACACCGCGCGGATGTTCGCAGGCGCTGGCCAATCCGGGTGGATAAGCGTTAGTAAAGGAGCAGCTTCAGGACTCATTGCTCTCAAGTTCCTGAACATGCTTACGCAAAGCCGCGAGCAAGCCCATGAAATCCTCCGGTAGCGGCACATCCCAACTCAGAATTTCTCCGGTTTCCGGATGTTCCAACGTGAGCTGACGTGCATGCAGTGCCTGCCGATGAAATGCCGAGAGTACTTCGCGCAACTCCTCCGTTGTACCTTTCGGCAAGCGCAACCGGCCACCATAGAGCGGGTCACCAACCAGAGGATGCTTTACATGGGCCATGTGCACCCGAATCTGGTGTGTACGACCGCTTTCCAGTTTGCAGCGTACATGGGTGTGGGCAGCAAAGCGCTCAATCAGGCGATAATGGGTTACTGCGGGCTTACCGTTTTTCACCACACCCATTTTCTTGCGCTCATGGGGGTGACGGCCGATGGGCGCATCCACCGTAGCACCACCCGTCAGAGTACCCACCACAACGGCCTCGTACTCGCGCCCCATGGTTCGGGTCTGTAACTGGCCAACCAGAGAGGTGTGTGCAATCAGACTGCGAGCGACCACCATGATACCCGAGGTGTCTTTATCAAGACGGTGGACAATACCGGCACGGGGCAGGTTCTCAACCTCCGGGGCATAGTTAAGCAACGCGTTCACCAAAGTGCCGTCGGCGTGACCTGCCGCTGGATGAACCACCAGGCCAGCGGGCTTGTTGATGACAAGCAGATGCTCATCTTCATAAACAATATCCAGGCTGATCGCTTCGGCCTGCCAGGTCACCTGAGCTTCGGGCTCGGCATCAAGCTCAAGGCGGTCGCTCAGCATTACTTTGTCTTTCGGCCTACGAGCTTCTCCGTTCACCGTTAAAGCGCCGCTGCGAATCCAGGACTGCAGGCGCGAACGCGAATGCTCTGGCATGAGTTCTGCGGCAGCCTGATCCAGACGCCGGTCACTCAACGCAGGCGGTATAGCAAAACTGGCAGTTATTCGGTTTTCAGATGACATTAAGCCCCCAGGGCCTGTGTGTGTTACGTTTCGGTCAGAATATTTGAAACTGGCGGAATGCACTCTGCACATAAGGCGAGTTCCCCGCTACAATACCGCAACCGAATTTATCGACATTATACGGGATTCCGGCATGAGATCAGGTTTTCGTTTACTGCTACTTTCCACACTGATTGTGCTGATCAGTGCCTGTGCGTCCAACAAGCAGGAGGAAGTGCTACCGGAAAAGACCTATTACGACAACGCCCGGCAGGCAATGAACGCCGGCAACTTCAACGAAGCCGAGCAGAATCTGGATTCGCTGGAGACCTACTACCCGTTTGGCCGATACGCTGAACAGGCGCAGCTTGATCTCATTTATGCCCGCTACCAGAACCTGGATCTTGAGGGCTCCCGGGCTGCAGCAGACCGCTTCCTGCGCCTGAATCCACAGAGCGATCATGCGGATTATGCACTTTATGTGCGCGGGCTCGCCTCCTACAACCTTGATATCGGCTTGGCCGCACGCTATTTCCCGATTGATGTCGCCGCCCGGGACGCCGGGGAACAGCAGCAGGCATTCCGTGATTTCAGCGAACTACTGAACCGCTATCCACAGAGCGAATACGCTGCCGACGCTCGTCAGCGCATGATTGCAGTGCGCAACCGAATGGCAGAGCTGGAACTTTACGCCGCTCGCTATTACATCAAACGCGAAGCCTTCGTGGCCGCCAATAACAGGGCGCGTTACATCATAGAGAGCTTCCCCACGTCACCCGCCGTTGAAGAGGCGATGATCATCCTGGCAGAAACTTTCGATTTCCTGAAATTCAAAAAAGGCTCTCAGGATGCGATCGCGTTACTTCGCCAGAACTTCCCGGAAAGCGACGCTTTCAACAGCGAGGGTGAGTTTCAGGCAGGCTTGCTGAAGCGTGAGAATCGCTCACTCTCCAGCGTCGTTACCTTTGGGCTTATGGACGACGAATAACACCTGCCCTGTCAATTGCCGCTTTTCCAGCCACTGGTAATGGGATAGCGGCGATCCTTGCCAAAACCGCGCTCTGTGATCCGAATCCCGATCGGTGACTGTCGGCGCTTGTACTCGTTGATATCCACCAAGCGAATAACACGACGAACGTCTGCCTCGTTAAAGCCTTCTGCAACAATCGCATCTGAGCTGAAATCCCGCTCTACATACAGATTCAGAATCTGATCCAGCACGTCATAGCCCGGAAGGTTATCTTCATCTTTCTGATCCGGAGCCAGCTCCGCCGAAGGCGGCCGCGTGATTACGCGCTCAGGAATCACCGGAGACACGGAATTACGGTACCTGGCGAGGCGGAAAACAAGAGTTTTGGGAACATCCTTCAGCACATCGAAACCGCCAGCCATATCGCCATAAAGGGTCGAATACCCCACGGCCAGCTCGCTCTTATTGCCAGTTGTGAGCACCAGCGAGCGAAACTTGTTGGACAGTGACATCAGCACAACACCCCGGATACGAGCCTGCAGATTTTCCTCGGTTGTATCCGGGGATGTGCCCTCGAAAGGGGTAGCCAGCGTCGCCATAAAGGATTCGTACATGGGTTCTATGGAGTACACATCGTACTGAACGCCCATGGCCACCGCCTGAGCCTCTGCATCTTCAAGGCTCATATCCGACGTGTAGCGGAACGGCATCATCACAGCACGGACACGCTCCGGCCCCAGTGCATCGGCTGCCACAGCCAGAGCCAGGGCAGAATCTATACCGCCGGAAAGACCAAGCACCACCGATTTGAAACCATTTTTGTTCACATAGTCGCGAACACCGGTAACCAGTGCGCTGTAAACATTCGCCTCTAGCGACGGCTCCGGGGGCAATGATTGCGAGATTGGCTGGCAATGGCGATCACACACAAAATCTACAGGAAACAGTCCGTCGGTAAACTGCGACACCTCCACAGCAAGAGCGCCCGAATGGTCGTAAACCATAGAGCCGCCGTCGAACACCAGTTCGTCCTGGGCCCCCACCAGATTGGTATAGATAATACTCACCTGATTCTCACGTGACTTGCGCTCGAGCAGCGCCTTTCTCCGTGCCTGTTTATCAATATCATAGGGCGACGCATTCAGGTTGATGATCAACCGGGCCCCTGCAGCCACGGAGTCTTCAACGGGGCCATCCGCCCAGATATCTTCGCAAACCGTCAGACCCACCGGCACGCCGCAGATCTCGAGCACCGTCGGGCCCGTGCCATCCGCAAAATAACGTTTTTCATCGAAAACCTGGTAATTGGGTGGAAACCGCTTGAAGTAACGACCGGTGATTGTGCCGCTTTCGATCACCACAGCCGCGTTGTAAAGCCGGCCGGCACTTCGAAGCGGCGCGCCGATAACGATCGCGGCGCCAATCTCCGCACTTTGCAGCCGCTCAAGCGCCTCACTCACTCTGAGATCCATACTGGGGCGCAGCAACAAGTCTTCCGGCGGGTATCCGGTGATGCAAAGCTCCGGGAAAACAACAATATCTGCCCCGTGCCTCGAACGAGCACGCTTCGCAGCCTCAATAACCAGCCCGGTGTTACCGGGAATATCCCCGACCAGAAAATCCATCTGTGCCATCACCACCCGCAACTTGTGGTGGGACGTATTGGAAAGCGGGGCGCTCCCGGAAACGGACATAGACAGGCTCCTGTAACTCATTGCCACGAAAAGGCTATTATACCCCCCTATAAGCCCTGATTTCTTCCGCCCAGCAACGGATTTTTGAAAAACCATGGCGACAGATACGGTATCGGTAGTCATTACCAACAAACAAACACCCGGCTTTCAGCAAGCCAAGTTGTTTCGCATCTACAATCATTACCGGGTGGTGATCAGCCTTGTGCTGTTGGCTCTACTGTTTGTTGACCCTGTCAATTTCGACGTCCGTTTCCGGTTATTGGATTATTACCAGTTTGGCGTAGTGGGCTATCTGGCGCTGAACAGCTTTATCGCACTGATCATGCTGGCCGGCCTTCAGCCCGGACAGCGGCACATCACCTTATCAATACTGCTGGATATCCTGATCATGCACGGGCTGCTATTTGCCAGTACCGGCATCACTAACGGGCTTGCCAATCTCGTCATTGTTTCCGTAGCCGCAGGCAACATTCTTAACCCCAGCCGCATGGGAACTTTCTATGCAGCTCTTGCGGCCATCAGTTCACTCAGCATTTCGGGCTGGGCGGTGCTGACACTCGACGGGCCCGCCGATGATATCGTGCGTGCCGGTTCACTTGGCATCCTGTACTTTGCGACTGCGTTTGTACTGCAAAACATTTCGCGGCGAATGATGCGCAGCGAAGCTCTGGCCAGCAGTCGTGCACAAAGCATTGTAGAACTGGAACAAATCAACCAGCAGATCATCCAGCGTATGCGAACCGGTATTCTTGTGCTCGACCGGTATGGCCAAATACGCCTTGCGAATGCGGCTGCCGAAGAACTGCTGTTTGGCATTCCAACCGATAAAGGAACGCCCCCAACTCGACCAAAAGCCCTACCCCAGCCACTCAAGTCTGGCCTGGAAGCATGGCTCAAAAACCCTGCAAAACGCACGGAACCGTTTCAATCGGCACCCACCTCTCCGCTCCTGCAAGTCAATTTTACCCAGCTTGATCAGGAGCGCGGAGACCAGATTCTGGTATTTATCGAAGACATGAGCAAAGTGACGCAACAGGCCCAGCAGATGAAACTGGCCTCGCTCGGCCGGCTGACTGCCGGCATTGCTCATGAAATCCGCAACCCGCTTGGGGCCATCAGCCACGCAGCCCAGCTGATGGAAGAGTCGCCTCATCTCGATACCGGAGACCAGCAAATGCTGGGAATTATCCGGCGCCATTCGCGACGTGCAAATGGCATTATCGAGAACGTGCTCAGCCTTTCCCGGCGCAAATCAGCCCATGCCGATCTGGTTGATTTAGGCAGCTGGCTGAAGGAATTCAGAGCTGACTTCCTCCAAACCCAGGACAACGCCATACCCGCCACTGATGTGATATTAAACACCATCGCGAACATGCCCGAAGCGCGATTTGATAAAAGCCAGATCGAACAGGTGCTGGTGAACCTGTGTGACAACGGCCTGCGTTACAGCTACCAACAAACCGGAGAACGCAGAATCGAACTGAACGCTGGCGCTACGGCAGATAGCGAGCGAGCTTACGTGGATGTAAGAGATTTTGGCCCAGGTGTAGCCCCGGGCTCAAATCATTTGGTTTTCGAGCCATTTTACACCACCGACAAAGGTGGCACGGGCCTTGGGCTTTATCTGGCGAGAGAACTGTGCGAGTCTAATCAGGCCCATTTGTCCCTCGTGGAAGACGACAAACCCGGCTGCTGTTTCCGCATTACCTTTGCTCACCCAGGGCGAATGATCTGACGTGGAACCGACAAAAATGGAACCGACAAAACAAGATGACCACTCACACAGCGCTGATTGTTGACGACGAACCCGACATTCGGGATCTTCTCGAAATTACTCTTACGCGGATGGGCATAAAAACCCTCACCGCTCCAGACCTTACCAGCGCATTCAAACTGCTGGAGCAGCAAACTCCACAGCTATGCCTGACAGACATGAACCTGCCAGATGGTAACGGCATCGAATTGGTGCAGTGGATTCAACAGCACCGGCCGGACATGCCCGTGGCCGTTATCACGGCATACGGAAGCATGGATACGGCGATTGAATCCCTGAAAGCCGGCGCGTTTGATTTCGTCTCCAAGCCGGTTGAGCTCTCCAGACTCCGGGAACTGGTGAATAGCGCCCTGAAGCTGTCGGAGCCAAGCCCTGCTCTTGATGACGCCACCGACGAGCCAGGCCTTCTGCTTGGCAACTCCGCGCAAATCAAAAAGCTACGCAATCAGACCCGTAAGCTCGCCAGAAGCCAGGCACCGGTTTTTATTAGCGGTGAATCCGGCAGTGGTAAAGAGCTGGTGGCGCGGATGATCCACCTTCAGGGGCCGCGCAGTGCTGCGCCCTTCACCGCCGTCAACTGCGGTGCGATTCCTTCGGAACTGATGGAAAGTGAGTTTTTCGGGCACAAAAAAGGTAGCTTTACGGGTGCCGTTGAAAACAAAGATGGCCTGTTCCGTTCTGCCGACGGCGGTACACTGTTTCTGGACGAGGTAGCCGACCTGCCCCTCGCCATGCAGGTTAAATTGTTGCGCGCCATTCAGGAAAAAGCCGTGCGCCCGGTAGGTGATACCAAAGAAATACCTGTCGACATACGTTTACTGAGCGCCACGCACAAAAACCTGGCAGAACTGGTTCAGGATGGAAGCTTCCGGCAGGATCTGTTTTACCGGATTAACGTGATCGAACTGGCTGTCCCTCCTCTAAGAGATCGAACAGACGATATCGCGCTTCTCGCGAACCACATACTTGAACGCATCGCCCGGGAATACGAATGCGATGCGGCAACACTGTCTCAGGACGCCGTAAACCGGCTGAAAGAGCATGACTTCCCAGGCAACGTGCGGGAGCTCGAAAACATTCTTGAGCGCGCCTTTACCCTGTGCGATGCCGAGAAAATCAGCGCTTCAGACCTGCATCTTGGCAATGGCCTTGGAGCCGGGGCCAGTGATATCAACGTCGGCACAAATGCAAACACCAGCCCGGCTCCAGTGCCGGAGGGTGATATTGACCTGGAGGGCTACCTGGAATCCATCGAGCGCCAGGCTATTGAAAAAGCGCTGGAGGCGACACGCTGGAATAAAACGGCAGCGGCCAAGAGGCTGGGGATCAGCTTTCGGGCGTTGCGGTATAGGTTGAAGAAGTTGGGAATGGAGTGATTTTCAAGGTATCTTGAATACCTAATCTCAGCGGCACGCAGGATGCGTTCGCTAAATAATCGTTATTACATGGATGTTGAAAAATGCTTGCTCGTAAAAATCGTGGCTTTTCGCTTTTGGAATTAATGATTGTGGTGATTATCGCTGCAACACTCGTAAATATCGCGCTACCCTCTTTCACATCCCTCATCAACAGCCAGGAACGAAGAGGTGCCTTGCATGATCTGATGGGCGTGTTTGCGTTTGCAAGGCAACATGCTGTGATGAACGGAGCAATTGTCACGGTCTGCCCGCTCGACACTACCGGAACTTGTGGCAGGGACTGGAACAGCGACATTCACGCTTTTCTGGACCCCGATAACACAAGAAAACTGACCGCAAACGAAAGCCTTCTCAGAACAATCTCGCCAAGCGGTAACGGGCGCCTTATAGCCCGCTCGCTAAACCGAAGCTTCTTTCAGTTCAGGCCCACCGGGTTCATCCACAGTGACTTGGGCAACATTACATGGTGCCCGGAATCACGGAACGCCTCGCTGGCAGGCCAGATTATAATCAGCAGAGGCGGTCGGGTAAGAATCGCAAGGGATACGGATAACGACGGTATCCCTGAGGACTCAAAAGGCCGGCCATTGCGCTGCTGACCTCCTTACCAACAATTGGTCCCCGTCGTTGATGTTTTGGCACCTGTCTGAGCCAACCTTAACGTCCCACAATCATCGTTTGTCTGATCGCCTGCCGGAACGGCTTGCACCGAGAAAGCATTTGCCGTTGCAGCGCCATTCAAGCTTAGATTGTAGAAAGCCGTTCCATTTCGCGGAGACTGGGAAAATGGCAGTACGGGTTGGACGCCCCCCTCAAGATAAGAGAAGTCTGCCGCATATTGCCTTTCCATCCATTGCGCAAGCTCCATAAGATCCGCCTGTGCCACCGCCCTGCGGGTCTGCCGGACGTTGTCCACGTAGGAGGGGTAGGCAATGGCAGCAATGATGCCAATGATCGCAACGACAATCATCAACTCTATCAGAGTAAATCCGGCTTCCCGGCGGCGGAAACCTAAGTGCAGGTTAACGTTCAAAATGTATCCACTCCCCGCAGCACCAAACGCCCGTCATCATCCTGGCGCTCAGAAACGACATTCAGCAAGCGTTGCCCCTCCCGCAAAATCGCCATCACACTGCCGGAAGAAACCTCTTGGTTGTTAATAATGATTGAACCTTCCAGGAAATACTCGCGGTCATCTATGACCATTCGACCCTCTTCCGGATAGATGACATCAATTACCGCATCTTGACGCCCCTCCTCGACACCTGAATCGTTAGAGCCCCGAATTCCCTTATCCACTTTATCCTGTGCCAAGGAGCACAAGCTCCAGGCACCCAGTGACATAGCAACAATGATCGAAAGTAATACTCTCATGCCGTTATCCTCTGTTATCTGATCGGCGACGTTTCAGGCTGCCTTACTCATTAATCAGCTCATTCCAACCACGGCGTCCGGCGTTGACTACAGCCCCGCTAAGAGGAGGAATTTCTACAACGTCCACAGGATCCTTGCCATCACTGCCTGGCGTAAAACGGAAATTGCCTAGAATGGTGGACTGATTCGGGAGGCCGCTGCTCTGGTAACCCGCGACCTTAGCCCCAAATTTGAGGAACGCGCGTTTTTCAGGAGTCCGGCCATCCAGGCCGAACGCCATCAACCAACCGCTACCGCCTCCCAGACAAGGATTCTGATCGGGAACCATGGTGTTCAGATAGAGGAACTCTCCGCGCACTTGGGCGCTGACCACAGCTCTTTCACCGCTCGTCGGCAAGTCGACATACCAGCCTTTCGCAGTCGCAAAGTCCATCTTGTTGCCAGTCGAATAGCGGACCTTGGCCGTCGTTGTATCAGGTAGCGTCAGAGTTCCTTCACTGATGCTGCGAGACTCCAGGCTGCCGGTACGCGTTAATCCTGAGGTGCCTCTGTCCCATACGCCATATACAGATTGGGTATCATTCGATGTAACGTCATTGGCTTCCAGATACTGACCGGTACCAAAATAAATCATCAGGTTAGGCATGTTACCTGCCCGGGGCATCGTCTTGTTCGCTGCGGCAACTGGCGCAGCGGTAATCGCCTGGTTTGCCTCCGTGGTGAAAACAGGCTGTGGCACGCCAGCAGTATTGTAAGCTGAAGCCCAGGAGCCGGAACTATCCAGACTAGCTGCCCAGAGTTTGCCGTCCAGATCACCTGCATAGACGCGATCTACCAGATAATCGCCTGTCGTATCCAGCGCAGTCAGTGGCGACAGGCCATCACCGCCAGTCTCAAACTCGACATAGCGAACGTCGGTCGCATCCCAGGTACCATCCATTCCGCCTTCGATATCAAGCATGAAAAACCCTGTGCTGGCCGTATCCGAGTTATACCCGTTAGATACAAAAGCCGTCCAGCGTGTATCCGTGCCCCACTTGGTCATCCCAATCACCGGTGCCTGTGTGACATAGCCCATGCGCGCATTGTCGGTGCCGGCGAACTCCCAGAGTATGATTTTTTCAGCGTTTGCTTCAGTGAAGCCAGAAGGGTCTGTGATATCCAGTGCAAAAATACCTCTTGCCCCGGCGCGGCCACCGCCAACGACGATACTTCTCCAGTCCTCGTCAGTGGTCAGAGTCCCATCGGCCTCCTTGCCTTTGGTAAAGATATCCTGCTGCCGTATTTCCAGATCCACATAATACCGGTGCTGATACCCCGGATCTGTCAGGAAGTGCAGCCCTGCATTGCTAGCTGTTGAGTTATAAACGAATTCAGGAATGTAGGCGAGCACCTCGTCACCACCACTCACAGTTCCATTGAAGCCGTGGAGCATGCCGTCGTTAGAGCCCGTGTACACTACCGGTGTACGTGATTTATTAGCGGTCACGAAATCAGAGAAGCGTTTAGTCGCGGAGCCGAACGGCGCTGTGTCTGGCCATATTGCACGGGGCTCGCCAACAAACTCTGGTGAAGAATTAACGATTGACCCCAGACGGCTACCACGCTTGCGCCATCCGGTAGTTCCGTCAAGAGAAATGTCCCCACGGATATAATCTAGCCGCTGTTCGGCAACGGTGTCCCCTACGCTGCCATACCGGAGGTCATTTTTCTGAGCCGCTGATAAATTAGCCCAGCGAAAACCTTTTGCACCGTTGCCATAGGTAACAATCACCCTGTCATCAGTTGTTATATCGCGGCTGTCCAGAATAGCTCTTGCAGACCAGCCATCACCGTTTTTAACCGCCTCATTGATATCTGGTACGACCGGGCTGTTGGTGCCACCCAGTTTTGCCGCCTTCAGGTCACCCGTCCAGCCGTTGGGGTCAAACTGGGATGCGAAGATCAGTGCACCCTGCTGGAAAGAAGAAACGTCGAATTCAACGGCTGTGGAAGAACCGGCTTCAGCAACAATAGCACCAACGGTTCCGGCCAATTCTGTTGCAAACTTTTCGGGATCTGCAGCGCCGAAAAACCCGCCTCTTCCGTTAACCGCAGCGTGGAGCATATCATTTACTTTATCTTCATTTGATGTCCCGCCCCACCAGTCGATATAGGTTCCGTTTTTAATAGCATTGAACGCTGCAACAGGATCAACCGACCCCTCTACACCTAGGCCCACGGTGTATGTAGCCATATGCTGCCAGAATGCCGGGTTCTTTTCGGAAGTCGGTACATAGTTGGTTATGTCCGTCCTCAAGTCGCGCTTCCAATAGTGCATCGCGACATCGGCTAGCGTATAAGCATTTCTTCCATCCTTAAACGGATCGCTTGCGACATACTTAAAGGAGTCACCTCTGTTGTTAGATATTTCAACCCCATCATTATCATCTGCCTGATAAACAGCTGATTCCGGGTTACTACCATTGTAATAACCATCTGACATCAAAATGGTATAGGCCAGCCGACATTCTCTGACCGGATTCGTACCACTCACAACCTTTCCAGGATCATCCGACCAAGCGCGCTTACTGCCCTCATAATAATCACCAGCGCCCTCAAGAGCCCGCCTCAAAGGCGTGCCACCACTAGAGGGTGCAACATAGAGCCAATCAAGAAAGTCTTCCCTTCTCTGGGTTGTATATTCCCTTACGCCTTCTTGAACAGCACGTACACCAGAAGCATCGTCAACATTGTTGGAGCCATAGTTAATACGCCCCCAACCAAGGCGGAAGTTTGTGGGCAGGTCGTAGAATGCTGCACTGATACCTGCCCTGGCGGCTTTGACGCGCGTATTGTAATAAGAGTACCAGTTTGCAAAATTCGTTTTCTCACTAGCAGATAGATTATTAACCGAGACATAGCTATAACAATTATTCTGTCTGGGGTTCGCGTCGCAGGATGTCGAGCTATTGAAGACCCAGTAAAAACCACCGCCTTCAACGTTATAATTCCTGATAGCAAACCTATTACTTAAATTTTCAGTACCACTGACGCTGTTATAGCCATTCGTAGGCGCGGAGGTATAAGAAGAGTTGGACAAGCGCCCCACTCCATCAGCCTTGAGTGGCGGATTGTAAGTTACATCAGGGTTGTACCACACCTTATTCACTTTTGAGGAATAGTAGTATGCATACTCTGCATCCTTGCCGTCCTGATAATACGGATCACCATTGCTCGACTGTATATCGTTATAGCCACTCAGATCATCCGGCATGTACTCCCAGCCCATAGAGCCCGAATCATCCAATATAAACATCAGGTTCGGTGCCACAGCGCTCCCGATAAACAAAGGTTCCTGCGCAAAATCAGGCCGAGCGGAATAGCCTGCTGTGGGAAGAACAAATAACGCAGCGGATAATATAGCCTTCAGGTTAAGTGTGTTCATGGACTACCTCCTCCCAACCCACCGGGTTGAAATACATAAAAACCCTCAAGTAAGCGCATACTCGAGCCAGACGGCCCGGCTGTTCTTACCAGGATACGTGCGTAATCAAACTCTGCGGGGCCTGCAGTACCATACTGGCTGAAGTCCCGCGGCAACTGGGCCTCGGGATCAACGGTTACCTTGCCCTTGTATTCAAACATGAACAGTGGGTCTACGCCGTTTACAGTCGCCCCTTTGACTGCATTATCGGGATCGCCGGAACCGTCCAGGTCCCAGGTAGCAGCGATAAAGGGAGACGGCACAGTCGAGTTGGGATCCCTACCGTCATAAAACCCGGTTATTAAGCCAAAATCTGTTGTGTCGGAAAGGCCATCCAAGGTTGCTTCAGCTTCGCGCATAGCGGTTTCCGCAATTTCCAGTGCGAACATACCATCCCTCTGGGCTGTCGACATGCGCTCCTGCATGATGCTGCCCTGCATCCCGGAAACCGCAAGCAGCGTCAGGACCAGCAAGATCACCAATGACAGCAATAGTGCTGCACCCTTTTGTCTATTCACTATTTGCATGTTTGTGCCACTCTTCTAGAATGGGTTTCTGAGAGCATTAGTAAATGTATACACCCGATACATTCGCCGGTCTGCCGCCGTTGTCAGTTTGCTCGCATCTGCAACACAGTCTTCCCAACCTGGAAAACAATAAGCTTGGGCACTATCCATGATGTTGTCGTTAGGCGATGCAACTAGAAGGCTTACCTCGACCGCGAGCACATTGTCCCAACTGGTGACTGCCGAAGCTGCGCGCCAGTTCTGTACGCCCGTAGTTACCGTGCCTTCACCAAATCGTACGTTCATATCTTCGACACCTGCGACCAGCTCAATGTTCACACCACTAGCCTGCCTCATGAAAAGTGAGGTCCCGCCATCGGTTGCATTGCCAATGTAGTAGGCTTCACTGAAAGGCTGAAAAAGCTCTGTGCCGCGCTGGTAGACTGCGCTCAGGCATGACCCTGCCGTCGTGCAGCCAAGGGGAACGTTCCCACTCAGGTCATTACCTGGAGAACCGCTCCCATTGACCCCGGCAGTGTCATCCGCCGTTATCTGAATGTTGCCGCCGGGGTTAGTTAAGCTTGAAATCTGGAAAATATCACCCTGCTCGCAGTTTGTTATGAAGGCCAGTTCATTAACCGAAAGTCCACCGGCATCGTTCAGCAAGATGCTATTTGTCGCTGTCATGTCCGCATCCAGCTTGACAATCGCGCCGGGGCGCCTTACTCCAGTGATATTAAAAAAATCTGTTCCCGCAATTGCTGCACCAGGCCGCTCACTACCGACTGCTGATACACCCAAGGTAGCAAAACCATGCCGCACGGCATCGTATTCACTATCTGAATTATCAAGGTTATTGGTAATGCCATTTATGGGATAGCAGCCAAAGAAGCCGGCATTGCGTATTGCCCGGGACAATATGTCTGCGGCAATCCGCCCGGACTCCAGAGCCCTGGCGGAAGATTCGTTATAGCGAAAGGACTGACTGTTGGATGTGAAAACCTGGACGAGCCCCACGGTTAACAGAGTACCGAGTAATAACGCGATCATCAGCTCAATTAGCGACAACCCTGTTTGTGTTCCCGGGCTAACTGGAAGACGGTAGAAGCGCTTCATTTACAATCTCGCATCCAAAGTAAGAGTTTGGGTGGCCAGGCCACTATTTGCAGCGAAGGGATCCCGCTCTGTCCACGTTATTTGCACCTGAGCAACGGTTGAGTTTCCGTTCATGGTCACTGTGAGATCAGCGCCTGTCCCGAGGTCCGACAACATTTGGGTTTTAAGCACAGACAGCTGGCCCGCCGTCAGAGTTACGCCTCCGTTTGACCGCAACCTTTCGGCAACAGTCTGGGCATACATAGTGGCTTCAGAACGAAGCGTTGAGTTAACGGTTTGCTGCATGGATACCAACTGAACACCCGCAACACCCAGCAGGCCAATTGCGAGTACCAGAACTGCAACCAGAACCTCTATCATCGTGAATCCACGCTGAGGCTTTCCGGACAAAAGGGGTTTTATCATCGCGACAACCTCATTATGGACAAGTGAACCTGGCCGATCTGATCTGCCCGCCCGCCGTTATTCTTATCCTGGTCCCATCTTCACCAGAAGCCCTGCATACACTAAATTCCGAGCCACCACTCAACAACAAGCCGGTTGCACCGAATCTTGGATTGCCGCCGTTTGTCAGAGCAATCGTGAACTGGCCTGAAGCGCCCTGAAATTCACTGATTACTGCCCCACCACCAATGATTCGATAACTCTCGGTAAACGTCGGATTAGGCACCAAAGAGACTGGCGCACCTGATCGGACAGCCTCGGTGCGCGCCATATTCAACGCACCCACCAAATCGTTGTTGGTTGTAGTGAGCTGGTTACTTTCTATAAGCCGAGAGAAGTTCGGCACTGCAATGGCTGCAACAACTCCCAATACCGCCATGAGTACGAGGAGCTCTATCAGCGTAAAACCATTTCTGAGCTTGCCAGACATAGACTCATCACCCTGTTCATTTAATCAGAGGATAATCAGACTGCCACAATCATGCTATTGCGGCGTGACAGACGGACATTCGGAGGGGATAAACGGTAGCGGGGCACTCAAAACAAGACTTGGATCACAGTTCTGATGCACCCCATATCTCGGATTTACTGCCATGCTCGGCAGAAAGCAGCGTCAGGAAACATTGACCGCATCAATCCGCAACTCCTTAGGCATAGAGAAAACAATATTCTCCTCACGCCCGGCAATCTCTTCCGGCACGCTGCCTCCAAGATCCCGCAGACGGGCAATCACATCGTTTACCAGCACTTCCGGGGCTGAGGCGCCGGCGGTAACGCCGATAGAGGATTTGCCCTCCAGCCATTGTGGATCAATCTGGGCGGCTTCGTCGATCAGGTAGGCGGGCGTGCCCATTCGCTCGGCGAGTTCGCGCAAACGGTTGGAGTTGGAACTGTTGGGTGAGCCAACCACCAGCATCAGGTCGCAGTCGCCGGCCAGTTGCTTTACCGCATCCTGTCGATTCTGGGTGGCGTAGCAGATGTCGTCTTTGCGAGGGCCTTCAATTTTGGGGAACTTCTCCCGCAAGGCGTCGATTACGCGGGCGGTGTCGTCCATGGAGAGTGTGGTTTGGGTAACGTAGGAAACGTGCGCAGGGTCGTTCACTTCCAGGCGTGAGACGTCTTCTTCGTTCTCAACCAGATAAATATTGCCGCCGGTACTGTGATCGTACTGGCCCATGGTGCCCTCCACTTCCGGATGGCCGTGGTGTCCTATCAGCACGCACTCGCGTCCGTCGCGGCTGTAGCGCATGACTTCCAGGTGTACTTTGGTGACCAGCGGGCAGGTGGCGTCGAACACTTTGAGGCCACGACGGGCGGCTTCGTTCTGCACGGC
>JAGPVT010000043.1 GCA_018066865.1 Marinobacter sp. | reverse complement strand
ACCGTTTAATTAAAGAAACTTCAAACTCGTTTTCTTTAATACTTTCAAACAGTTGCCCTTCTCAATACACCCCGCCTCAGCGGTGTGTCCCTCGAAGGAGATGCGCATTCTACAGACACCCGCAGATCTGTCAACGGCCATTTTGAAAAAAGTCCAAAATGGCCTGAAATCGATCAGGCAGTGATCAAAACCCGGGCAATTTTCTTCTTTCCTGCCTGAATAACACAGCTATCACCCTCCACGAATACCCGGTCGCCTTCAAATTTCTCGCCATCCACGAATACAGCACCTCGACCGAGAACGTCACGCGCTGCCGCACCATTCTTAACAAGCCCAGCCAGACGCAACACAGAAGCCATCAACACCTCCGACTGGCCATCCAGCGAAACCTCGACAACGGGAACATTTTCAGGAATATCCCCAAGCGCCACCCTGTTACCCGCCGACTTGTGAGCAGTTTCTGCATCCCCCTCACTATGGAAGCGTGCGATTATCTCTTCAGCAAGCAGCTTTTTGTAGTCCTGGGGGTTGGCTCCCTCGCTCACCGCTTTCTGGAATTCGCTTACCTCCACAAGAGAGCGAAAGCTAAGAAGCTCGAAGTAGCGCCACAGCAATTCATCTGGCACGGACAGTAGCTTGGTATACATTTCACCCGGGGAATCATTAACACCGATATAGTTACCCAGAGACTTCGACATCTTCTGTACGCCATCCAGCCCCTCAAGGATCGGCATGGTCAATACCGCTTGCGGAGACTGACCATATTGCCTCTGCAAAATACGCCCCATCAGAAGATTGAACTTTTGATCCGTGCCGCCCAACTCAACATCTGCTTCCAAAGCTACTGAGTCGTACCCTTGTATCAGCGGGTACAGAAATTCATGAATGGCGATAGACTGCTCGGCACGGTAGCGCTTGGTGAAGTCATCCCGCTCCAACATCCGGGCCACCGTATACTGTCCCGCCAGCCGGATCATGTCCGCCGCAGTCATCTTGCTCATCCACTCGGAATTGAAGACCACCCGGGTTTTCTCGCGATCCAGAATTTTGAATACCTGCTCTTTATAGGTAATCGCGTTTTGGGCAACCTGTTCATCCGTCAGCGGAGGGCGGGTAGCGCTCTTGCCCGAGGGGTCTCCGATCTTGCCGGTAAAGTCACCTATCAGAAAGATAACCTCATGGCCAAGATCCTGAAACTGACGCAGCTTATTGATGAGCACAGTATGCCCGAGATGGAGATCGGGGGCGGTGGGGTCGAAGCCTGCCTTGATACGCAGAGGGCGACCTTCCTTTAATTTCGCAATCAGATCGTCTTCCGGTATAAGCTCGTCTACGCCTCGCTTGATAATAGCTAGCGCTTCATCAATAGATGCCATGAATCATTCATCCCCAATCTGTTTCAGACAATTATCAGTTACAGACTTCAACAAAAGAAATCTGTGAGTTACCTGGCGCCCTGCTACAGTGTAAATGCTCAGTTTTTAAACAAAACATGCTGTTTGGGCTGGCGCATTATATCAATGACGCCGCAAGAAATCCGGCGGGCAGCGCAACAACCGTAATGTTCTGCGCTGTTCCACACGCTTTTTATACGGTAATCTGTTGGTCTATACTTGAACAGCAGCTTTAATTAGGCAGCACAAGCTGCCGGAATACCGATTAAAACGGATGCGATACGTGCTGAAAATGTTCCCGAAATCCCACATTACCATTGCTGCCGCTACAACCGTTGTGGTGACAGCAGCTATTTTGATGAGCCCCAGCGCGGATGTTGAGGCCAAGCGGATGTCCTACGCTCTTGACCTGGAACAGGGCAGTGCATCGGAGATCCATTCGCAAAAACAGAAGCCAACGCCTGCAGCTTCCCCGGAGCAGACAGTTGCCGTTGCTACGGACCCGATGGAAGTCGCCCCGGAAGCTCCAAGTCTGGCGAGCGCTGTTGAAGCAAAACCGCGCCTGGAATGGCAAACATTCAAGATCAAGTCTGGCGACACCCTGTCCTCCCTCTTCAAGAAAGCGGGATTCAATGACGGCATCATGCTCTCAGTCATTCACGGTGAAGGCGAGGCCGGAAAACTACAGCGCCTCTATGCCGGCGAGACCATTCGTTTCGCGACCGATAACGAAGGCGAGCTTGCTGCAATTGAACTCCAGCGCAGCTTGCTGGAATCATTGAAAATCCAAAAGCAGGAAGAGTCCTTTAAAGGCGAGACAAACCTACGGGAACCCGAACCCAAACCTGCTTTTGCCTCCGGCACGATCGACGGGTCGCTTTATCTTGCTGCGCGTGAAGCCGGGCTCAACGACCGGCTAACAATGGAGCTCGCCGGAATATTCGGTTGGGATATCGATTTTGTCTACGATGTCCGCAAAGGCGACCAGTTTGAAGTGGTTTATGAGGAACTGTATCTCGACGGAGAAAAGTTCAGCACCGGCCGCATATTGTCAGCCCGCTTTATAAACCGGGGCGAGGACAATGTTGCCCTGTTGTACACAGACAGCAACGGCGACAGCGACTATTACACGCCTGATGGCAAGAGTATGCGTAAAGCCTTTTTGCGCACGCCAATAAGCGCCCGTGTATCTTCTGCTTTTAACCTTCAGCGCCGCCACCCGGTTCTGGATGTTGTCCGTCCCCACGAAGGCACTGATTATGCAGCGCCCCCGGGCACGCCAATCAAAGCCGCGGGAAATGGCAGGGTTCAGTTTGCCGGCTGGAAAGGCGGGTATGGGCGCGCGGTTGTCCTGAAACATGGCGACAACATAACAACTCTGTACGCTCATATGAGTCGAATTGGCAAAGGCATGAAGAGCGGAACACGGGTGAAGCAGGGTGAAACGATCGGTTATGTCGGGTCCTCTGGCATGGTAACCGGGCCGCACCTGCACTACGAATTCCGTGTTAATGGCTCGCCGCGTAATTCCAGGACCGTAAAACTCCCGGACGCCCAACCGATTCCAGCCTCTGAAATGGCGCAATTCAAAAAGTTTACCGGACAACAAGTTGCTCAGTTTGAAGCCTTCAGAACCAACTACCAGCAACTTGCCATGACCTCGGAAGACTGAAGCCCGATGGATTCCTGGATAGGACTTATGTCCGGCACCAGCATGGATGGCATAGACGCCGTGCTGGTGTCCTTCCAGGGCAACACTGTCCGTATTCACGGTACACACTCCATACCCTACCCCGAAAACCTCCGTCACCGCCTGATGCTTGCAAGCCAGAACCAGGCAACACCTGATGAGGTGGGCGAGCTTGATACATTGACGGGGTTACTTTTTGCGGACGCTGCAGAAGCTCTGATCCGCAATTCCAGTGTTGATAACTCACCAATCCGGGCGATCGGTAGCCACGGGCAGACTCTGCGCCATCAACCTTCCGGCCCGGGTCGGTTCTCTCTTCAGATAGGCAATCCGGCAATCATTGCGGAAAGGACCGGGATTACAACGGTAGGTGATTTCCGGAGCCGGGACATGGCCGCAGGCGGTCAGGGTGCCCCATTGGTTCCGACCTTCCATCAGTCTTTCTTTGGCTCCGAAACCGAAGACAGGTGCATCCTGAATCTCGGAGGCATAGCGAATATAACCTGGATTCCGTCCGATCCTGATAGTCCGGCAACCGGATTCGACACTGGGCCCGCCAACGCTTTGATGGATGCCTGGTGCCATGATCAGACGGGGCGACCCTACGATGAAGATGGCCATTGGGCGCAGGAGGGAATCGTCGACCAAGCCCTATTGACTGACATGCTATCCGACGCTTATTTCGACCGTCCTGCCCCAAAAAGCACCGGAAAAGAAAAGTTCAATCTCGAGTGGGTTAAAACTCTGGTTCAGCGACATGAAAAAACCCGGCCAGAAGACGTTCAACGCACACTGCTTCAGTTGTCAGTGATAACGGCAGTCCGGCAAATGCCTCAATCACCAGCCATGACGGTTTATGCTTGCGGGGGGGGTACTCGTAACCGGCTACTGATGAGAGAGCTATCCCAAGCCCTCAGCCCTATCCGTGTACTCGATACCACTGAATTAGGCCTTGACCCCCAATGGGTGGAGCCGACGGCATTTGCATGGCTGGCCCGACAAACAATCAAGCGCAAGCCGGGAAATCTGGCAGAAGTAACCGGAGCCAAAGGGCCCCGAATACTCGGCGCCATATACCCCGCCTGAACTCGCTGTCTTCTCTGCGCAACTGACGGCCCACAACCCTCAGATCGTAAACGAGCTTCCACAGCCGCAGGTAGAGCTGGCATTGGGGTTCTGAACCACAAACTGGGAACCTTGCAAACCTTCCTGGTAATCGATAGTGGCTCCCACAAGGTACTGATAGCTCATGGGGTCGACCAGAAGAATGGCGCCATCCCGTTCTACTGTCGTGTCTTCTTCATCCTGGCTTTCATCGAATGAGAATCCGTACTGAAAACCGGAACATCCACCGCCGGTAACGAACACGCGCAACCTGAGTTCGGGGTTTCCCTCTTCCTCAACCAGTTCGCGTACTTTGTTGACCGCACTGTCGCTGAAAAACAGCGGTGCTGCCATTTGCTGCTGAACTACACTCAAGCTCGCCTCCGGATTACCTGCTACAACTACAGGGATTATGGTATTCCTGAGTAAAACAATCAACTATTCGGACTTTCCACCATCGCCTTCCAATGCTTCGTCGACACCGGCACCTGGCAGAGCATTGACGAATCCGGCGCCTGGCGCCTTATCCTGCGTCAGCAATCCGGAAGGTTCACGTTGGTGAACAAGATTGCCATTGACCGACGACCCCATCGCCATCTGGATGAGATTGTAATAAACACTGCCGTTAATAGCGGCCTTCTCAGCGAGTTCAAGATGCGCGGACGCATGGACATCACCGTGAACCGTGCCGTTGATAATAACGTGCGGGGCCGCTATGTCGCCGGTAACCTCACCTACCTCCGAGACTCGCAAGACAGCATCACTGCCATCCTCAGCCAGCACCTTGCCGCGGATATGACCATCGACATGCAAACCACCAGAGAAATGCACATCACCTTCTATGGTGGTGCGCGATGAAATCAATGTGTCAAAATTGCCCGTCGGCCGGCGGGGCTTCTGCTTTTTCTTGCCAAGCATTTCTATTTCTCCGTTAAGTCATCCCAGCTGAATGTGCGCTCAGCTTGCGAGGATTTGCGCCCTTCGGCCTGAGCAACCACCTGCACCTCCAGCGGTTCGAACCCATCAGGCAGCGCCAGTTTACCTTCAACATCCTGGAAATACCGAAAGCGGAATTTCACGCCAAGAGCCTCAATTTCCTGAGACAGGTCGCGCAGCGCGATGATTTCTTTCTCACCATCCCGCGCGCCGATTATGTTGACGGCCACGACACCTGAAATATAGCTTTTGTTGTTGCCAACCTGCGTAAGCACCAGTTTGAAATTATAAACACCAACCTGACGATCGCTGGCCAGGGAAAAGCGGTCAACCTGCAATCCCTTACTGGTCTCAGAGGGCGCCATAATATTTTTATAGAACGTCAGGTCAGACTTCAAGGCGCCGGCACGGGTTTCAAGATCAACAATTATTTTTCGAGC
This sequence comes from Marinobacter sp., assembly GCA_018066865.1. Classification (GTDB taxonomy): domain Bacteria; phylum Pseudomonadota; class Gammaproteobacteria; order Pseudomonadales; family Oleiphilaceae; genus Marinobacter. The sequence goes on along the minus strand of JAGPVT010000043.1, from coordinate 20,330 downwards.
CTGGTTCAGTGCCTGCTCATCAATCAGTTTGCCACGTTCAAGATTGACCAGTTGCTGCCGGGCTTCACGATAGTTCGCTTCCAGCGTCGCAACTTTAGCCTCCAGTTGCTCATTGGAGGCTTCCGCACTGGTGAACCGAAACCCTCCCTGCGCCAAACCTGCTGCATAGCCCGCAGCGGCAGCTATCACCGTGAACACCACCAGAATTACTGCCCGCCTCAACCGGTAGCCCGGCTGATGACGGATTATCACATATTCATCGGTCGGCTTGCGTTGTTCGCTCACTGGGGGCCCCTCAAGGCAGCAATGCAGGCGCTTCAAGGCCCAGCGTTTCTTTGAGGCCAAACATGATATTCATATTCTGAACTGCCTGACCGGCAGCGCCTTTAACGAGGTTGTCGATTACCGAGGAGATGATAATAATATTGCTCTGCTCCTGACGATGCAGCGCCATACGACACAAGTTGGCTCCCCGGACGCTGCGGGTTTCCGGATGACTACCGAACGGCATCACGTCCACAAATGGCTCATCGCGATAACGCTCTTCAAACAACTCTTGTAGACGATCAAAGTCAGCCGGATTCTTCAGCTCCGCATAGAGTGTCGCCTCGATACCACGAATCATCGGAACAAGGTGCGGCACAAACGTAACGCCGGTGTTGACGCCTGCGGCTGCGGATAAACCCTGACGGATTTCCGGCAAGTGCCGATGGCCCGAAGCACCGTAAGCTTTGAAGCTTTCACTCACTTCGCCGTGCAGCATGCCAATTTTCGCCTGCCGACCACCGCCGCTCGCACCGGATTTTGCGTCGGCAATCAGCCGGGAAGGATCTACCAGGCCAAGTTCCAACAGCGGCAGGAAACCGAGCTGCACAGCTGTAGGGTAACATCCGGGGTTTGCCACCAGCTGCGCTTTGGAAATTTCACTGCGCACGACTTCGGGTAATCCGTAAACTGCTTTCTCAGCCCACTCCGGCGCTTCGTGAGGCATGCCATACCACTCAGACCAGACCTTCAGGTCCTTGAGGCGGAAGTCTGCCGATAGGTCAACAACCCGCACACCGGAGGCCATCAACTCCGGAATCATCCGCATTGCAACGCCGTGTGGTGTCGCAAAAAAGACCAGGTCACAGGCCGCCAGCACACTGGAGTCTGGCTCGGAGAAAGCGAGATCAAAATGCCCGCGAAGGTTCGGGTACATGTCGGCCACAGGCATGCCAGCCTCCGACCTTGAAGTGATGCAGCTCACCACAACTTCCGGGTGAACAGCGAGAATTCTGAGCAGCTCAACGCCGGTATACCCGGTGCCGCCAACGATACCTACTTTAATCACCTTGTTCTCCAGCGACGTCGCATCAGGATTTAGAAGTTTAATGTCGAAGTCTATCATGATAAACCAAGGACTTATTGCAGCTTACAGGACGACGGTTACAATGTTGTCAGAAACCCTTTGGCGGGCCACCCTCTTGTTCCGGAACACCGGCATCCATGAAAAAATTCTGGCACCAGCTTGGCGAAAAACTGATCAGCGCGTTCCCGCGCAGGATGTCCGGCGTTGACTCATTACCTCAGTTGGCTGTCCTCGGTTTGTTATCGGGATTGGTTACCGGCGGAGTGATCCTGATTTTCCGCTTGGCCATCGAGTGGCCTCTGGGATATTTCTTGCCTGGCGATGGCTCTGAGGCGTTCCCATCGGAGGCGTTCGAAAACCTGAATATCCTTATACGAGGAGTTCTGCCTTTTGCCGGCGCCCTTGGTCTCGGCTTTTTTTTGCACCGTCTGGCAACCCATGACCGCAAAGTCGGCGTGGCTCATGTTATGGAACGCCTGAACTATCACCAGGGTTATATCACTGCCAAAAGTGCTTTTATTCAGTTCATTGTCGGCGTCACAACCGTTGTAACGGGACAGTCCGCTGGCCGTGAAGGCCCGGCAGTGCATCTGGGCGCCGCGTTCTCCAGCCTGATGGGGCAGTGGATGAGGCTGCCGAATAACAGCATCCGCACTCTCGTTGCTTGCGGCTGCGCCGCTGCAATATCTGCCTCATTCAACACCCCGATTGCCGGGGTCATTTTCGCCATGGAAGTGGTGATGATGGAATACACCATTGCGGGCTTTACGCCCATTATTCTTGCCTCAGTCAGCGCAGCTTTTGTGACACAGTCTGTGTATGGCTCGGAGCCCGCTTTCAGCGTTCCCGCACTGACCATGAATTCGCCGCTGGAGATACCCTGGATTCTGGCGATCGCCGTTATCATCGGTATCTCGGCGGCGCTTTTTATACACCTGGTCGATTCCATGGGGCGATTCGGTCACCGGCCGATTCTGCTACGCGTCATTATCGCCGGCGCACTTATGGTGCCTGTTGCTGTAATGGTGCCCCAAACCATGGGAATCGGCTACGACACCGTCAATGAAACCATCAATGGTGAACTCGGCTTCTGGCTGCTGATCAGTGCGGGGATCGCCAAACTTTTGATTACCGCCCTGACAGTTGGCCTGGGCATGCCCAGCAGCATTATCGGTCCAACGCTGTTTATGGGTGCAACGCTTGGCGGCGCCATGGGACTGATTGGTGCGGAGATCATACCGGACTACGCCTCCTCAGTTGGCTTTTATGCCATGCTCGGAATGGGTGCCATGATGGGCGCAGTCCTGCAGGCGCCGCTGGCTGCCCTGATGGCGCTAATGGAACTGACCCGCAACCCTCATATCATTCTTCCCGGCATGCTTATCATCACCACCTCCAGCCTTATTACCAGCGAAGCCTTCGGGAAAAAGTCCCTGTTTCTGACGGTATTAAAAAGCCAAGGTTTGAGCTATCAGAGTTCACCGGTTATTCAAGCCTTGCGCCGGGTCTCTGTGGCCGCGATCATGGACAAGAGCATTCTGCGCATAGACAGGCATCTGACGATCGAGGAAGCACGAAAAGCGCTGACAGCTGAGCCAAAATGGCTGGTGGTGGAAGGCAGCAACGGACCGACCTCTCTGTTGCCGGCTGTCGATCTGGCGCGGTATCTGGAAGACTCTGAGAAAGTGGCGAGCGATGAAGAAGCTGAGACACCGGAATCCATTGATCTGATGAATATCCCCGCCAACCGGCGTGACATTGCGCCGGTACAATATCAGGCCACGCTCGAAGAAGCCCTGCACGAGTTTCAGACGACCAGTGCCGAGGCTCTATATGTACAGCGCCATGTAGCACCTATGATTCAACGGATTTATGGCGTAGTGCTTAAATCTGACATCGAAAGCCATTATCAATATCGACGGAGCTGATCAATGCTGTGGGTGAAAGCCTTCCACATAATTTCTCTGGTGTGCTGGTTCGCCGGCATCTTTTATCTGCCGAGACTGTTTGTCTATCATGCCGCTTGTGAAGACGAGCCGGGGCGTGAACGTTTCAAAATCATGGAGCGGAAGCTCTATCGGGGCATCACAACACCTTCGATGATTGCCACAGTGATATTTGGCGTATGGTTGCTCAGCTATAATCTATCAGGCTATTTCAGCCAGGGCTGGCTGCACGCAAAGCTGATACTTGTGGCACTGCTGGTTGTCTATCACTTTTATTGCGGGCACCTGGTCAAGGTGTTTCGCGACGACCTCAATACGCGCGGCCATGTATTCTACCGCTGGTTCAATGAGTTGCCAGTATTCATCCTGCTGGCAGTTGTTATTCTCGCCGTTGTTAAACCTTTCTAGGGAGCTTTAGCCATCAAACACTACACCCGCCCTCAGGTACTCGTTCTTTCCGGCCTGGACCCTTCCGGCGGTGCCGGCATCCAGGCGGATATTCAGGCCATCACATCGCTTGGGTGTCACCCTTTGCCGGTACTCACCTGCCTGACTGTTCAGGATACCCGGAACGTATACGGTGCCGAAGCTGTCAATCCGGATCTGATTCGTCAGCAACTCAAATGCATTTCTGAAGACGCGCCCATACACGCCGTTAAAACTGGCGCTCTGGGGAGCGCTGCAGTAGTCGATGTGCTGGTGGAGTTCCTTAAACAGCACCCGGATATTCCGGTGATAACCGACCCGGTAATCAAGGCTGCGGGCGGCGGTGATCTTGCAGACGAGGATATTCTTGCCAGCATGAAAGAGCGACTGTTCCCACTGGCCGAGATGATCACCCCGAACGGGGTAGAGCTGGCATTGCTCGGGGAGAGCGATGACCCGGACGAGGCTGCGCGCAAACTGATCAAGAACGGCTGCGCATCGGTACTTGCAACCGGGGGGCATGGCACAGGTATTCGCATCACAAATACGCTTTATAACCATTCACCTACCTCCATGTCGTGGGATATCGAGCGTATTGGGGGCGAGTACCACGGCACCGGCTGCACTCTTGCAGCCGCAATTGCTGCCGGTCGGGCCCAGGGGCTTTCCGCCCGTGCCGCCATTTCCCAGGCCCAGAACTATGTGCATCGCACTATTCTGCACGCACTTGAGGTAGGCGGAGGCCAGCCGGTTCCGGACCGGGGCATTTTGTGGGAACAATGAACAACCCTATCCAGGTTGGGCTTTACGCCATTACCGACAGCCAGCTTACCCCCGCGGCAACGTTGATCACTTCCGTAGAGGCGGCGATTCGCGGCGGCACTGTGATGGTACAATATCGCGAGAAATTCGCTCCTATGGCCGAGCGCGTGGCACAGGCCAGAAACCTTCAGTCAGTCTGCGCTGCTGCGGGCGTTCCGCTGCTTATTAATGATGACGCAGAGCTTGCCCGACGCGTAGGCGCTGCTGGCGTCCACCTTGGCCAGACAGATGGCTCCGCCGCAGAAGCGCGCCACTTGCTTGGCGATGGCGCGATAATCGGCATTACCTGCCATGCAGACCTCGAACTGGCCAAGGCCGCCATGGAGGGAAGCGCAGACTATCTGGCCTTTGGCCGTTTTTTCACATCATCGACCAAGCCAGAAGCTCCGGCAGCCTCGACCGACATACTGACCCAAGCAAAACGCTTCAACCGGCCAGTTACCGCCATTGGCGGCATCACTACAGAGAACGGTGAGCTGCTCATCCGGGCAGGCGCTGATCTGTTGGCGGTTGTTGGCGGGCTTTTCGGGGGCGGCCCCGAAACAATAGAACAGAAAGCAAAAACATTTCAGAGGCTGTTTGCCAGCCACCACCCACTCTTTCTATATCCCGATAACAGGAGCTCTCACAAATGACGCACTCCGAAACCTTGTTCGAACAGGCTCAGAAATACATCCCCGGTGGTGTTAACTCCCCGGTCCGCGCGTTCCGCGGTGTGGGCGGCACGCCGATCTTTTTCAAACATGCCAAGGGTGCCTACCTGTACGATGAGGACGGCCAGCGTTATATAGACTACATCGGTTCCTGGGGCCCTATGATTCTTGGCCACTCGGATCAGCGCATCAAAGATGCCCTGCACGCCCAGGTTGATCTTGGCGTCGGCTATGGTGCGCCCACCGCAATCGAAACCGATATGGCGCGAAAAGTGTGCGAACTGGTGCCCTCAATAGACCTGGTGCGCATGGTGAACTCCGGCACCGAAGCCACCATGAGCGCCATTCGCCTGGCCCGAGGCTACACCGGCCGCGACAAAATCGTGAAATTTGAAGGCTGCTATCACGGCCACGTGGATTCACTGCTTGTTAAGGCTGGCTCCGGCGCACTGACCCTGGGTGTTCCCAACTCACCCGGCATACCTGCCTGCCTGGCCGAGCTCACGCTGACTCTCGATTTCAACGACATTGAGGGTGTGCGTGAAACCTTTAAAGAAATGGGCGACCAGATTGCCGCTATTATCGTAGAGCCGGTTGCCGGCAACATGAACTGCATCCCCCCGATTCCGGGTTTCCTGGAAGGCCTTCGCGAAGTTTGCGACGAGCACGGAACCGTGCTGATTTTCGACGAAGTAATGAGTGGTTTCAGGGTATCGCTCGGCGGCGCTCAAGGTCTGTTTGGCGTAACCCCTGACCTGACGGCGCTTGGTAAGGTCATCGGCGGCGGGCTGCCTGTTGGCGCTTTCGGAGGCAAGCGCGAGATCATGGAACACATCTCCCCTCTCGGGCCGGTTTACCAGGCCGGCACATTGAGTGGCAACCCGCTGGCCATGTGCGCCGGTCTTGCCACGCTGAACGCTATTTCAGAGCCGGGCTTTCACGATCGCCTGACTCAGAAAACAGTCGCGCTACGGGACGGTTTGAAGGCTGCGGCAGATGCTACCGGGATTCCGCTGGCGGTTCAGGGCGCTGGTGCCATGTTTGGCTTTTTCTTCACAGAAGAATCCTGCATTACGCGCTTTGATCAGGTAATGGCCTGCGACGTGGAGCGCTTCAAGAAGTTCTTCCAAGGCATGCTCAAAGAGGGCATTTATCTTGCCCCCTCCGCGTTTGAAGCTGGCTTCACCAGCGCAGCCCTGACGGATGAAGACATTGCAGATACTGTCAAAGCTGCGAAAAAGGTTATGGCTACGCTTTAAAACACAAGACAAGTAATTTTTCGAACTGGCTCCCGGCAGAGTCCAAGGCATTAACTTGTCCTGTCGGGCCAGCTTCGCGAACACCGTCACATTTTAACGGTAACACACCGGGTTTGCCCCTTCAGTCGTTGACTTACCTACCCTGCTGATCAAATTATGGTCACATCTCACTAGAGATGCTCTGCCGGCATAAACTTAACAAGAACAATATGGAAGACAGAGGCCTCGTGCCGGAGCGTTCGCGCGCTCGGTGCAGGTATGCAGTATCTGGAGCAACCCGTTAGGTTGAGCCGCAGTTTGAATAACAAACACAACATCAAACTGTAGGAAAAGACAATGAAACTCTGGATCAAGACATTAGCACTGGTCGTAACCATTGCCTGGTCAGCCCCTTCTGCCGCCTGGTGGTGGAATTCCAAGCCGTCAACCTACGCCGATACCCGTTATCCCGTTGTACTGGTTCACGGCATGTTTGGCTTTGACTCTATCATTGGCGTGGACTACTGGTATGGCATCGCAGAGGATCTGCGCAAGAACGGCGCGGATGTCTATACCACCCAGGTTCCTGCGCTGGACAGCACCATTGCCCGTGGAGAAGCACTGCTACCTCAGATCGAGGCCATTGCGGCCGTTCATGGCAAGGTGAACCTTATCGGCCATAGTCATGGCGGTCCCACAGCCCGATATATTTCAACAGTCCGCCCTGATCTGGTCGCTTCTGTAACATCAGTTGGCTCTCCGCATACCGGTTCACCCGTTGCCGACCTTATCTACAATTCACCGGCCGAGGGGCTGGCTGTGACCCTGGGCAATGCTCTTGGCGGCCTTATCGGTGTTCTGTCCGGTGGAGGTTACAATCAGGATATGCGCTCCAGCTTGCAGTCACTGACCTCCCAGGGAAGCGCAGAGTTCAACAACTTTGCGCCGGCCGGCATGCCAACAACTGCTTGCGGCGAAGGCGCGTATTCAGCAAACGGCATACGATTCTACTCATGGGGCGGCACCGGGGTTCTAACCAACGTGCTGGATCTCTCAGACGCCTTGCTCGGCACAACCAGTCTAGCCTTCGGTTTCAACCAGAATGATGGCCTGGTGGGCCGTTGCAGCAATCACTTCGGCAAGGTAATTCGAGACAACTACTTCATGAACCACCTGGATGAAGTTAACCAACTTCTGGGCCTGCACAGCCTGTTTGAGACAGACCCCAAGGCGGTATACAAGCAGCACGCCAACCGGCTCAAAAACGCCGGGCTTTAATTACGTTTGCCCTCCTGTCCAGAGAGTTCTCTGGGCAGAAGCATTCCTTACTGGATCTATTACAGAGCAGACGCCCGCTCTTCTGCGTGATTGGCGCCTGCTACATTACCCTGGGCTCTGCGAATATCCGCCAGCAACAGCCAACCTGCCCGCTGCAGCCGGACATCACTCCCCGCCAGCGACAATCCCTTCAAGGTAAACTGCTCAGCGGGGCCAAGTTTGTTACCGGCCACATAAGCTTGCGACAGTTTGAAGTATACCTCGGCCGATCTGGGAGCGATCCGTTGCGCACGCTCCAGCCGGACAATGGCGCCCTGTGCATCACCACTCTTCAAAAGCTTGTCTGCCTCGCGAACCAGGCTCAAAGCCGCGGGTGACAGCTCATCCCCCGCATCACGGTAACTCGGCTTATTACTGCGCTGCGTCTGTTCCGGCTCACGGGCTTCAGGCTGTTCGCTTTTGCGCCAAACCTGTGGATTTTCTCTATCCTCCCCACCCTTCGTGGTCTGCGGCGGTTCCGGCGCGCGGGTGGAGCCACCTGCCGGCACATAAATAGAACCTCCCGGGCCGGAGGCACACCCGGCCAGGCTCAAAAACGCTGCCAACATACTTGCGTGAAAAACACCTTGCCTAATCATTGGAACAATCCTTCAAACCAACCACGAATTTTCCGCTCAAGGGTACCGGAGCATGACACCCTCTGTGTCGGCTCGCTACCCGATATAAACGGCAGAAGGCGCGCATTATCGCAATACTCATCGGTTAATGCCTGTCTTTCGGTATTTACCCAGTGATAATTCACGCCATCGGGAACCACGGGGGAAAAACCGTGTTGTGGCACCTGTGCCATGAACCGCGCCCACACCGGCAAAGCCCCTGTAGCGCCGGTTAGTGCCGTCGGGCCGTTGTCGTCGCGCCCCACCCAGGCAACTGCCAGCAAATCACCGCTGAACCCTGCAAACCAGGAATCGCGGCCATCGTCGGTTGTTCCGGTTTTGCCGGCGAGCGTCAACTCCTTTGGAACCGAGTAATAAGCCGAGCGCCCGGTGCCTTCCTGCATGGTTTCCTGCATGGCGTACTGCAACAGGTGCACCGCAGCCGGGTCTGCCACCTGGTCCACTTTCAGGCTGTAGCGTGAAAGCGCCTCCCCGCCGGAATCTGTCACTTCTCTTATAGTGCGCAGCGGCGTGTTGAACCCGGAAGTCGCCAACCCCTGGTATATCTGCGCGACGGTTACAGGGCTCATGGCAACAGAGCCCAATAGCATGGACGGGTATTCAGAAATCGGCGTAACCACACCGAAGGCCCGTAAGGTCTTGCGCACAGCCGGAACGCCAACATCCAGGCCTACCCGCACCGCCGGCAGGTTGTAAGACTTCGAAAGAGCCAGATGCAGAGGAACTTCACCCCGTTCTTTACCATCGTAGTTTTTCGGCTGCCAGCGCTTCCCGTCATCAAATTCCAGGGTGAACGACTTGTCCAGCACCGGAGTCATCAAGGTATAGCGCTCCGGCTGCTCTAGCGCGGTCAGGTAGGTGAACGGCTTGATCAGCGAGCCAATTGGACGGTTGGCATCCAGTGCCCGGTTGAATCCCGCATATTGCGGGTCTTTACCACCTACGAGCGCCAGGACTTCACCGGTATCCTTGGCGGTCACTACAAGAGTCGCTTCCAGAGCTTTGCCCGTGTCGCCGTTGGCCAATCTTGGCAAGGTGTCAGTCACGGCAAACTCGGCCGCATATTGAATAGCCGGGTTAAGGGTGGTGAATATCCGAAGCCCTTCGCTGCGCAGGTCCTCTTCCTTGTAATCCCGTGCCAGATGCCGCCGGACAAGATCAATATAGGCAGGGTAACGATTCTCCGAGTACGACGGTTTTGCGCTGACGCCAAGTGATAAACCTCGAGCACGGGCAGCTTTTGTCGCATCGATAAGGCCCGCATCTTCCATCTCGCTGATAACCAGATTTCGCCGCTGCGTGGCTCGCTCCGGATGCCGGCGAGGATTGTAGTAGCTTGGCCCCTTGACCATCCCCACGAGCAGTGCAATCTGATGCACATCCAGATCTTTCAGTGAATCACCAAAGTAGAATTGGCTCGCCAGCCCGAACCCGTTAATGCTTCGGGTGCCGGCCTGTCCCAGATACACTTCGTTCAGATAGGTTTCCAGTATGTCGTCTTTCTCGTAATGCAACTCAAGCAGAATCGACATCAAGGCCTCATTGCCCTTGCGCAGCAGGGTCTGATCCCGGGTAAGAAAGAAGTTTTTTACCAACTGCTGTGTCAGGGTACTGCCGCCCTGAACGACTTGCCCAGCGCGCATGTTGGCCAGCATGGCGCGACCGATAGAGGTGGGAGCAATTCCGAAGTGGTCATAGAATTTCCGGTCTTCTACCGCCATAAGCGCAGCAGGCAACAGTGCAGGAACATCATCCAGACGCACCAGAATCCGGTCTTCTTTGTGAGCTGGATAGATGCCACCGATGCGGGCTGGCTCCAGCCGCACAATCGCAGCGCTGTCACCGGCGGATACGGAAAAGTCCTGAATCCGGTCTCCGTAGATGTTCAGTGCGAGCTTCCGCCGGGGTTCATCGCCATCAGGAAAGCGGAAGCCACGGGTGCTGATAACAAAGTGTCCGCCGTTGCGGCGATAGCTGCCAGGTCTTACACCATCACCTTTTCTGTAACCAGACAGCGCCAGCTCACGCTCAAGTGCTCCGGAGCTCACACCGGCACCGTCGTATAGCTCCAGAGGGCGCGCATAAACCCGCGAGGGCACTTCAAACCGCCGCCCCTCGAACCGGTCAGTTACAACCGCATCGAGATAGACCATCCAGCCTGCCAGCAACACAAGGCCGATGGCGGACACACGGACAAACATTTTCCAGAACCAGGCGCTGCGACCGTTCCGGCTGTTTTTACTTTGGGGTTTTCTATTTGGCTTCGAAGAGGATCTGTTTTTTTTCATAGGCGGATTATAACGAAGCCTGCACGATATAAGGCACATCAACTATGTGTTATTTCTGTAACCTGACCGCTATGATGGGGCAATAAAAATCAATGAGTTCAGGGAAGCGAGGAGCACACCGTGAGTGAAACATCCCCAGGCAATCTGTTACTGGCACTGCAGAACCCCGAGCTGTACAACCATCCGGTTGACGGATTCCAGATTATCGAAACTCACATCTCTCAGGTAATCCTGACCGGCCAGTACGCCTACAAGATCAAAAAGCCCATGGATTTCGGGTTTCTTGATTTCTCCACGCTGGCGCGCCGCAAGCACTTTTGTGAAGAAGAATTGCGCCTTAATCGTCGCTTGGCGGAACCACTTTACCTGGAAGTACTCCCGATTACCGGAACGCCAGAGCAGCCCGTCATCGGCGGCGAGGGAGAGCCGTTCGAATACATGCTGAAAATGCGTCAGTTCCGCCAGAACCAGCTGTTTGATCAGCAACAGGAATCCGGAGAGCTAAAACCGGAGCTGCTTTCCAGCCTTGCGCAGCAGGTGGCAGATTTCCACGACAGCTTGGAGCCGATACCAGAAGACAAGCCTCTGGGCACACCGGAAGCGGTGTACGCGGCCATGCAGGAAAACTTCGACCAGATCCGGCCAATGATCAGCGATGCCACCCTGCTCAGCCAGCTCGACAACCTCGAAGCCTGGACGCAAACCACCTTCGAGCGCCACCGGGAACTTATTGCCAGGCGTCGTAGCGACGGTTTTGTACGCGAATGTCACGGCGACCTGCACCTGGCTAACATCACTGTTTACGAAGGCAAGGTTACGGTTTTCGACTGCATTGAATTCAGCGAGCCCTTCCGCTGGATTGATGTCATCAATGACCTGGCATTCCTGCTGATGGATCTGGAGTCCCGACGCGAGCCTGCTCTGGCGAACCTGGTCCTGAATACTTATCTGGAGTACCGCGACGATTTTGAAGCCTTGCCCCTGTTGCCCTTGTACAAAGCCTACCGTGCGCTTGTGCGTGCCAAGATTGCGCTATTCACAATGGCCAACCCGACACTGAGCGAGCAGGAAAAAGAAGGATTGATGCAGCGCTACCACGAGTATGCTCAGCTGGCAGAAGATTACAGCAGCATTCCGAACCGTTACCTGCTGGCCACCGTGGGCCTGTCCGCCAGCGGTAAAACGTGTGTCAGCGCAGCCATGTCGGGCGAGCTGGGTCTTATTCGCCTTCGCTCCGACGTTGAGCGCAAACGGCTGCATGGGTTGGCACCGCTGGAGGACAGTAAGTCGCCTACCGGAGGAAACCTGTACTCCACCGAGGCCAACGAAAAGACCTATGAACGTCTGGCGACGCTTGCCAGCGACCTGCTCGCTTCTGGCTTGCCGGTTATCGTCGATGCCGCCTGCTTGAAAGAACGTGAGCGCGCCCTGTTTGCTGCTGTCGCAGAGAGCCAGGGGGTCCCCTTTGCACTGATCCACTGCGAGGCTCCCGAGGAGCTACGCAAGGAATGGGCGCGCAAACGCAAGGGCGACGCCTCGGAAGCAACAGAAGAATTGCTGGATGCCCAGAAAGACTGGTTTGAACCCCTTACAGTTGAAGAAAAAACCTACACGGCTCACCTTCGCAGCGATCAGGAGCATGTAGCGGAGGCGGTTGCTGACAGAATTCGACAGCACTTTGGCCTGACTCACAGCTAATCGGCGAGCACTATATCAAGGCCGTAAAACGCCCGGGCAACCTTTACACCGCTGAAGAACCGGAATAAAACGCTATAAGGAACGATCATGGGAACCGATGCCGTGCGTTATATTAAGGACCCGCTCTACGAAACACTTCGCCAGGAAGACATTGCCGCCTTCAATGCCGAAAAATCAGCGCGAAGCGAGCTTCCCGGCTTTGCCCATGGAGACTTCAGGGGGCTCGACTTGCGCGGGCTGGATGCTCAAGGGCTTGACCTGAGCCACGCCTATTTTCGGGGTGCGGACCTCAGGGGCATCGATTTCAGCCAATCGAGCATGGAAGGCGCAAGCATTGCGGGCGCCAAGATTTCCGGGTGCTTTTTCCCGCACAGGCTTGAGGCCGAGGAGATTTTAATGTCTCTGAACCATGGCACTCGAATGCGATACCGTGCTCAGCAATGACCGGTAGGCAAGAGAACCCGTGGCAGTCGATATGCTCTAAACACGCGTTACAGAATGGCCAGTTTGTCGAGTTCTCGGTGGCCGTTGCCGAACAGAAAATCGACACTCTGCCACTAACCGGCTTCGTGTTTCTGGACGGCAACACGCCCAGAGCCTACCTGAATCAGTGCCCCCATATGGGCGTTGAGCTGAACTGGATGCCAGGCCGCTTTATGGATACCGACAACCTGTTCCTTCAGTGCTCAACCCATGGCGCCCTGTTCAAACCCGGGGATGGTGAGTGTATTGCCGGGCCTTGCCAGGGTGACGCGCTCACAGCACTGGATATACGGGAAGCCGGGGATAGTCTGGAAGTCAGACTTCCAGAATAACCGGCACCGGTTCAGCCAAGGTCATTTCACCAGATGGACTGCCATCTTCGTTAGCAAGGGATGCGCGATAGGCGATCACTTCCACACCCGCATCACACGCTTGCCGCAACAACTGGCCGTAGTGCGGGTCGATGTGATCTGCAGGCCTCACAGTTTCAATGCCTGTATGGTTCACCACAAAAAACAGCACAGCGCGATCACCCAACGCAACCTGAGTCATCAGCTCTCGCAGATGCTTCTGCCCGCGGGTCGTTACCGCGTCGGGAAAGAAGCCCTGACCGTTTTCCTCAAGGGTTACGTTCTTTACCTCTACCCAAGCATCAGGTTCTGTCTCATGCCCTGAAAGCAACAGGTCAATCCGGCTTCTTTCCTCGCCATACTTTACTTCTGAGCGGCACTGACCGTATCCGGGCAGCTCGCTGACACGACCTGCCTCAATCGCCTCTCGCGCCTGAGCGTTGGGTCTTGCAGTATTCACACAGGCAAGTACTCCGGGAGCGGTTTCAACAAGCTCCCAGGTATAGGCCAGTTTGCGCGCCGGGTTATCGCTGCGGCTCAGCCAAACCCTGCCATCCGCTGGCTGGCAACCGAGCATGGAACCGGTATTCGGGCAGTGAGCCGTTACTTGCGTACCATCAGGTAACCGTACATCGGCCAGAAAACGCTTATAACGTTGAATCAGACGCCCTTCCATCAAGGGTTCTGGAAACTTCATAGGCTCTCCAAATGCGAAGTGGGCATCACAGGACTGGCACCCCAGTGACTAATCTGCTATTTTCCGCCAAATCCCGTTTCAGGACGACCGCTTCATCCAGGTTATGGCCGCGCCGCCACGGGGGCTGGCGCGCAGAGAAGCAAAGCGTCCTTGTGAAGTATAAAAAAGAGGCCGGGTTCAATGGCAAACACATCAAAAAACGAAAATTTCACCAACTTCACTCCTTATGAAATGAAGAAGGGTGAAGACTACATGAGTGCTGACATGCTCGAGCACTTCAAAGAGCTGCTACTGCAATGGAAGCAACAGCTTATGGAGGAAGTGGACCGCACCATGCACCACATGCAGGAAGATGCTGCAAATTACGCGGATCCAAGTGATCGCGCAACCCAGGAAGAAGAGTTCAGCCTGGAGCTGCGCACCCGCGATCGCGAGCGCAAACTGATCAAGAAAATCGACCAGACCATCGATCGCATCGACAAAGATGATTACGGCTTTTGCGACCAGTGCGGAGTTGAAATCGGTACCCGCCGCCTTGAGGCACGCCCAACCGCGACGCTGTGCATTGACTGCAAAACACTTGCCGAAATCCGAGAGCGCCAGACTGGCATCTAAAGCCATACGACCGACATGGCCGGCGCAGACCCTAAAGATCCTGCCGGCCAATCTGTCGTACCCATGACAAACTCGCGCAACTACCGGGGCCGCTTTGCGCCCTCCCCCACAGGGCCGCTTCATTTCGGCTCACTTGTTACCGCTCTGGCCAGCTATCTGGAAGCGAAATCCTGCGAAGGACAATGGCTCGTCCGTATCGAAGATCTCGACCCTCTGCGAGAGCCACCAGAAGCCACCGGCGAAATCCTCAACAGCCTTGATGCACACGGCCTGTTTTCCGACGAGCCAGTCCTCTTCCAGTCTCGACGGCACGAGGCCTACCACTCAGCCATCGAACACTTGCGGAGTGAGGGCGCTGCCTATCGTTGCAACTGCTCACGCAAACAACTGCAGGCCAATAATGGCCGACATCCCCGGCATTGCAGGAACAGCAATGCGGCGATCAGCAATCAACCATCCGCCATCCGGTTTGCTCTGAACGACGAGCAATGCCAGTGGCAGGACCAGTTATTGGGGCTGCAACACCATCGTGTACGTGCAGAAATCGATGATCCGGTTCTTCGACGAAAAGAGGGCTTTTTCGCCTACCAGCTTGCCGTTGTGGTGGACGACATAGAACAGGGTATTACCGACGTGGTCCGCGGCTCGGATCTGCTCGATATGACCGCTCAGCAACTACAGATTTACCACGCCTTGACGGCAACACCACCACGTTGGCTCCACGTTCCCGTTATCGTTAACGAGCAGGGGCAAAAATTGAGCAAACAGAACCGCGCACCTGCCCTCGACAACCGCAGTGCGGTAAGGAATCTGTTTGGGGCTCTCGGGGCGCTGGGGCAGAAGCCACCGAAATCTTTGCTGGCGGGGTCGGTCGAAGCGTCACTCGAATGGGCCCAAATGCACTGGCGTCGTGGTGCCATTCACCTGACAGACCGATGATCGACATGGTATAAAGCCTTTCACAAACCTCAGCGCGGATAGCATGCCTGATGTATATATACCGTCTGGTTTTTCTGCTGGTTCTGGCCATCTATATATTTTCACCCAACATTCTTGACTGGTGGACCTCTCCCGGGAACGCCTGGTATAGCCCCTTCGTGGTATGGGCAGGCCTTATAGCCATAGGGTTCTGGCTGGAATGGCGGCGGGACCCGAATGAGTTTTAGTGCGTCAGGGCTTTTGCTCGCCAGCCTGCTCTATCTTATCCTCCTGTTCGGCATTGCCTGGATGACCGAGCGAGGCATAGTGCCCCGCCACTGGGTACGTCACCCGCTGGTTTACACCCTGAGCCTTGGCGTGTATGCAGGAATCTGGGCGGTTTACGCAGCAGTCGGCATGGCGGCCGAATCCGGTTACGGCTTCCTCGCCTATTATCTCGGTATTAGCGGCGCCTTCTTACTGGCTCCGGTTCTGCTCAACCCCATCATGAGGATCGGCCGGGCCTATCAACTAACCTCACTCGCCGATCTGTTTGCCTATCGGTATCGCAGCCAATGGGCCGGGACACTGGTTACTCTGTGTTCGGGCGTTGCCATCCTTGCTCTGCTGAGCATGCAGATACAGGCCGTATCGACATCTGCCAGCATCCTCGCCCCGGAAACCTCACCACACCTGATCAGCTTTATGTTCAGCCTGATCGTGGTGTTATTCGCCATGCTATTTGGCACCCGCCGCAACCAGGATGCAGAAAACCATCCAGGGCTGGTACTCGCCATTGCCTTCGACTCGCTGGTCAAACTTATCGCTCTTCTGGTCATTGGCGGCGCTGTTCTCTTCGGCGTATTCGGTGGCATGGGCGGCCTGGACGTCTGGCTGGAAGGCAACACCACCCCGGCCACTACCATGTCCCTTAGCGTTGATGACGGCAGTTGGCGTGCACTTATGTTGATGTCATTCGCCGGCGCGGTTGTACTGCCGCACATGTACCACATGACGTTCAGCGAAAACCCGTCACCCAAAGCTCTCGCCAAGGCCAGCTGGGGGCTACCCCTTTACCTGTTATTCCTGGGCATTCCCGTCCCGCTGATTCTGTGGGGTGGCCAGGCACTGGGGGTTACTACAGGCCCGAATTTTTACACGCTGGGAATAGCCCAGGCACTGGAAAGCCCGGCCCTCACGTTGCTTATGTACATTGCCGGGCTTTCAGCCGCCAGCGGTCTGATGATTGTCAGCAGCCTGGCACTCGCCGGAATGGTGCTGAACCACGTCGTGTTGCCACTGAAAACCCCAAAGGACCAGGGTGATATCTATCGCTGGCTGCAATGGACCAAGCGCCTGCTGATTGCCGCAATCATCCTTCTGGCACTGCTATTCCATGAGACACTTGGCAAGAACCTGGACTTGTCCATTCTCGGGGCAATTTCGCTTTCCGGAACCCTGCAATTGCTGCCCGGTGCCCTGGGCGTTATTTACTGGCCGGAAGGGAACCGCCGCGGGCTGATTGCAGGGCTTGTTGCCGGGCTGGTGATCTGGGTGGTTACGTTGGTACTGCCGTTCTCCCATACAGCCAACCTGCTTGAGTGGCTGGGCGCCCCGCTGATTCCGGATTACAGCAACTGGCACATATTTACGTTTGTAAGCCTGACCGCGAACGTAACGGTGTTCGCACTGATCTCGGTTCTCAGCACAAGCACCAACGAGGAAACAAGCGCCGCAGAGGCTTGCTCCCTGGGTGCACTCTCACGCCCGCAACGCCGCGAACTGCTTGCAAGCTCCTCCGCTGACTTTGTGCGACAAATGGCAGAACCCCTGGGCCTGGGAGTTGCGAAACGGGAAGTTGAGCGGGCCCTCGGGCAACTGAAACTCCCCAGTGTTGAGTACCGGCCCTACCAACTAAGACGACTTCGCGACCAGGTTGAAATCAATCTCTCAGGATTGTTGGGGCCGTCAGTGGCCCGGGATATGGTCAAGCGCCACCTCGGTTTCAAACCCATGACCCGGGGCGGCACGGCTCAGGATATTCGCTACGTAGAGCGCGCTTTAGGAGATTATCAGAACCGTTTGACCGGTCTCGCCGGCGAATTGGACAACCTTCGCCGGCACTACCGCCAGACCCTGCAGAACCTGCCGATTCCGGCCTGCTCCGTGGGTGAGGATGGTGAAATCCTCATGTGGAACCATGCCATTGAAGCACTCACGGGAATCACCGCCGACGATGTTGTGGGCGCCCGGCTGATGGCGCTGCCAGACCACTGGCACCACCTGCTGGATGACTTCAACAGCGGCGAAGATCTGCATCGCTACAAACACCGGCTGGACCTCAAAGGTAGGCCCCACTGGCTGAACCTGCACAAGGCTGCCCTCAGTGGGCCTGACCACCCCGATGGTGGCAGTATCATCCTGGTGGAAGACCAGACTGAAATCCGGTTGCTTGAAGATGAACTGATGCACAGCGAGCGCCTGGCCTCGGTTGGACGCCTGGCCGCAGGCGTAGCACACGAAATAGGCAACCCGGTGACCGGCATTTCTTCTCTTGCACAGAACCTCAAACTGGAAACCGATAATCCGGAAATTCTCGATACAGCAAGCCAGATTCAACAGCAAACCCGGCGCATATCAACCATTTTGCAATCATTGATGAATTTTGCACGCACCGGCAACCACGCACAGGTGAACCGATATGAGCCCGTGAGCATCCGCCGCTGTGTCGACGAATCCATCAACCTGTTGTCCCTGAGCGATAAAGGGCTTGGCATTCATTACATCAACGACTGCCCCGAAACACTCCAGATACTGGGTGATGAGCAACGGCTTGTGCAGGTTTTTGTAAACCTCCTGGCTAACGCCCGGGACGCATCGCCAGAGGGCGGTTCAATCCGGGTAACTGGCAAGGATGATGATTACTCAGCTATCATCGAAGTCGTTGACCAAGGCTCAGGAATACCTTCAGATCAGCTTGACCACGTGTTTGAGCCCTTCTACACCACCAAAGCAACCAACAAGGGAACTGGGCTGGGTTTGTCGCTGGTGTACAGCATCGTTGAAGAGCACTACGGTAATATTCAGGTTGAAAGCCCTGCTTACCCGGCAACCGGGCTTGGCACCTGCATGCGGCTGAAACTGCCTGCATATGAGCCGGAGACAGACAACTCCACCACCCTCCCGAATGAAAGGTTCTGAAACTGCCATGCCCCGTATTCTGATCGTGGAAGATGAAGACATTATTCGCTCCGCCGTCCGCAAGCTGCTACTGCACGCCGGCTATGACGTTGAGGACGTCGGCTCAGTGGAAGAGGCCGAGCAGGACCACGATCCGGACCAGTTTGACCTGATTATTTCAGATCTGCGCCTACCCGGTGCCGCCGGCACGGAAATGATTAACAGAGCACCGAGCACACCCGTGCTGATCATGACCAGTTACGCCAGCCTGCGCTCTGCGGTGGACTCCATGAAAATGGGGGCGGTGGAATACATCGCCAAACCCTTTGATCACGATGAAATGCTGGCCGCCGTGGAAAGCATTCTCGCTCGCACCATGTCATCGGCTTCCGAACGTCAGAGCGGTTCAGAAGCGTCCTCACAAAACGGCGACCCTGCCAGCATCATGTACGGCCAGTGTGAACCGATGCAGCGGGTGTTCATACTTATACGCAAAGTAGCACCAACAGAAACAACCGTACTGGTGCAGGGCGAATCCGGCACCGGCAAGGAGCTGGTCGCCCGAGCGCTTCACCTTTTAAGCCCGCGCGCTACAAAGCCGCTGATCTCTGTAAACTGCGCCGCCATTCCTGAAAGCCTTATTGAATCCGAACTGTTCGGTCATGAAAAAGGTGCATTCACCGGTGCAGTCTCTGCCCGAACAGGCCTGATTGAAGCTGCGGATGGTGGCAGCCTGTTTCTGGACGAGATCGGTGAGCTGCCAGCCGAAGCACAGGCGCGCCTGCTGCGTGTCCTCCAGGAAGGCGAAATCCGAAAAGTGGGGTCAACCCAGAGCCGGAAGGTCAATGTGCGGATGATCGCTGCAACCCACCGAAACCTGAAAGCAATGACCCGCACCGGCGGGTTCCGCGAAGACCTGTATTATCGTCTTAACGTGATGCAGATACGGATTCCACCTCTGCGCGAACGCCAGAGCGATATCCTCGGACTCGCCCAGCGCTTTCTTGTTACCCAGGGCGACAGGGTGGGCAAGCCGAACCTGAACCTGAACCCCGAAGCAATGCGAGCGCTTGAGCGACACCGCTGGCCGGGCAACGTTCGGGAGTTGGAAAATGCCATTGAACGGGCCAGTATCCTGTGCGATGGCGATATCATCACTCCCTCACTGCTGGATCTCGACGGCGAGGGTGGTGACGAATACATCCCCGAATCGCTGGTGGAGGGCGATAACGAGCAGCTTCGCACCCGCGACACTGAAGGCGCCAGCGACCTTTCTCTGGAAGACTACTTCCAACATTTCGTACTGGAAAACCAGGATCGCATGAGCGAGACGGAGCTGGCCCAGAAACTGGGCATCAGCCGAAAATCCCTATGGGAGCGCAGGCAACGCCTTGGCATCCCTCGCAAGAAAACCTCCGGGGACTGATTTCTTCAGGGCATGGGCAGCCTGCCCACCAAAAGCATGAACGCCTACTCAGCTGTTACCGCATGTTCCCCTTGGTAACACTTCACAGAAAAAGCACTCGTTACGGGTAACACTTATACAGAATACGGGGTAACACTTACATACCGCAAAATCCCAACCAATTGTTAATAAACAACTTTCAAAAACTGGCACACCAACTGCACTCTTATTAGCGCACGACAACAAAAACAAGAGTGACAAAGCGGCGCTTCAACAAAAACAAAAAGCTGCGGGAATACGTTCAG
>JAGPVT010000039.1 GCA_018066865.1 Marinobacter sp. | reverse complement strand
CGAGGTGCAATCTGGCTCCTATCTTGGAGAGGATGACATTGTCAGATACGAAGACCGGTACGGCAGAAAATGAGCAAGTTGAAGTATTTTTTTGTTGCAGGCCTTCTGCGTATTGCTGGCTGGTTTTCTCTTGCAAGCGCCCAAAGGATTGGCAAGCTTGTGGGCTTACTCATGTGGAAACTGCCAGCCAAGCCTCGTGAGGTTACCGACATCAACCTCTCTATTTGCCTCCCTGAGCTGTCACAACCCGAACGCGCAGCCATGGCAAAAGAATCGCTGATGAATACAGGGATGACAATGCTTGAAGTGCCTTTGATGTGGGAGTGGCCGGTTGAAAAGTGCCTTGGCCTGGTTCGGGAGACTGAGGGTCTTGAGCTAATCGACGAAGCCATGGCTGACGGCAGCGGGCTGATCCTGCTCGCGCCGCACCTCGGGAACTGGGAGCTGGCGGGACTGTTTTTCTCATCCCGTTACAAAATGGCCGCACTGTACAGTCCGCCTAACATGCCGGAATTCGAAGACTACATGATCCGGGTAAGGGGCCGGCTGGGCTCAGAACTCGTGCGTGGCGACAGGCGGGGGCTTGTAAGGCTGACCTCGATTCTCCGGGAAGGCGGCGTTGCCGGAATCCTTCCTGACCAGTCCCCGCGCGGCAAAGGCAATGCCTTTGCTCCGTTTTTTGGCATGGAAGTCAAAACCATGACTCTGGTGTCGAAGCTCATGCAGCGCACCGGTGCCAAGGTTCTGATCACCTACGCCGAAAGACTCGATAACGCGCGCGGGTTTCGCATTGTGGTGCGCGAAACCGAACCTGGCCTGGATAACAAGGATGTGGTGGCAGCCACAACTGCCCTGAATCAGTCTGTTGAGCAGTGTATCCGGGATATTCCCGGGCAGTATCAGTGGGAATACAAGCGCATGCGGCACCGGCCAGCAGGCGAAATCAACCCCTACAATCCGGACCGGGTCTGCTGACATGACCAATCGCTTCAAAAAGCCTATCCACCTGCTTTTTGTAATCGGTGTCGCGGGCGCACTTCTATCGTCCAGCGTACTGGCAGCTGCCACCCTGTTGCTTGCCATCACCGGCTTTGTAATCAGCTACCGGAAATCCCTGTATCAAGCGGGGTGGGATAAGCCCAAAGAGTTACGTTTGCTGCATTTTGCGTTCTGGTTTTTCGTCCTTGTAAACGTGTATTCCTGGGCCCTTGAGGGCTTTAGTTATGAAGGCGGAAAAACGCTCGGTACTCATGCCCGCTTTATTCTGTTCTGGCCCCTGATTATCGCCCTGAGCTATGCCCGACTCGGAGCAAACACAGTATTTGCCGGTGCCGGGTTGATGGCTGTATCCATTTTTGGCTTGCTGGGTTCAGCGTTGCTCACAAACCAAGGCTCTTTAGAACTGCTTCTGAGCAGCCGCTTCGGCGGTGGAATAAACCCGATCAGTTTTGGGAATATCGCACTACTGGGCAGCTTTCTCACCCTGACGGGCGGGCTGTTTTTCTATCGCAGCAAACGACGCCCGCTTGCCCTGCTTTTTATCGTAACCGGTGTCGGAGCGGCCGCGATTGCTATGCTGTCGCAAACCCGGAGCAATCTGATTGCACTGCCCTTTCTTCTGTTGCTGCTGGTTCCACTGCTCAGCAGAAACTTACGCATCGTCAGCCTGATTGCAATTCCCGTTTTACTGATGACTGCCATCGCAACCAACGACCGGATGTCCGGGCAAATCGACGGGCTTATGAACGATGACACCCTTGATTCCGGCATCACCATCCGGATGGAAGTGTGGAGGCAGGCTTGGCACATGTTTGCAGACAACCCCTGGACCGGTGTCGGTCTCGGAGGCTATACACGCGAAATCGAGGCCTCAGTCGCATCCGGAGAGTCCTCTGCCGTGCTGATCGACTGTTGCGCCGGCCATGCCCACAACGATTTACTTAACATTGCCGCTAAAATCGGTATCCCGGGCATTCTGAGCTGGGCATTCCTGATTTTCATACCTTTGGCAATTTTTGCACGACACCTGTTCAGCACCCACACCGCGACAGCACATCTGGCAGTGGCAGGTTCAATGGTCAGTGTTGGCTACCTCCTCTTCGGGCTGACCGAAGCGACCTTTAACCGAACGCTGTTCCTGACCTTCTACCTGCTGTCTGTTTCAGGCATTGCCGCTGCACTGTTCAACGAGCTGGGCACCTCTTACGTGCGGCAACGGACGAAAACCGTATCGGCCACAATCATCACTAAAAACGAGGAAGACCACATTGCCGATTGCCTGAAATCGGCGAGATTGGTTGCCGATGAGATTATCGTTCTGGATAGCGGAAGCACGGACAGAACCGTTGAGATTGCAAAGCAGTATGCAGACATCCTTGAGGTCACTGATTGGCCCGGCTTCGGCATTCAGAAACAGAGAGCACTGGAAAAAGCCACTGGCGACTGGGTGCTGTCACTGGATGCCGATGAGCGCATCACGCCGGAACTGGCCCGTGAAATCAATCACCGGCTTGCCGATCCCGACGCAGATGCTTACAAACTCCCCTGGGCCGTCACTATTTATGGCGCTCGCCTGGATTTCGGCCGCAGTGGCAGGGCACCACTGAGACTGTTCCGGCGAGAAGGCGTTCGCTTCTCCGACGCCCTGGTGCACGAGCGAATTCTGATACCAGAAGGAAGAAAGATCCGAACGCTGCGCGGTCGCTTGACTCACTACACTCACAGGGACTTTGGCCACTCACTGGAAAAAAGCGCTAAGTATGCCTGGCTGGGATCGCTGGAAAAGCATCGGAAGGGCAAGAAAACACACACTATGATCTACCCTACCCTCAGGGGTTTGATGACATTTGTGCAGGTTTATTTTGTCCGGTTCGGGTTTCTTGATGGTGCGGTAGGGTATCTGACAGCGGTCACTTATGCACAGGTTACCTTTAACAAATACGTTGGGCTCTGGACTCTCGACCGCCGCCCCTCCGAGCCTGATCGAGAATAGTACAAACTCTCCTAGATGGAGAGCACCTAAGACGCTAGATACTAACGTCTCTCGTCAAATAATTTCAGTTCTCGACGCAAGCGCCGACGAACTTTGAGCTTTCTAAGCAAATTCAGGGGTTTGCTACGCAACCCAGCCTTTTTGTTGGCCAGGAAGTCGTCCACCGAATTCAGGACACGAGCGCTGGAGCATCCGTCGCGATAACTGTGCAGGTCATCACAAAGGCTTCTTGCCGACGTCATCAACGACTCAGGGCATTCCAGGGCCTTCTCCAGTGCCGGCTCCAGCTCCTCCGCCTTGTCCACATCAATTAAATAGGGCCCGGGCATCCTGGTTCTGAAGGTAACCACAGGGCGATCCAGAAACATGAACTCGAACATGATTGACGAGGTGTCGCATAACATAACGTCAGCTTCCGGCAGAATTGGCAGCAGATCTTCATCGCTCTCGATAAAGCGCAGGTTGTTGCACGCCAGACTCCGGTAGCGCTGGACCACGGAAGGGTCCATTTTCGGGTGCAGAGTAACAATAAACTTCCAGCGGCCGCTCGCCGCCAGCTCACTGATTTTATCGACGAGAGCCGGCGCCGAGGTTACGGAACGGCTGAAGGTTGAGGCATAAAAGATGACGGGCAGATCGCCTTTAGCTCGGTGGCGCCGTCCCTCGTGCGGCTGTGACAAAAGAGGGTCCAGTTTTGGCCAGCCGGTGTGGGCTACGGCAAAATGCTGATGTTGCTCCGCCAGCGCCTGGAACTTGTCTGTGTCGCCTGCTGCGTGCGTGCAGTATAGATCGAACCAACCGCGTATCCGATAGTGATCACTCTCGTCTTCGCTACTGTGGCCACGCTTGTTTCGCGCCATACCATGGAAAACCTCGACCTTGATGCCCGGGAAAAAGTAGGGTACCCAATCACCCGGTACGAAGGTCGCGTCCGCACTGTAACCCATAACCTCCCGCACTGTTTTCAGGCGCCGTTCATCGGGCCGAAGAGGAGCCGTCGAACAGCCAGCAACAAACCACGCGGCCTCGTCGCCACGACGACGAATTTCATCCTGCAAAGGGCGCAGGATCGAGTAGGAGTACGGCTGGTTAACGAAAAACAGATACCGACGCATTCAGTTTCTACTCGTCAGTGTTTTATAGAGGTCGCCGGTTTCACGAACAGTTTGCGACGTATGAAAGTCGTTCGTAATTCGCTCCCTGGCGGCCAGCCCTAACTTTTCGAGTAATTCCCTGTCACGGTAAAGCTGCTCTATCGTCAAAGACAGAGCGGCAGCATTCTTCGGGGGAACCACAAGCCCGCTCACCCCATCCTCGACCAGTTCGGGCATGCCACCAACATCAGTCACGATCGGTGCCACACCATAAGCCATAGCTTCAATAACGGCTCTTGGCAGACCTTCCCGCTCAGTCGAAGGTAAAACAAACACATCACTCGCGGCGGCAATGGCCGGCGCATCACTCCGATAACCAGTAAAGTGTATACGCTTAGGGTGCGGGGACTGCTCCACCTGAGCCTTCAGCTCCTGATTGTCGATTGCATCACCCACGAGTACCAGGTGTGCATTGACGTCATCAGGAAGCCGGCCCATAGCATCAATCAGAACATCGTATCCCTTCCTGGGGTTGTTGCGCCCGGTACTACACACTACAAAAGCCCCCTCAGGAACACCAAATTGCCCCAGATCAGCTGGCTCTGCCTGATACCACGCAAGATCGTGGCCTTTGTAGATGCGCGTGAGCTTCTCATCCGGGATGTGCATCCATAGAAGACTGAGATTTGCCAGATACTCCTTGATCGCATCGGCTACGCACACAATCTTGCTAACCCTGGGGTGCAAAAATGTTATCCAGGATTCGGGATTTAAAAAACTGACATTGCCGATAATCCCCCGATACGCCACGATTTTGATATCGGTTCCTTTAGACGCCCGAAGAGCGCAGGCCAATGCCCTCGGATTGTACGCGTGGATAACATCGTAGTTCTTACTCTTTAGCTGCGCCCTGATCGCAGAGGTGCCTTCCTTATCAAAGCGGTTTTCGAGCGCCATTGGTTGCGCCACCAGGCCCTCATCAACCAACCGCTGATAGTTCCGGCCTTTGGGGTTGCACATGACATCTACGTCGAACCCGGCACTCTTAAGACCTATGAAGAGCTCGCTCTCCGGGCGGTCGCAGGCGTCAGTCAGACATAAAATTGCCGGCATGGCCCGCTTTTCAGTTTGATCTCTCAAGCGGTAGAACTCCCTTCATATCCGTTCAAAAATGAATCCCAAACCTGATTCAAGGCGGCATCACCCCCAACTTTTCTCAAAGAGCGCGCAAAGCGATTCAGGTTGTCAGTTTTCCAGTTCGATCGTGAACCCGAAGGCATAATACACCCCTTGTCGAAATCAATCAGGAAGAAGTCTTTTTCTACAACCAGCACATTGAAACAGTTCAGATCTGCATGCCGCACGCCTGCGTCGTGAAATCGACGAATCGTTTGACCAAGCGAATACCAGTCAGCGCCACTAAGCATGCCAATCAGATCTGCCAATGGTTTGGCCCCCTGTATGCGCTCGATAATGATAGCTGCACGGTACTGGATGGGAGACACTTTCCGAAACCAGGCTGCCACGGGCCTGGGTACCGGCAAGGCCATAGAGATCATGCGTTTAAGGACTCGAAATTCCGAGAATGACCGGACATTGTGCTCGCCGGTATAGGTATAGGTTTTCCGGGAAATATGAGAGGCGAGCCCGCCGCGAAGATATTCTCGCAAAACGAGTTGCTGCCCAGCCGCATTGATAAACCAAGCTCCTCCGCGGCCCCCGCTGCCTACTGGAGAGGCTTTGCTGCCCCAGTATTCCGCCACAAACCAGTCCTCTGTCACATCCCCGCTAAACTCAGAGTTAACAAGAAGAGATGAGCTGTTTTCTCGTTTACATATCTCAGACTCAGTCATACAACCCCGGGCAACAGCAATGGGCAGCTATCCATACACCAGCACGGCCCACAGGACGACGACAGGTAAGTAAGGTAGAATAGTCATCAGTTTATCAACGAATCACCGTAAAGCTCTACCAGCCGTTTTCTTCAAACTGTAACGGATTATCAACCGATGAAGTCCATCTGCATTCTCCGGCTCTCCGCCATCGGGGACGTTACCCACGTCATCCCTGTCGTGCTTAGTCTTCAGGAACAGGTTCCGGGCATACAGATCACTTGGGTTATCGGCAAAATTGAAGCAAAGCTGATTGGAGACTTGCCCGGAGTCGAGTTTATTATCTTTGACAAGAAGACTGGGCGCCAGGCCTATTCCGACCTCCGCAGACAAATGAAAGGGCGTAAGTTTGACGCTTTGTTGCACATGCAGGTCGCCTTTCGCGCCAACCTTGCTTCCGCCTGCATTCCCGCGAAAATCCGGGTAGGTTATGACAAAGCGCGCAGCAAAGATCTCCACAGCCTGTTTATAAATCGTCGGATTACGCCTGCCGAGAAGCAGCATGTTCGTGATTGTCTGGCCAGCTTTCTGCAGCCCTTAGGGCTGCAGATGGCTCCGCCAAAATGGCTGATTCCACTTACAGAAAGTGACCACGAGTTCGCCAGAAAGCATATTGCATCAGAACGGAAAAATCTGGTTATAAGCCCCTGCGCCAGCCATGTATTGCGCAACTGGCCACCGGAGCGTTATGCGCAACTCGCGGATCATGCTGTAAGAGTGCATGGCATGAAGGTTATTCTGGTTGGCAGCCCTGCACCGTTTGAAGCGGACTATTGCGCAGCCATAGAAACAGCAATGAAGGAAAAAGCTCAC